>DATDNK010000361.1:0-10317 GCA_036518275.1 Candidatus Acidiferrum sp.
GGCTGCAAAACTCATGGCGAAAACATAAAGAATGATGCCCGGACCGGCCAACATCTTAAAGCGCCGACGCAGCGCACGATCGGCCTGATTCGTGTCCTGCTGCTTCGACCAAATGTTGAAGATGAACATCAGCGTGAGCCAAACCGCGAAATAAATCACTGCCCGTGTTAGGTAGCCACCGCGCGTCAGATAGCTCTGCTGGAAATGGGAAAGAGGTTCTTTTTGCAGAGCTTCGGGATCGAGCCAAGCAGCGTAAAGGTATTTCATACCGAATAGAGCGATGGGAATAAAAAGGACAGCGATGAGCGGGAGTGTGCGTGTTGCGGATTCGAGAGAACGCCGAATGATGATGCCCCAATGGCCGGAAGTCAGGTGCTGCAGCATGAGCAAGCCCAGCGATCCGAGAGTCAGGCCCAGGATCAGCAAGAAGCTCATCAAATAGGACTGATAAAATGCGCCAGGCGTGCGCACGGCACCAAAAATGGCCAGCAGTAGAGCGATCACGCCCACGCTGATCGCCCGCGTTTGAAAGCGGCTTACGCTCTCCGGCACCGCATATTCTTGCACGGCCATCAGTTATGGCCTCCTGTCGAATCCTTTGCGCTTCCTGACTGATTCAGTTCTTCGCGGAGTTCCGCGGGCAAGTCGGGCACCTTAGCGTTGCGGCTCAACTGCAACGCCCGAACGTAGGCAATAATGGCCCAGCGATCGCGCGGAGGAATCTGCGCCGAATAGCCGTACATCGCGCCAAAGCCGTTGGTGATGTTGTCGAAAAAATAGCCGTTGGGCGCCTGGCGCAGGCGGTCCTGATGAAAGCTGGGTGGATGCTTCATTCCGCGCATGGCGACCATGCCGTTGCCGTCACCCTGCAGACCGTGACAGGGCGTGCAGAAAATCTTGTAACGGTCCCGGCCGCGCTCGAGAAGTTCTTGATTGACGGGCAGCGGAAAAGCGTTTGAATCCTTGGGGACGAAGAGCGCATCGTCCGCAATCGAGCCGCGCGCCACCGTGTTTTCCAGCAAGGGGCGCTCCGAGCGGCCATCTTCGAAGAAATCCGAAGGAGAAAGCGGGAGATTCTTTGGCTGGTTAGCCATGTCCTGCCTGAGATAGCGGCAGCCGCCGGAAAGAAGGAAGGCCACCCCGGCGCAAGCCGCAAAGAGAACGCGCGAGGTGCTAGTCATCGGTCACCTCGCTGACGTGATGCGGATTCAGTCCTTGAAGGAACCGCACTGTCTCCATGATATGAAACTTGGGGTCGTGCGCTTCGATGCAAAGGTAAAAGCGGTCGGATGTGGCATGAACGAAGCGCTTCACGTTAAAAACGGGATGGTGCGGCTGAGGTAAGCGGTTCAGAGCCAGCATGCCGAACACGGCGCAGAGGGAAGCGCCCAGGACGGTCATCTCGAAAGTAACGGGAATAAACGCCGGCCAGCTATTCAAGGGCCGGCCACCGATGTTCATGGGAAAGGAGTCAACGTTGGCCCAGTACTGGAAGTAAAAGCCTCCAAGACCACCGGCGAGGCCGCCGAGCAAGGTGATGAGCGGCACCATGTTGCGCTTCAAGCCCATGGCATGCGCAAGGCCTTCCACCGGGAATGGTGTGTACGCGTCCATGCGGTGATAGCCGGCCTCACGCGTTTTCTCCACGGCATGGATGAGCTGTTCAGGAGTATCGAACTCCGCCATTACGCCGTAAATGTGCGAACGATGCTCCATTTCCTAGGTTTCCTCAGAAGTTTCCGCTACCAGTTCGCGCATTTCCGCGATGGAAATCGCTGGAAGCACACGCACGAACAGGAAGAGCAGCATGACGAAGAATCCGATGGTGCCGGTAAACGTGGCCCAATCCCAGAAAGTCGGCTGATAGCGGCCCCAGGCGGACGGCGTGAAATCGCGCGTGAGGCTGATAACAACGATAACAAAGCGTTCGAGCCACATGCCGGTATTAATCACCAGGGACATGAGGAACAGGATCGCAACATTGTGGCGTATTTTGTAAAACCAGAGGAGCTGCGGGGTCAGGATGTTGCACAAAATCAGCGCGTAATAAAAGTGAGAGTAAGGGCCATGAATCCGTTGCTGAACTAAGTAAACATCGAATTTGTTTCCGCTGTACATAGATAGGAAAAACTCGAAGAAGTATCCGTAGGCAACGATCAGGCCGGTGGCGAGCATGACTTTGGCCATGTTGTCGAGATGCCGCATGGTGATGAAATCTTCGAGGCCATACGCTTTGCGCAGAGGGATAGCGATGGACAAAACCATGGCAAAACCGGAGTAAATGGCTCCGGCCACGAAATAAGGAGGGAAAATGGTCGTATGCCACCCGGGGACGATGGCGATGGCAAAGTCGAAGCTGACTACCGTGTGGACGGAGAGAACGAGCGGCGTTGCCAATCCGGCGAGGAGCAGATACGCGGATTGGTAGCGATGCCAGTGGCGCACGGACCCGCGCCAGCCCAGGGCCAGCATGCCGTAAATGATTTGCTTGGGCTTGGTGAGGGCATGATCGCGCAGCGTCGCCAGATCCGGAATCAACCCAACGAACCAGAAGATCAGCGAAACCGTGCCGTAGGTGGACACTGCAAAAACGTCCCAAATGAGCGGACTACGGAACTGCGGCCAGATGCCCATGGTGCTGGGGTACGGGAACATGTAGAACGCCATCCACGGGCGGCCGGTATGAATCAGCGGGAAGATGCCGGCGCAGGCAACAGCGAAGAGCGTCATGGCTTCGGCAAAACGATTGATCGATGTGCGCCACTTCTGGTTCAAAAGAAACAAAATGGCGGAGATGAGCGTGCCGGCGTGGCCAATGCCAATCCACCAGACGAAGTTGACGATGGCGAATCCCCAGCCAATGGGAATGTTGATGCCCCAAATGCCAACACCCTTGGTGAAGAGCCAGCCGATGGCGATGGTCATCAGTGCTGTGAAGCCGAAAGAAAGCGCAAAGCCCACATACCATCCGAAAGAGGTCGGGCGCGTGAGCACGATGGAACTGATTTTGTCTGTGACCGAGCCGAACGTGTGGCCCGGGCCAAGCACCGGCGTCAGCCGACGGATTTCAGGAGAATCGATTGGCGGCTGGCTGGCGCTCATCCGTTCTCCAATTCAGGATTGAGGTTGCGCACCGCTGCAAGGTAGGTGGTGCGCGGGCGAGTATTCAATTCCGCCAGAATCGAGTAATTGCGCTGCTGCAGCCGCAACTTGGAAACGCGGCTGTTAGGATCATTGGCGTTGCCAAAGACGATTGCTTGTGCTGGACAAGCCTGTTCACAGGCTGTGACGATGGCGCCGTCCGCAATCGGCTCATTTCGTTTTTCTGCTTCGATGCGCGCATTGTTGATGCGCTGGATGCAATAGGTGCATTTTTCCATCACGCCGCGGCTGCGCACAGTGACTTCCGGATTGCGCATGAGCTTGAACTGCGGCGTTTCCCAGTCCTGGAAGCGAAGAAAATTGAATCTGCGCACTTTGTACGGACAGTTGTTCGAGCAGTAGCGCGTGCCGATGCACCGGTTGTAGGTCATGTCGTTCAGGCCCTCGGCGCTGTGCACTGTGGCTCCCACCGGGCAGACTTGCTCGCACGGAGCGTTCTCACACTGCTGGCAAGGCACGGGCTGAAAGAAGGTGTCGGGATTATCAAGCGCCGGCTGATATTCGGAGGGATCGCCGGTGGATTTGCCGCTCGTGGAGGATAGCGTATTCGTATAGTAGCGATCGACGCGAATCCAGTGCATCTCGCGGCCACGCATCACTTGATCTTTCCCAACGACGGCAATGTTGTTCTCGGCCTGGCACGCGATGACGCAGGCGTTGCAACCGTTGCAGCTGTTCAGATCAATGGCCATCGCCCATTTGTCTCGCGTGTACGGGAATTCGGCTTCACCTTTGTATAGAGACAGGTCTTTGGGAGGAGCTTCCGAGTGCTCGTTGGCAAAATTCGGATTCTTCCGATATTCCGCGAGCGTTCCCGTTGCCAGGATTTGGCGGCCTTCCATGTTGAAGTGATACTGCGTGCAAGCGAGGGGATAATCGTTGCCGGTTTTGCGGATTACGCTGCTCGGCGCGCTCGCGGCCCAGAGGGCATTGGACGTGCGCACGGCGTAGGCGTTGAAGCCTTTGTTGGTTCCGGTGTAGCCAGCCTTTTTGCGGCCGTAGCCCAACGGCAGAACTACCACGCCCTCGGCCTGCCCGGGCAGGATCCAGGCGGCTGCGGTGACCTTGCTGCCAGAGAGCCAAATGTCAACTACATCTGAGAGAACCTGGCCGTGTTCGCCACCTCGCGAAGGGATGCTGTGGGTGAGGCCGAGTTTTTCTGCGGTTTTTGGACTGACTAAGGCCGCATTGTCCCAGGTCAGCTTGGTTACGGGCTTTGGCAACTCCTGGAGCCAGCCGTTATTCGCAAAGCGGCCGTCGTAAATGCTGGGGTCCGGCCGAAAAAGGAACTCGAGTTCGTCGGCAGAACCCTCCTTGGCAGGCGGAAGGCTCGCGGGATTGAATTTCAAGGAAACATTGATGGGAGAAAACGCAGTGCCTGCTACGACGCCGTCGTTCAGGGTCTTGCGCCAGAACTTTTCAAAATCCACAGTGGGGTTGGCAGCTTTCAGCCGGTCACGGACCGCATCGTAGGCGGAAAGGCCCGGCTTGTCAGTGAACGCCGCCAGCACCTCGTGCATGGAATGCGTGCGATAGAGCGGGGCGATCAGCGGCTGCACGACGGTCATCGTGCCGTCAAAAGCGCGGGCATCGCCCCAGGTTTCCAGGTAATGAGATTCCGCAACGTGCCAATCGCAGTACTGGGAAGTTTCGTCAAAATGCGAGCTGACGTGAATGACGGTCGCAATCTTTTTCCTTTTGAGCGTTTCGTCAAAACGTAGCTTCGAGGCAAAGTCAAAATCGTGGGGCGCCGTGTAAACCGGGTTGACGCCGAGAATCAGGAGCGTACTCACTCTTCCCGCGTCGATATCCGCGCAAAGCTCGCGCAGTGATTCCAGGTGATTGACGGGCTGAGCTTCTACAGGCTCCGTGTAGTACAACGTCGTGCCGACATTGCCGAGCGTCGCGTTAATAGCGTGAACCAGCGCGTGGACTTCGGCCGATTGCTGTTCACCCGCAACAACCAAGGTGCGGCGAGGGTATCTCTTCAGATCCTTTACTACCGCTTCGAGCCACTTGTCTGTAGAGGGAGAAAGCTTTCCGCTGCCTCCCAATCCGAGTTTTGCGGCCAACACGCGCGCAAATTGCTCGATTTCCGAGCCTCGAAGCGGCAACCGATGGTCCGCGCTGGAGCCGGTGACCGATGGCGTTGGCTCAACTACGTAAAGCCTGCTCATCTCCTTGCCTAGGCGATCGTCCATGGCGAATTGGTCGAGCTTGCGACGACTATAAAACTTCCTCATGTAGCGAACACTGCCAGGGCCGTTGGCGAGAAAATCGGAATCGAGCGATAGGATGACTTCCGCGTTCTCCGGACGATAGACGGTGTTAACGTAGCTACCGAACGCAAGCTTGCCACCCTCCCGCACTCCGTCGCCAACAGCAGGTTCCCACTGATGCCATTTGGCTTGTGGATAGAGCGTCAAAATGCTTTGTAGTTGCGAGGCGAGGCCCGGCGAATTGATAATCCCCGAAAGAATGCGAAAGCCTTCGCCCTGCGTGCCGCGAAACGTTGCCACCAGGGCCTGCGCGGCGTCCAGGAACTGAGACCAAGTCTGAATCTCTCCGGCTTTGGTGACCGTTTGTGCGCGATCCGGATCGTAAAGACTCAGGATCGAGGCTTGCGTGAAGGCGTTGGTTGCGCCAAGGCTTGCAGGATGGTCGGGGTTCCCTTCGATTTTCGTTGGCCTTCCCTCATGGCTCTCCACGAGCAAACCAATCGCGTCCGCGCCAAAAGACATGGCCGTGGCATAAAACTGCGGTTTGCCAGGAACTATGCCATCGGGTTGCTTGACGTAGGGAACGAGATACTGCTCAGGCGCGCGCTCGCAGCCAGAGAGTCCCGCCAGCGCAAGTGACGCAGCCATGAGTTTCAGAAAATCGCGGCGGTCCACGGAATCGTCCCATTCCGAGGGCGCCTGACGAGGAAATTCCCGGTGAAGCAGTTCCTGAAAACTCGGATCGCCGGCAAGCTCTTCGAGAGTGCGCCAGTACTGTTTCCCGGCTTTCGACTGTAACTTGGCGCGCACGGCAGCCAGGTCCAGCGGTTTCGGAGGCAAGGAAAGAGCTTCCAAGTTCACGACTGGAGCCGTCCGATCTTCCTTGTGTCTTTCTTGTAGTTGATCCGTCATACCGTCCGTTAGCGGTGACAGGTCGAGCAGCTTGTCAGCTCGGCCGTGGTCCGCAGATTACGTTCCTTCGCGAGTCTTTTCCCAATCTCTTCCTGGTTGTCCGGAGCTTCCCAATTCATGTTATAGACGTCCTCGGGCTTTTCCCGCAGAACCGCTTCCGGATTCCTGTGGCAGTCCACGCACCACTGCATCAGCAGCGTGTTAGCCTGGAAGACCAGCGGCATTTCATCGACCCGCCCATGGCAGGTTGAGCATCCCACGCCTTTGTTTACATGAATGCTGTGATTGAAATACACGAAATCGGCCAGACGGTGGATCTTCACCCACTCGATGGATTTGTCTGTGCGGTAGCTTTCGCGAACCGCTTCCAGGTAGCCTGCATTGTTGAAGAGCACGGAATGGCAATTCATACAGGTTTTCGTAGGCGGGATCCCGGCAAAAGCGGACGTCTCTACGCTGGTATGGCAGTAGCGGCAATCGATTCCATCGTCCCCTACATGATGTTTGTGGCTGAACTGAACGGGTTGTTCCCGGGTGATGTTCTGCCGCGTCATATAAGGAGAACGCGCCGCCGCCAGCACGGCCAAAACCGCAAAACCCAGTAGAAAAAGGAACGAGAACACACTAAATCGAGAGATGAAGTTTGTGCTTCGATGAAAAATCTGAGCCATGTTCGTTTTTGCACTTTGGCGGGGAGCGCGCTGATGGGCCCTAAGCGAGGGCGTCCCACGTGTTTAACCGGGAAGTGCAAACCCGGGCCCAAACCGACCGCCTAGTTTCCAATAAAACTTTCAGGATTGCAAGATTTCTGCTCGTTTTTTCAAAAATGTTTCCTCTGAGTCTTTGATTCGAATTTCTTTCGAAAGATGCCAAAAAATTTTCTCCTTCGAGTTGCAGCGCCGTGCCGTATCGGCAAGAAACCTGAATGCGCCTGTACATTTTTGCGGTTCGGCGTTGTTCATTATGCGAGGGGCAGTTCGTGCAGCTTGTTTTTTAACTCTAGGGAGAGTCTCGCGTGCCGCTCCGCATTCATGGTATCTTGAAATTAGCGTTGTCCGCTTTTTTCCGCGGACGAGCCTACCTGCTCAGCCCCGTCCGAGGGATTGCCACTGCTGGGGCGTGGTCCAATCGGTAGGACACCTCACTGTTAATGAGGATGGTGGAGGTTCGAATCCTCCCGCCCCAGCCAACTTTTTTAATCGCAAAGCAGACCGGCAGAGAGTAGCTATCCCTTAGCGGTTAGAAGTCCCGCCGAAACCCACCCTTTCCAGCCGCCGTCCATGGATTCGACATTGGTGTAGCCCATTTTTTGAAGATTCTCCGCAGCTAGCGCGGAGCGGAAGCCGCCGCCGCAGTATAGGATGAGTTTCGCCTTGGTATCGGGCACAACCTGTTCGATGTCGCGCTCAATGACGCCTTTTCCCAAGTGAATCGCTCCAGGAATGTGGCCGTTGGCCCACTCATTGTCTTCTCGAGTATCTACGAGGAGAAGTTTTTCCCCAGCATCAAGGCGGCGCTTCACATCGGCAACATTCGTTTCTTTGATCTTCTTCTTCGATTCATTGACCAGCTTCAAGAATTGTGGCGCATGGGCCATCCATTTGCTCCTTTCGCAAATTCTCTATGCGAGGATATCACGGGCTGATGAGCTGTCACGCACCTGGAGGACATCTAAGGCTGGGGGTTCTCGGTCTTGGGTTTGTCCGCGGCCGCCGCGTCTTTCTTCGCGAAAGAACGTACCAGGTTCACGTAGCTCCAGCGCATCTTTTCCTTATCGCGGTCGCCGTTTGCAGGCATTTTCCCTTTTCCGTTGCTAATAATCCAAAAGAGTTCGCCATCGGTCAGCTTCTCGAGAGAAGCCGGATCACGCCAGTCCCGAAGTTCAAGTTTCATATCTGCAGCGAGGTCGCCTTTGCCGTCGCCCGTTTTTCCATGACACATCGCGCAATTGTACCCGAACATTTTCCGCGCTTCCGTCAGACTCTCCGCCGTTGGCGGAATGGGATTCTTCTTCGCAACATCTTCCGGCGTCATTTGGGGTTCCGTTGAAGCCGGTTTTTCCTGGGTGAGATTTGGTCTTGGGAAAAGAATTCCGGAAAGCAACATCGCACTCGCAACGAAGATCGTCCAACGCATAGCATCCTCCCGACAGTCGAGCACCGCCGAAGGAGCGAACTCGGCTTGAGTTTTAAGCGGATTCTACGCCTACAACAGGGGGAAGAAAAGGATCAAGAAGCGGCCAGCGGATTCTTCCAGCCTCGGTTAGCGATCCATTAGCTCTATTGGAGTTTCGATGCAGGTCCCGGCGCCAATTTCTTTAGCAAAGGCACAGAGCATGGGCGCTGCGCAGGCGTGTCGCCGAATCCTGCGCGGAAGCGGCTGGATTCACGGACGCGCGTCCGCACTCCATCAATTACCGGCGGAATGGGCGGATGCGCTACGCCACGAATGAGGAAAATCATCAGCGCCGCCTCACCAGGTGCATCGGCACTGGAAGTGATACCGAATCCTTGCACGCCAGGCTTTTTCATCCACTCGTCAACATGCGCTCCGTGAGCTGCTCTTGCCAGCGCCATTTGTGCTTCGGAAACCTTGCTTACGGAAAATGGGTCGCCGTTCACTGTGAGCGGCGCACTTTGCACTTCGTCAAGGACACCCCGCGGCGTGTTTGCTTCTGCTTGGACAATCCGCGTGCGAACGGCGTCTAGGACGGCGGGCAGCTCAACTCGAGGCTGGCCTGGATCGACTACCAGGAGGACCGCAGGCTCCCCGGGACGATCGAGACTTGCACCGACGCCAACGGCTCGCACGTAAGGATTTGCTAGAAGTTCATTCACGTGGCTGTCTCTTGCACTCGCGGCGGCCGCGAGCGACTGCCCTCCAAGAGACGAAGAGGCCTGAGCATTCGCATGCGCGGCGGAGAAACCCGGAAGCGTGCAGCCGAGAACCTGATGTGTTGAGGCGCTCCCCACGAATGCCGGCTTGTTTCCTAGGTTATCGGCCATCGCGTTTATTACATCCTGCACCGGATTACCGACGGTGTCCGTGTCCGAACCAGCATAAAGCAAAGCCACAGGATCCGTGGTACTTTCCGAAACAATGAGCGATCCGGAATCCCCTGGTCCGCTGAAGGTTCCCCCGGTGACCGAAATCTGATTCGAAAAATTAACGGTAAATTTGGTTCCTGTCCCGCAACCAGTCTGGTATTGCACGCTAGTCGCCAATCCCACTGTACCGATGGTTGAACAGGTCAAGGCGGTCGTACGTCCGCTCTTTGCCACGTTCATGCCTACGGTTGCGGCGATCCCCATTCCCGCATGCGGCGGCCCAGGATCGGGAACTCCTCCGGTAGCGGTACTGCCCAGCAATAGAATCGTCCCCGTTGTGTCTACGGCTCCGGGAAGGATCTGCGCGATTGCAGCGTCCACGTTCTTCCCGGAGTTTTGCAGGTTTGCGAACTGGGATAAGTTCGCCACGGTGGAGGAGGGCGTCCCACCGCAATTCGTATCAACTAGTCCGGGCTGGATGATGTTCTCTCCCAGAGATGCGGAATCGCTCCGCGCGAGCACGTGGTTATTGCTCAGGATATAAAGCGTTCCCGTCCGTTGGAGCAGCGATCCAAGAGTTCCTCCGCAGCAGGTAATGAAATTCCCTTGCCGGCTGAAATCGTTGGCGTTGCCGCCGGTGGTTCCAAGTTTTATTGGGAGGGCTTGTGCGGCTTCATTGGGTGTGTGTGCCTCGATGGTCACGGAGGCAGATGCGGACTTCGTTGTGTCTGCTTGGGATACTGCGGTGACTGTGACTGTGGCCGGATTCGGCACCTGCGCGGGCGCCGTGTAAGCTCCAGAGGAGGTAATCGTGCCAGTAGCCGTAGATCCGCCCGCCATGTTGTTCACTTCCCAAGTGACCGCCGTATTCGTAGTTCCCGTTACCGTATCGGTGAATAGCGTCGTTTGACTTACGGTGACAATCTCAGAAGTAGGTTTGATGGTTACCGCAACTTGGCTCGCGCCGCCGCCGCCGC
>DATDNK010000362.1:0-12468 GCA_036518275.1 Candidatus Acidiferrum sp.
TGACCTGATGATTCTCTATGGCCGCGACTTCGACAAAGACCCCGCACATCCTTGGGCCCAATCTATCCTTCAGAACCAAGCCATCCGAAATCCTTCAACGAAAATCGAGCGTCTGTACAAAGCCGCCAAAAAGCGCGAAAATCAGCCACAACCTAAACCTCAAGCTCAACCGAGGCCCCAGCCATGAGCAGCAACGCCAACGCCCTTGCCGGCGCCAAAAACCAAAAAAAGATGTCCGAAGGAGATTCGCGTGAGTAGCGGTGGAAATAGCGCGCTCGACAACGCCTCCAACGACGCGAATCAGAATATGAGTCCAGCCCCCGCCGGCTCTCCCTCCTCATCTTGCGGTTCCGCCCCGGATCCCGCTTCCAATCAAACCGTTTCTCCTGAGAAAAAATCTTGGATTGCCATCGAATTGGCTGACGAAGACGGCCATGCTGTCCCCAATGAGGACTACCGCATCACACTCCCGGACGGCAGCACCATCGAAGGCTCTCTCGACAAAAAGGGCCGCGCCAGAATCAGCGGCATCGACTCCGGCACCTGCAAGGTTTCTTTTCCTAATCGCGACGCGAAAGACTGGAAGCGAAAGTGAATCATTGAGGAGACTTTTCTCTTGGGCGAAATGCACACGGTCGAACAAGGTGAATACCTGTCCAGCATCGCCCTCGATTATGGCTTTTCGGATTGGCAGACCATCTACAATCATCCCCAAAACGCCGAGTTCAAAAAAAAGCGTCCAAATCCGAATATCCTTCTGCCTGGCGACCAGCTGTTCATTCCGGACAAGCAGGAGAAAAAGGAATCCTGTCCAACCGATCAAAAGCATCAATTTCAATTGAAAGCGCCCAAAGCCTTGTTGAAAATCACGCTCAAGGATGCAATGGGCAAACCGATCAAAAATCAGTCCTATAGGCTGAAACTCGAAGGTGGGCCAACCAAAAAAGGAACTACGGACGGAAGCGGCCTTGTTCAACAAGAAATACCGATTGGCCTAGAAGATGGTGAGCTGATCCTGGAAAAGCTCGGCATCCATTGGCCTCTCAAGATAGGTCATCTAGACCCCATTCATGAAGAAGACGAAGACAAGGCCATTATCACAGGGCTACAAGCGCGGCTCAACAACTTGGGGTACGGCTGCGGAGACGTAGATGGCGAGCTAGACGCCGACACAGTAGCCGCGATCCAGCAATTTCAGATCCTCGTCATGGGACGCGACCCTGACAACGCAACAGGAGAGCTCGATCAGGAGACGCGATCGGCGTTGGGTAAAGAACACATGTGCTAGCTAAACCGTGGTTCAAACGGTGACGCACATCTGCGGTTTACTTAAGGGAGGTCGTCTCGAATGCCGTTTGAGGTCAAATTTACCTGGTCTGGATCTGACCTGGACCGCGGCCAATGGACAGCAGTCGACTGCGACGGCGAGAATATGCCATTAGAAAAGGACTGGAAAGCGCAGGCGGCCGAAGATATTGTCGGTCCTAGTGAGCAACGGGCCGCTTGCATCACGGTCAATACGCACCAGGTTCTTCAACTTAAACGAAGTCGCTTCCTATATATGGATGTCGGTCTTTGGCTGAGCGGCCATCAAACGCTGGGACTTGTCTGCGGTCACGAGGCCGCTCTATGCAGTTACGTTCCTGGCGCTGACACAAGCCAACCCCGACCGCGCTCCGGTGGAAGGGGCGGTAACCACGAACCGTTCCTTGAGGAATTTCTGGGTTTCGTGTCAGGTCTAAGGCTCACTCGTCGGATGCCGATTCCGGATCGGTACCCTGCCGACCCCACTCATCTTTACGTCATATTGCCCGATATGCATGTCCCACAGTCCCCTCCCCTCGATGTGCAGACGCCTCCTTCACCGCCACTGCCCTATGATTTGGACGAACCTACTCATAGCACAAGGAATCCGGAGTATAAAGTTTGGCAGACTCAATGGGAATCAAAATATAATCTATTCACGAACGCAAGTGCCCGTGATTTGTTTAGATCTCGTCTGAGTATTCCCGCCATGACCTCCTTCTTGGATCAGGCCCGTCGGTTTCCATCGGCCAGGCAAGTGACTCTGATTCAACTGGGTGACATGTATGAGCTCTGGGGAGGTAGAGATTGCTATTTCCAGGAATACAAGATGAAGCCTGGCGACGAGGATGGTGTTCGTCTGAAAGGGTCATCGGCCGCTGCAGAAGTCGGGAGTTGGGTTGGCGGCACTCACCTGATATTTTCAGAAATGTTCGCTAAGTTCGACGAATGCGAGGCCGTGGGAATGGAATTGAGGTTTCTGCACGGAAACCATGACTCGTATACGATCCGCCAAGAAGTCGTAACGGCGGCGAACAGCTATATTAGCAATTACTTCTCCTCGGGAATCGCCCCAGGTGTTCCTTCGGACTGGATTCGCAACCCTGTGCAGTCAACGGTTCACACGCGAATGCACCCCATCATCGATGATAGCATCTTCATCGAGCACGGGCAGAGAGTCGACAGTTCAAATCAAGACGGTGCTACCCGAGGCCACAACTTCACGAACAAAGCGGTGGACCACCCAGTTCTCAAGGAGTTTGATTGCGTGCGTCGTCCCAGCTTCGTTACGGGGGCGGCAGCTTATTGGGTCGCGCACAACGGAGACTTTGGCTTGTATGTTATGGGACATTCGCACGAGCCGGAATTGGAATACGTGGACGTTTATCATCAACGCGAAGATATCGTCGAAGTCTGGGTGCCTATGCGTGATCGTGACGTAAAGCATAAAGTGCCAAAAAGAACGCCACTAAATACTTCGAAGTAGAGAACAGCCATCAAAGAAAGAAGTTGCCGATCGTGATTCTGGAGCCCAAAGTGAGCCAACTCGGTGCTAGAGTCATCGCCCTGTCCAGCGGCCAATCAATTTGTGTAGGGCGGACCTCCAACGCTAATCAAGCATTCCCTCAAGATTAGTTCATTTCAAACGTTCACTTCGCCGTTGAGCGCGGCCCCAACGGCTGCCGTCTCATCGACAAGAAGAGCCCCAGCGGCACGTTCCTCAACGGCGCTCATCTAGGAAGCTATGTTCGCCTCCAGCGACGAAATCAAATCCGACCAACAATTTTCCGTGAAAATTGTTGTCGATGCGAGGAAACGCGCACATTGCTGTTCCTGTGGGATTGTAGGTTGCACGCTGTTTTGGCCCTTTGGTAGTAATGCGGTTCCAGGAACGAATCTTCGAGTATCCTGGAGCTTAGCTATCTGGAGGACTTGACCACGGCCGGCTACCCCATATTCACTCGTGACAGCAGTGTCTCTTTGCGCAAGTGCGCCGTCCGCCCGACTATCTGAGTAAAATCGACGGTTCTGCTCGGCAACTCGAGATACAATTTCATTGATGATCGGAGCTTTTTGGGTTGACGCGGACTGCTCCAAAAGCCCCAGCGGATTATCAAAAGAAAATCCAAATAGCCGAGGATTTTCGCCGATCACCGCGGCGGAAACGATGGAGAACACATAATCGTAGGTCTCCTGCGGAATGTGGTCTCGGTGTTTTGTCAACAGTTCCCAGAAATTGCGGTCCTTGGGATTGGCGGGCATGCTGCGGATGAGCGGCAAAACCTGATTCTCGCCCCAGTTGTACGACGCCATCACCAGCAGACCGGACGCCTGCGCATCGGTACTGTAGAGGTCTTTCAGATAGTGCGCCGCTGCTTTCGTTGCCAAATCCACGCGGTGCCGGTCATCGCCCGGGTCCGGCCGCCGCAAATCCGCAAGTGGCCCGACCCTGAGGCCGTATTTAATGGCGGTCTCCGGGATGAATTGCCACATGCCTTTGGCGATCCCTTTTCGTGTTTCCGGGCCGATAATGTACGGGTCAAAATTACTTTCCTGGAGAGCCAGGTAAAAAAATTGCGGCGGCAGGTCTTGCGCAAGCATTTCCTGTGAAATTCTGACGTTGTAGCCGTTTCTCACGGCAACGCTGACCGCGTTTGCCAAGCGGTCCGTGGACTTCCACCTGTCAATGTATTTGTGAACCTCCGGCACAAAGCCGGGCGGCATATTCATTTCACATTCGCCGAAGATGCGCGCGATGCGAAGGATGAGGCGGTCCTGCTCGGTCAATTTCGTGTTGTAGACATTGAGCGAATTCAGAAATTTGTCGTAATTTTTCTGCATTTCCTTGCGGCGCGCTTGGAATGTCAGGATTTCGTCCTTCCCACGCTGGCTCTGCGACTCCATGACCATGAGTTCCAGCGCCGCGATATCCACGTCCAGGGACTTCATATTGTAGAAGATGTCTTCTGCGAGTTTTCTCTGTTGCTGCGCTTGGTGGCGCTCATAGAAGGCGTAGGCGCCTACGCCGGAAACCAGGACAGCCAGCGCCGCGATAATCATCCAATATTTCTTCTTTTGTTTTGTCTGAACCTTCGCGAAAGCTTGCCGCACGAACATGGTGTGGGTGCCGAAGTTCACATCTTTCTTGGCAGGTTCGAAGTAGCGATTGATGTATTCCGCTATGGTGGTTTCGGTGCCAACGGAACCCGCAGTCTTGACCGGCGGTTTTTCCACGCTGAACGCCAGCTTTGGCCCAACGTTGCCTAAGCGAACGGTTACGCTGTCCGTAATCGGAACGGTCTGCGCAAGCTCACCATTCACATAAACCCCGTTGGCGCTGTTCAGATCACGCAGAAGCCATTCGCCATCCTCAAAAACCACTTCGGCGTGAGTCCGGCTCACACAATTCTCGGGAATGCAGAGTTCGCAGTCGGGGAGCCTTCCGATGCGGAAAGGCTGGCTGAACGTAAAGAGTTTCGTTTCGCCAGACCCTGATTCGAGGCTGACAGTGATCTTGGGCGGGGAAATTTCGGGTTTGCTTTTCAAGAATCCCATTCTTGGTTTGAATGTCTTTCTGTCTGCGAAGATGATAGCGCATTCCGGGCGGCGGATAACCCGAGCATCACGGCATATGGCCAGCCTGCGCAAGAGCACACTTCTACTTCCGCACAAGAGAAAGAGGCAGGCGGCAAAGCGCGAATTGACGTTTCGGTCTGTTAGAATGCGGTGACTTAGTCCGATTTGACAGGAAAACGGGGCGCCAACACGTGGGATTACTCCTTGAGATCAAAGCGGGTCCGTTCGCCAGCAAAAAAGTCACGCTGGCGAGTGGTCAGTCTTTGATCATCGGTCGCGCACCAGATCGCGCGCAGTTTGCGATTCCACCCGACAATCATATGTCCGGCGTACACTTCGCTGTGGAATGCGGCCCCAGCGGCTGCCGCATCACCGACAAGAAAAGCACCAATGGAACCTTTCTAAATGGCGCAAGAATTCAAGAAGCTATGCTCGCCACGGGCGATGAGATCAAGTGCGGCCAAACCGTCTTTGCTGTTCGCATCGTTCCCGACGATCAGTTGCCCGTGGCCGCGCCCAGCGCTCCTGCCGCTGCCCCAGTCGCCGCGCCAAAACAGCCTCTAGCACCAGTAGCCGCGCCCAAAGAAGCTTCCCCCCAGGCCGGGAGCGCAAGTCGCGCTCCCGTTGTGGCTCCATCGCCTCAGCCACCTCCCGTGTCGGGTGCAGCATCCAAGTTTCACGAAGAACCCGTGCCTATCCCTTCAGCTCAAGCGAGTGGAGTGCTTCAGCCAGTTGTCGCGCAACCGACTCCGGCCCGGCAGCCAGCCAGTGTGGTGCGTCCAAGCTGCCCCAGCCAGCCACCCGCGCTCGCTATCGGGAGTTGGGCTTTTTCCGGAATCCCCACGGGCTGGCAGGTTCAAGAGGGCTTGGGCATCCAATTGGATACAAAGGACGACAAACTGTTTCCCACCAACATCGGCGCGATGGAAGAGCCCTTCGGACCGGGCATCACCCTGTCTCAGTACGTTGAAGCGCAAACCAAAATGTTCCGTGAATACCTGAGTGAACCCAAGATCGACGCCACTCTCCCCCCAAAGATTCCCGGCGCCACAGAAACCATCGGCCTGGAAGTTCGCTTCAGCACCAAGGATGGACCGTCCGTTTACTACCGTCGCGTCTACGCTCGCAGCGGTTCCACCGTTGGCATCCTCACACTGACCACTCTCGAAGAGGATTTCCCTTCGGTCCGCGACGCCTACGAATCATTTCTAACCGGCGCTTCTTTCTTCTCCCAGAGCTAAGAGACTCGGGATGCCCTTATCGGCTCTCTAGCGGGCGAAGGTGATCGCCAGCGGAAAGCTGACGCTGACCGGCTTGCCGCCGGACTTCGGCACGGTAGTTTTCCAGTGCTTGGCCGCGTCTTTGGCCTTCTTGAAGAAGTCGTTATCAGCGTCTCCATCTTTCTCGACTTTGACCTTTCCGCTGGGATCGACAAACACCAGGAGGCGGAGCGTGTAGGGCAGCTTTCCGGGCTGATGAGCAGAGCTTGGAAGCTCCACGGTCGGGGTCTGCGCCCATTGCAGCGGCGCATCCGAATCCAATTGCGCGCACGTGACGCTTTGCAGGCTTGGCTTCGACGGACCGCTTGGCGTTCCGCGATTGCAGCTGATCGGCGGGACGACAACTCTCCCCGGCCCCACGCTCTTGGCCATCAACTCCTGAATGGCAGCTGGAATTACATGAGCGACGTAGTCCTCAGCCTGGGCGTGAAATTCGCCGGAGCTCTTCGCGATTCTCTCGAACTTCGGCAGAACCTCCTTTTGCATACGGTTTGCATCACCTTTTTCCTTTGTCGCGGTGAAGTCTGAGATTGCCGCATCGAACGCGGCTTTTTCACCTTGATTTTGGCGCAGCCTTTGTTCTTCTTTATCGAGCCACTTGTTCATTTCATTGGCCCACTTGGTGAGAGAAGGGTCTTCCATTTTCCCGACGAACCTGTGAAATTCACCTGCGATTTGCTCAATACCGTCGAGGTCATTGTTTGCCTGGAGTGTCTTGGCGCGGTTTTCAATATCCACGGCTTTTTTGTTCTCGCTGTCTCGCATTTCCTTTAGCAGTCTGTCTTTCGTTTTGGGCCACGGCATTCCGTCGAGTTGGCTCTTCGCATCGCGGTACGCTCCTGCTTGCAGAGTTTGATGGAACGAGTTCCCAGCATTTATGGCCGCTGATATATCTGTCAGGCGCTGCTTGGCCTCTCCGCTCACGGGCGCTTTGCGATCCACGAGCTCCTGGAGCTGCTGCCGTGCCCCTTCCCAGTCTTCGTTTTTGATGTCCGCTATTGCCTGTTCGTACAGTTTCTTGGCATCTGCGGTTTGAGAGATTCTTTTCAGGTAGCTATCAATTTGTGGCCGCAGCGTGGAATTCGGCACGTTCAAATCGCGCGCCGCCAGGAACGTTTTGCGGGCCTGATCGTAGGCTTTGCTGTCGAAAAACGCTTTCCCTTGATTGAAAAGCTGTAGTTCTTGATTACTGGCATTCTGGACTACGCCACTCGCTTCCGCGATCGCGAGATCCGATTGAGCCTTATCGGTTAGCCAAAGGTTTAATTGTATGACGTTCCTGAAAGTCTGCGCCGCAGCGGGATAGTCCTTCTGGTCGTTAAGCAAAGTTTCGCCTTGCTGGAAGAGCTGGCTCTCCTGCTGGCGTTTGTCCTCGATGTCTTTGATCTCCTTGGTGGCATCTTTTTCGTAGAAGCCGCGCAGCTGTTTTATCTGGTTCCAGGTTTGTTCTGATCCATCCAAATCATGTGAAGACCATTGTTGGAGAGCCCGAGCACGGAGATCCTTCTCGTTTTTCGACGGGCCGTGATTCAAGACCACGAGAATGACGACAGCAAGGACCGCGACTCCGCCCACCGTTCCCAGGGCAGCAGGTTTCCTAAGCAAGGGCAAAATACGATGCGCAAAGGATTGCCACGCGTTTCGCATCCAGTCGAGTACATTGGCAACAAGGGGACTCTGCTCTCCTTTTCCCCCCGCTTGCGGCTTGCCCGGCGCAACCACTCCAGTGACATCACGCGCTTGTGCCTGAGATAGCGGCCTGGCCTGCCTACCCGGCGCTTCACTTGCTGCGGGCTTCAGAACCGCGCTGTCGGAAAACATTGGCTGCTGCCCGGGCGTGTCAACTACGCGGTCTCGGGCCTCAGCGAATCCGCTCTTCTGTGTTGCTGCTGCGGCTCCGCTTGTTTGTGCCGTAGAGCTTCGGCTACCCAGCGGACTAGTTCGCGATGCCGCGGAAAGCTGCTCGATCTCACGCAATTGCCGCTGTACCCGCGGATCGGAGCGCTGAAGAATCTGTGTAGCCATCGCCTGGTTGAGCACTTGCGTGGCCCCCATGAAATTCCCTGCATCGATCATGGTCTTCGCTGCGACAAATTGCTTCTCTCGTAGCTCTTTTTTGTTCAGCTCCTCCTGCTTCAATGCGGCGGCATTCATCAGTTGCGTTACGTCGGGATGCGGTCCAAATGTAGCAAGCGTTTGATGCGCAAAAGCGATTGCATCGGAAATGTTCTCCTGATTGATGTTCCCGCTCATCTCATCGATGCGCTGGCGTATTTCTCGGTGCGCGCGCTCTCGTTGCTCCAGTGCCCGTCTTTTTTCTCCAGCTTCTTCCGCGAGTTTCCCGAAGATTTCCTGATTTGGAAACTCCCGTACCGCGCGCCGCGCCAGCGTCTCCGCTTCACGGTAGCTCTCTTGCTGAATGAGTTCCCGGATCTTCTTCTCGCTCTGTCGCAATTCTTGCTGGGCGGCTTCTCCCCGGGCATAGCCAATCAATTCCTTCAACTCGAATTCTTCGGGATACTCCCGGAGGAGTGCGTCTCCCTTTTTTACGGCGGCGTCAAATTCTCCACTACTCAGAAGCGTTCGCAGGCCCGCTAGTTCATCCCCAAACCGTTTTCTTTTCTTCTCTTCCTGCTCGCCTTCCTGGGCCAGAATCTGCAGATTTCTCAACGCTAGATCCTGTGGGTACTTCTTTGCCAGGTCGCCGGCAATCTTTCGGGCTTCCGCAAACTGCTGCTGGCCTAACAGCTTTCGAACATCACCCATCCGGCGCTGGCGCTCCAAATCGTCCAGATCGTGACGGGCCATTTCCTGGAGCTTCATTAGTTCGGGATCATTGGGAAACTCCCTGAGCCCCGCAGAAAGAACGTCCAAACATTCCTCGTAATTCAAAGCCGTCCAGAGTGTCCTCGCGCGGTGCAGCACTTCGCTGAGCTTTTTGCGTCTTTCCCGCCGGTTCCGCTCCTCATCAATTTGGCGCCTTAGGTCTTGTGCCTGGGAATTTGCAGCATCCAGCTCGAGTGCGCTCGCGAGTGCGGTAGCGGCCTCTGTCAGCGCGCCCTCGGCTAATCTTTGTTTTGTGAGCCGCAGCTTTTGTTCCACCTCCTGCGCGCGAGCCAAAGCCTCTTCAAGCTCCGCGCGCAGCTTCTGCGCGGGCTCATGGCGCGAGTCCAGCCCGAGCGCGGCTTCCACTTCAGAGCGGGCCTCGCGCAGTCTTCCCATCTGCAGGAAGCCACGGCCTCGCTCCAGATGCTCGTTAACTTTCGGCAGGACCTGAGTGCGCCGGAGTTCCGCGGTGACCTTCTCCAATAAGCTCTTGACCTGCGTGTTCGCTATATCAATTTGCAAAGCTTTTCGCAGAAGCCCTTGTGCTCTCTGGAGATCTTTTGCGGCGACCAACTGCTGAGAATCGGCGAGCAGCCCGGCCACGGTAGCCTGTTGAGCCGATTTCCAGAGTGGTTCGAGGTCACGCAACACGTCTTCCATCGATTGATAGCGGTCTTGCGCTTTCTTCTCGAGCATCTTTACAACAATGCCGGAAAGTTCGTCCGGACAGTCTGGGGCGATTGGCTGCAAAGCTGGAGGCGAGTCCGACAAGATGTGAAACATCAACTCCGCCTCGCTCTCACCTCCGAAGGGTCTTCGATAGGCAAGGAATTCGTAGAGAGTGACTCCTACAGCCCAGATATCGGCTCGCGCGTCCGCGCGTTCCCCTTTGTACAACTGCGGGGACATATATGCGCGGGACCCAATCATCATGTTCGGCTGCGTGAGAGACATGTCCGTCAGCCGCGCGATGCCAAAGTCCACGACTTTGACTACGCCTTCTTTAGTTACCATGATGTTTGCGGGCTTAATGTCGCGGTGGACCACATTGTGGCGATGCGCATAGGAGAGAGCTTCGCAGACGCGCACGATGTAGCCGAGCTTCACCGACAGGGGAAGGGCCTGGCGCTCCTCGATAACTTGATCAAGGCTTCTCCCTTCGATGTATTCCATGGCAATAAAGGGGGTGTTATCCTGGTGGCCCAATTCGTAAATGGTCACGATGTTGGGGTGCTGGAGAGCGCCTGCGGAGCGCGCCTCTTGATAAAAACGCTCCAGGGAATTGGCTTGGGCGCTTAGGCCACTGGTGATGGTCTTCAGCGCAACCAACCGGCCGATGAGCGGGTCTCGGGCTTTGTAGACGGCCCCCATCGCCCCATGGCCAATCTCGGAGATAATTTCGTATTTGCCTACTTGGTGCACGGACCGGGCCCCATGTGCGGGAAATATTAGCAAATTGGGGCCGAACAGTCGCTGCCAAGGCCCAACCTCTATAGTGTCGCAGCAAAGCCGAGCGTATCACATGCACTTTGCACGATTTAAGCGAAACAATGAGCTTTCGTTAAAGCGGAAACGGGTTTAGGCTCACTATCCTACGAGTCCATAGTCGAAACCCCATAGTTGAGCGCGCTTAGGGAGGTTTGCCATGGCGCCAAAACCGGTTCGGGCACTGAGTGGAGGTTTAACTCTACCGGCAAAGAATGCGCCCCCGACCCCCGAAAACGTGCAAGCGCTCCATTCTGCATTAACTTCTCTGATTGCAAGACATCCCCAAGCCACCGACGATTGGACTTTTTACGAGGTGCTCGATGATTATCTCGGGCCCTGGGGCATGAATGGGTACCCCATTGCTTATGGCAAGTTTTACTGCGTGGCGTTCAATTCCAACGAAAAGTTGATGGCCAACCCGGCTACACATGATTGGGTTGCGCGGACGACTGTCAGGCTGCAAGAAAGCCTGCGCGATTACATCGTGCAGCGATTCAAGCAAGGCACCCTGGGGAAAATGACTGAGGCGGAACTTCGCAAGGCGGCCTTTGACAGCCACCCTGCCGCGTATACCGACGGAGGACTGGCAACGGTTACTCTGGCTGCGCCCGAACTTATTGAGGTAATTGCTTCCATTCCCGGAAAGGAGTTCAGTCCCTTCTCGCAGAATTTCAAGTCATCGGTGAACCAGGTTTTTGCGACGCTCGAGTTGGTCGCACCTCGTACAGCTGGGATGGGACTGGCTGCTTTGGCAGGCCCGGCTCACACAGGATTGCTTAGCCGAGCCATTCAGAAAGATATGCTTGAGATGGCGAGAGAGCAGAGTATGGGACTAAAGCTGAAAGAACTGCAGAAGCACATTCAGAGCGGCCGTCTAGACGATATTGCAACCCTGAACGGGATCACGGATCGGCTAAACGCAACGCAATATCCCGATCCGGGGTTGTCCGCTCTTGCCCGCGCTGTTATCCGAACTGCCGATGACCGGAAGCACTACGTAGCACAGACGTATCGCAAATTCCTCCAGCAACGGCCTGATCTGCGCGGACGTTTCGACAAAGCTCAACCAGGATGGAACCGTTGGTAACCGCTGTTTAATTCGACGGCGGGGGATTGCATTCCCCGGCGCAACAGGCCGAGCTGAAACAGGAAGGTGCAAATGGCAGGTGAATATCAAATTGCGGAGACGGTCAGGAAACTGAACAGCATGGAAAGGCAGATTCAAGGTCTGCTGGGCCACGTTCGCTTACTACGAGGTGTGCGGGAGAACATTGAGGCGCGAGCACTCCTTGAGACGGCCAATCAACTTTGTTTGGCGGGAATGGAACTGGAGGAATACCTTAAGTGTCTGGTGGGTGAGGCTGAGTCTGCTTCGCGCCGATTCCCAGCACCTCGTTCCTATCGGGCGCAAAATTTAGCGCAGCAAATCGCACTGAACCCGGGATTTGCCTCCGCTGTTGGATACAGGAATGAATTGAGGGCGCTTGCCAGGCGTCTTCCTGGGGAAATGGATGAATTACAGGCTCAACTGCGGATACTTGCCGGAGAGGCAAACCGGGGTGTAAACGATCCTGGCAGGTTCGGCGATTTAGCCGCTCCTGCGCCAATCACCGATGTACTTGGATTCGTCTTCCAGGTATTGGATGCCGTCGCAAAATGGCTTCAGAAGAAGAAATCGGCGCACGCTTGATTGCCCAGGTTGCTGCCTGTTGAGAGGACCAACGCTTTAGGGCTGTATCGACACTGTCTTTCGAGATTGTTGGAAGCTGTCGAAGCTCTTTCCGCCCAAAGGTGTAAACTATCTCTCCGGAACGTTCTGTAAAGGATCTCTCCGGACCGTACATAAAGGAAGTGGCGCGCCCGGGGAGACTCGAACTCCCGACCCTCTGCTTAGAAGGCAGACGCTCTATCCAACTGAGCTACGGGCGCCTGAATTCATTCTAAGAGATGTAAGGCGCAAGAAACCACCTTTTGTTGCGCGACAGGAAGCAGG
>DATDNK010000363.1:0-5409 GCA_036518275.1 Candidatus Acidiferrum sp.
TCCATGGAGAGAATCACGTAGTGGCGGGCAATGGCCAACCCATAGAGGAAAATACCCGCGCCGAACAACATCCGCAGATGGGGTTCGAAACGATGATCCAACTGCGAAAACGCCGGCGCTCTCGAAAGCAGATTTGTCCAGGCCCAGGCAAGCGCTACCCACAACAAGCTAATGAGCACCGCGGCCAAGGAATTACTGACCGCGACGCGAAGGAGTACTCCGCGCGGCGCCATTTCCCGCTGGATGGGCGCACCTTTGGCGACGTACCAGGCTGACAGGCACATGAATGCATAGACCAGGCAGAGTGGTGCGATGACGATAGAGGATTCCAGCCAACTGAGTGTGCCGCCGGGGGCAGTCAAGAAAACAAGAATGCCCGCGATAGGAATCCACCCCAGCAAGTAGAGGCCGAGGCGTGTGCGGGAGAGTAACGGATTCATGAGCCGGGCTCAGTTCTTGATTTCCAGTCCGCCAAAGATGACCGCGCCGGTGATCACCAGCACCTTGAGATCCGGACTTGTTGGATCATTGACGCGAGCTGTGCGCGTTTTGTCCTCAATGCCGCCGAAGATGGGCGCGCCGCGAAAAGCCACTTGCCAGTTGGGCGGGATGCGGATTTCTACCCCGCCGAAGATCGCAGTTATCGCCAATGTGGCTTCATTCGTCTGAATCTTTGCCTCGGTGAGGTCCAGCTCGACTCCGCCAAAAATCGCGGTGACATCGCCGCCCTGGAAATCCTGGCTGGTCATCCGGCGCTCCAGACCTCCGAACACGACGGCCTCGTTGAGTGTCGTGCGGGGATCACCTTCCTTCGAGCCCGGTAGAATAAGCCTGGTCCTCCGCTCAAGCGAGCCCCACAGGATGAGAAGGCCGAGAGCGATAAGCATCAAGGGCCAAAACTGCGCCCAGCCAAAGTGGATTTTGCCCAGTTGGTTCAACTGCAGCAGGGCGCCCCCGAGCACCAGGAAAGTTCCCCAGGCCCGGTGCCGCGACGCGAAGTTGAATACCCCGACCAGGACCAAAAGCATCGGCCAGAACTGCCAGATTCTATCAATGGCAATGATTCCGAGGTGATCGAGCAGGAACGCCAGGCCGATTAAAACGATGATTGCGCCCGTGAGCATGCCGCCACGGCCGCGACCGCGAAGGTCAATGCCGATTACCATGGGACGGTGCCGCTTGCCAAGGTTGTCGTGAATGTTGCGATGAATCTGCTCGTGGAGCTCGTCTTTGAATCTACGCGCAGAGTCACGCATGTCTTCCTTGAACTTTCTGCGGTCGAAGTTGGATTCGTCGCTCATTAACTTCTCCTGTCGTTCATGCGCCGCGTCCGTCGCTTAGGATTCATTCTCATATTCCTCTGATGAAGAAGTCCGGGCCAACCTTGAGTTGGCGAAGCGTTTGCCAATGGCGTTATGCAATAGCGTGGCTCCGATAATAACCAGAATCAGAGGCCAAAGGGATACCAAGATCGAAAGAAAGCCGGCCTGAAACGCGGATGGATCGAAGAAATAAGCCTGCACGGCGCGCAGGCCCGCTAGGCCAACTTCGATTGCTGCGCCAAGAGAACCGGGCGTGGAAGGGAGCCAGGTGCTGACCCGGGCAGCGACCGCATCCAGATTGGCGGTCAGCAACGTCAGCCCAAAGGAAAATAGGACCGAGCCTGCAATAGCGCGAAGGTTTCTGGACGATATCTGGGTCTTTGTCATGTGAACCTCTCGTGGGCTGGTTCCCCGTGCCCAAAGCGAGAATAGGCGGCCTCCCTTGCGGGTGCACGCACGATTCGGCAGGAAGTAGGGAATTACCGGCGAATGACGCCCGCCGACCGGGGAATTGCACCGCGGATATTTGGTTTCTAGGGGCGCCGCACCGCTGCGGCCTTTTGCGGCGCCACCAGCATCTTTTATCCCTGTAGAGGCCGGGCTTCAGCCCGGCGCATTTCCGGGGAGCGGGAGCAAAAAAGAAGTTGACACGCACGAGCGATGTGCTAGATTTATAGCATGTATGCTACAAAAATAGCATGACCGCAGGAATGATGAAGAGAAAGCCAAAACCAAATGCTCTTTCGCGGCGCGAGCGCCAAATCATGGACATTCTTTATCAGCTCGAACGCGCCACCGTCGGCGAAGTGCTCGCGAAACTGGCCGACAAAACAAATTATTCCACGGTCCGGGCGCAGCTTCGTGTGCTGGAAGAAAAGGGCCACGTCCGCCACGAAGAACACGGCCTGAAGTACGTATATGTTCCTTGCGTTCCGCGGGAAGTTGCGCGCCGCTCTGCGCTCCAGCACCTGGTCGAAACGTTTTTTGAAGGGTCCACGGAAAAAGCCGTTGCTGCTTTGCTCGGCGGCGAAGGCTGGAGGATTTCTTCCCAGGAACTCGACCGCCTTGCCCGCCTCATTGCACAGAGCAGGAAGGGGAGCTGATTATGCATTGGCCTGGAAGTTCGGAACTTGCCCTGTCATTCCTGATCGGCTGCACTGTAAAGGCCACGTTCGTCCTGACGTTGGCAGCCATCGCTGCGCGGGCCATGCGCAACAGTTCCGCAGCAATGCGCCACCACGCGTGGGCCATTGGAATTGCGTGTTCGTTGGCACTCCCCGTGTTGACGATCCTTCTTCCATCGTGGCATTCCGCGACACTCAGCAACGCGGCCAGATTCTGGGGTGCGGCTCACGCAGTCGGGGGAGATGTCACTCTTCCAAAGTTGCCGTCCACCGTGATTGACGCCGCCGTGGCCTCGCCGCTCTCGGGCCGGTTGCTCGGGTTGACGCTGCTTTTGTGGGCTCTTGGCGCCTTTTTTGTGGCGGCGAGGCTCCTGGCAGGGCTTGCGCGGCTTGCATGGTTATCGGCACACTCGGCGCCATTGGCTGAAGAGGGTTGGGCACAGATGGTGTTAAGTCAGTGCAAGCAGCTCGGTATTGCGCGTCCCGTGCGGATTCTTCTGTCCTCCGACCCAGGGTCTATGCCTCTCACCTGG
Organism: Candidatus Acidiferrum sp.; assembly: GCA_036518275.1. GTDB lineage: Bacteria > Acidobacteriota > Terriglobia > Acidiferrales > UBA7541 > Acidiferrum. The sequence goes on from DATDNK010000363.1 coordinate 2,980, forward strand.
GGATTTCTCCGTCCCCGCATTTTGCTTCCCGCCGGAGCGATGGAATGGTCCCTGGAACGCCGAAGCACTGTGCTTTCCCACGAACTCGCACACATTGCGCGTCACGACTGGCTGGCGCAAATTTTCGCCGAGCTGACTCGCGCCGTGTATTGGTTTCATCCGCTCATGTGGTTTGCCGCCGCAAAGCTTCGCAGCGAAAGCGAACGCGCTTGCGACGATTCGGTCCTGAACAGCGGAGTCGATCCCTCGCACTACGCGAACCAACTGCTCGAACTGGCCCGCACCTTGAAAAACGCGCATCGCGGCTGGTCCACCGCACTTGCTTTTGTTCGCCCAACGAATCTGGAAAGGAGATTTATCGCCATGCTGAATCCAAATCTAAACCGCGGGGGAATTTCACGAAGAACGGGAGTGCTCCTGAAAGCCGCGGCCTTGTGCCTGCTGCTTCCGCTCGCGGCCCTGCGCCTGCCTGGGCAGAACCTGTCCGGGAAATTTACGGGAACCGTTTTCGATATTAGCGACGCAGCGGTTCCGAATGCGACAGTCATCATGACCAACCATAAAGCGAACACCATCGACATGACGACCTCCAACGCCGAAGGCAATTTTGTTTTCAGTGCTCTGCCCGCCGGTGAATACGAGATGAAAGTGCTGAAGCCGGGATTTGCCACGTACCTCGTGCCGCAAGTCGTGCTTGAGCCGGGCCGCGACTTGGCACTCAACGCCAAACTGCAAATGGGAGCATTGAACGAGACCGTGGATGTAAGAGCGGAGGGTTCCGCGAAAGCCGCTCAAGCCGCACAAGCAGCGGAAGCCGAGGCTAAATCAAAGACCATCCGAATTCGCATCGGCGGTAACGTGGAAGCGGCAAAGGTTATTACCAAGGTGCAGCCCATCTACCCGGAGAGCGCCAAAGCCGCAGGCGCGCAAGGTACGGTGCTGCTCCACGCGGTAGTAGGCATGGACGGCAAGCCTCTGTCGCTGCAAGTCCTGAATAGCCAGGTGAATCCCGACCTCGCTCGCGCCGCAGTCGAAGCCGTCAGCCAGTGGCGCTATCAGCCGACGCTGCTGAACGGCGACCCCGTCGAAGTCGACACCACCATCCAGGTGAAATTCACCCTGCTGCCGTAGAAAAAGGATTCCGTGCCAAGCAGTAGACGCGCCGGAGGAATGAAAGGGGGAGGCTCTCGCGCTAAAGCTCTATCTCCTGAGCAGCGCCAGAAGGTAGCAGTGAAAGTTGCTCGGGGACAGTGGAAGAAGGCGAAGGAATGACTGAGTTGCTTCTCTGTAATCAGGCCATCCGCCAATCCCTTGAGCACAACGTAAGGTCCCATTAGTGGCTTTACGAAGCGATACTGTACTTTACGAGGCGGCCCTCGTCTCTCCAGAATGCAACCGCGATTTTCTTCGCAGAATGCCTTTAAATGCTTCGCAAAAGCAGGGACATCGTATGACGTTGAGGTAATCAGGCGAACTGGTTCCATCACATCCCTTGCATAGAACCATTGTTGCTCGTTATTTATTTGGACGGGGTGGCCCGAATCAAAGATCGGGAAAGGGTTGGGTGGCCCAGGTTTGGTTTTTAAACCTGGGTTCCTATCCCATAGCATCCAAACGACTTAATCCTCCCCTTCAACCTGGAACTTTTCTACCCCTCGCAGCCATCGGTAACTCTTTTCCGCTCAGTCACTTACTAGAGTGTTGTAAAAATCGTAATTCTGTGTTATACTGTTTTTTGGCCGTTGGGGCAGATATGGGTGTGCCCAGGTGACATTTATGAACGGCCATCGCCTCTTACTATTTGCCCGGAGCTTCGAGGGGTGCAATCCTCCGAATGTAGAGCGTTCACTGAACTTCTTTCCTTTCAATAAGTTCCGCACTGCCATGCACGACAGAAACGCACTTAACTCTTTCCCCTCCAACCACTTGCGCACAACTCTCTTCACCACGGAGGGGTGGGGTAGCTCTGTCCTTTCAACAAGTCACCAGTCAAGAATCACCAGTCAGCCCTCAAGTTCTTTAGAATGCGCAGTTCCACGATTTCGCGTCCTAAGTGCTTTAGAATGCGCAGTTACAAAAACACGCTCACGCAACTCCTTTAGAATGCGCAGTTACGAAAAAAGGTGGGGGGAGGGTCAATGGGTCTTCTAATGGCCGATCGCTTTGCCGGTACCGCGTTCGTCGTGGCCGCCTTGCAGCCAGCCGTCACTCAGCAGAATCGCCTCCACGCGCGCAATCACAATGGGCTTGGATTCTTCAATCGAATAGCCGGCCTTCCTGAGCAGGGCGATCGTGTCCGGAGACACGCCGCGCTCGATTCCGAGTGTGTCGGGCTTCCATTGATGATGAACGCGGGGGAAATCGATAGCGTCCTGGATGTTCATGCCGAAATCCATGACGTTGAGCATCACTTGCAGAACCGCGGTGATG
>DATDNK010000364.1:0-4110 GCA_036518275.1 Candidatus Acidiferrum sp.
CCGTCGTAGCCAAACTCCTCATACCGTTCTTTCCATCGACGCATCTGTCGCTCGCACAATCCGATGATCTCTCCCGCCTGCGCCCAGGTAATCTTCTTCGCCATGGCTCGCATGATTACTTCTTGCACCTTCATAGCCCGCACCACTGCCGCCCTCGGGTAGGTCTCCATGCCTCCCCTCCAGGCAGGTAGGTCTACCCTAGCGGCTCGCTAAAAGCGGACATTTCATGTGCTAATTCAACCGGACATATCATGTGCTAACGACACATTGCACTACGTGGCTGGCGTGTTTGCGAGCGTGCTGCCAGCCTTGTTCACCGCTGCAACAGTTGGGCTTGTAGCGTTGATCGCCGTGCAACTGGGGAGCACGCTCCAGGGCGCTCGCCGAGCGGCGCTGGCCTTTGGACTCGGCACTGTAGCAATGGTGTACGCGCGCACTTTCTATGCCGACCCATTGTTGTCACTACTTGTTACAGGGGCGGTGGCTCTGACGCTTACCAACGCTCTACAGAAGACTCTCTCGGCTGCGTTGCTAGCGGTCCTTGCAGTGCTAGCAAAACCGACGGGCATCCTTCTTGGCCCCCTGCTGTCTCTCTATCTCTTTCTTAAGAAGGCTTCCATCAGGACGGCTCTCCTGCCCCTTGCAGGCAGCGGTTTGGGCCTCCTTTGCTATTGTGTGTACAACTTTGTTCGATTCGGAAATCCCCTCAACTTCGGCCCAGCGAATCCGTTCTCCATGGCTTTGATCCCGGAAGGGTTTGCTGGGCAATTGTTCAGCCCAGGTGCCGGAATTATTTGGTATTGCCCACCGGTTATTATGGCTGTGCTAGGTTTTTCAAAGGCAGCGAAAGTGAGGATGATGGAAGCGTTCTTGATCGCTTCCGTTTTTGGAGCTTTCTTGCTACTTCATTCCGCTGTGCCCTACTGGGAAGGCGGCTGGTCGTGGGGGCCACGGTACCTGCTTCCTGCCTTGCCGGTAATCATGGCGTTGACAGGATTGCTGGAAGGAAAGGCTGCAAGAATTGTCCTCGTCTTGGGTTTAGTTGGATTCCTGGGGAACGCCCCCACGCTGGTTTCTTACTACGAACGCTACTATGCCGAGGCCTTGGAGCAAGGAATTTCGTACAAAGCGTTGCTCTGGTCCCCGACGCGCGCGCCGCTGGTGCACGGATGGGGGGCGGCGGGCCGCGTTATTGCGGACGCGCGGAAGAACGACGTCCGGGAGATGTTCCGCGAGGCTGGAACACCAGCCACCAAGATCGCCTCATCGCGCGCTCTGCGTGTGGTGGCCGTGTGGTGGTGGGTTTTGCCGATTGTTCGCATCCCGCGGCTAGTTGGCGCTCTGACTTCTGCAGTGATGGTCTTCTGCGGCACGTGGATGATTTTCCGCGTCAAATTGCCCGTGCACTCAGACCAACTCGCGGAAACTCAGTCTCCCCCCTGAAGCACGTGGGCCGAATCTGGCTTCTGGGCGAGCAAAGCGAAGCGATCACTCATGCCAAGAAGTGTGCTGAGTAAGGCGGCGATACTCAGCCCCAGCTTCTTTGCTGGATTAGAGCCCGCCCCAAGGTTGCTGGAACGAGGGCTAGGCTCTAGCCACTCAGTCTGCTTGACAACAAATCCGGCCTTTGTGGCGCAGGCCGAGAGAGTGTGCGGCGTAAAACCCCACAAATGCCACGGTACATTGTCGATGGGGCACCAAGGCTCGTGGGAAAGCCAGCGCTTGGCTCGAACGACCCGTTGGATAAGTCCTTTAGCGTTGGGAGTCGTCATCACCAGCAAACCTCCCGGCCGCAAAATTCGAAATGATTCCTTCATTTCCGAGATGGGATCCGTCAAGTGCTCGATCACGTCCAGAAAGCTTACAACTGAGAATCGGTCCGCAGCGAACTTGCCCGAGCGGAGATTCCCATGGATGACTTCAAATTTGTAAACGTTTCGAACATAAGAAACCGCCTCTGTGCTGGGCTCGATTCCCACAACATCAAATCCACGCAGTCTGGCGTTGTACAGGAAGAGACCACTGAAGCATCCAACGTCGAGAAACGTGCCACCGCTTACCCCCCATTTCTCAATGAAATCCAGTAGGCGGGCTTGCTCACTCATTTTCCAGGCAGGAGGTTCTCCCTCGCCGGTCGAGTTCGAGTCAAGACGTTCTTGGGGAAGTTCCTGGCCGCCGTACATGCGCACTAGTTCTTCCTGCGAAGGCGCGCCCACAACGAACAAAACATGACAGCGGGGACACCTATGGATGTCCAGGCCGTTCCAAACAGAGAAACGACGGGTCTGTGGAGAATCGCAGATCGAGCAGGGGATCGGAGAAGAGGCCTTCTTGAGGAGGTTAGGTCGAGACGCTGTAGTCATTAAGACCACACCTTACGAACTACAAGCGAGTCCGCGGGAATGGGTTGTCCCGCATATCCGCGAATTCGGGCGAGGCGGCGCGTCGAGTACCAGTGGCGCGCTTTGTAAAAAACGCGCGGAGGGGTCAAACAGGCCGCGGCTAGAACTGCCGCATGAAAGAGTCGATAGCCGACGGAAGCATCTTTGTACGCACTGCGAAAGGCTTCGCGTTCGACCCACATCGTTTCCCAAGGCCAGCCGCCGCCTAGGGCAAGGCGGGACCGGGTAGAGTCAATCCAGTTGGGTAGCGTGAGGGATTCGACGATTGCTGGTGTAATGCCGGCAGCGCTGAGCAGCGGAGGTAAATCGTTTACCAGACATTCGAGCGAGACAGATCTGCGGTGCTGCCTGCGCGGATCTTGTTGGGAAAATTGAAACTGGTTGGCAGAGTGGAGACGATAGGAAACGAGCGGCTGATCAAGAATAACGCACCCCGAATAAGCCACCCCTAACGTGGCAAGGAATTCATCCGCTTCGACGAGCAGCGCTTCAGGCAAGGGAGTCATGCGGACAAGAACGGATCTGCGCGCAGCAAGGCGGCTGGTGCCGAGAAACGAGCGCAGTTCCAAAAACTGGTGAGCTTCTTCCAGACTTCTCAAGCGGCAAGAATAGCTACGGTCGGGAACATTTGAGTACAGTCGCCTGCCGTGTTCGTCCACCTCGTACAGGCCGTGGCCGATAACGCCAATACCCGGATGAGCCGCGAATTCATTCACGACCACACTGAGCTTCTGGCTTTCCCACCAGTCGTCGCCGTCGAGAAAGGCGACGATTTCGCCTTGGCATTCGGGAATGCCGGCGTTGAATGCGGAAGCCTGGCCGCCATTTTGCTTGCGCAGGAGGCGCACGTGCGGCTCGAACTTGCGCACGATTTCCGGCGTGCGGTCGGTCGAGCCGTCGTCGATTACGAGAATTTCGCGTTCGGAGGCGGGGAAATCCTGTTCGAGCACGCTGACAATCGCTTGCTCAATAAACCGCTCGTGGTTGTAGGTGTCGATCAGTACGCTGACAAACGGTTTTCCCAAGTCACCGGCTCAACTTTTGGTGGCTGCCGCTGCCTTTGCCTTTGCTTGGACCGCCACCAGGGTCTTCTTGGAGGAAGAGGCCAACCACTCCTTGCCGTTCCTCCGAGCATCATCAAACAGATGTAGATGATGATAGCCCAAGACCAGCGCCGCGCAAGCTCTCAAGTAACTGTAGACGCGGTGCCGGGTGGTCATAATTTCGCCGTACGTCCAGGGATAGCCCCGTAGGTGCCGGAAATATTTCCACCGCCCCGGAGCTTCAAGTGCGAATCCGTCCTGTTCCAGCGCCCTCTTCCATTGCATGAGGTAGGCGCGCAGGTCTGCAGAGCGAAGGTCATGGCCGTTCCTTGACAACCATTTTTGAATTTCGGTGAGCAGCGCGGCGCGCATGGCCATGCGATGTTGAATTTGCTGGCGCGAAGGTTTCACCACCGTTGTTTGAAATAGATTCGTTGCATGCAGGCGGTATTTCCCCAGATAATCTGTTACGGCAATAACCGGCGCGATAAAGATAACCAGCGCGGTCAAGAAAGCATCGGCCTGCGAGCGCAAGGGCTCCGGCACCGGCAGCAGTTTGTCGAGCGCGGTGCGCCGGAACGCCAAACACGACGTACTCGCCATCGGATATTTCAGCAGCGCGCTGCGGCTTTCGGGCACACGCCCGGAAATTGGAATGAAGCAGC
>DATDNK010000365.1:0-4293 GCA_036518275.1 Candidatus Acidiferrum sp.
GCTCTCACGCAAGACAGTGGTAGCGGTCGGCGGAGGAGAGGCAGCAACGCAAGTTGTGCCCGCTGGTAAGGCTAAGAAGCCGAAGACGCAGCCCGTCGCCAAGACCGTGTCCGCTGCCACGGCGACAGCGGCGCAAACCCCATCCAATGGAGCTGCTAGCATGTCGGACGTGGACGCAGCTATCGGAACGAGTTTGGATGCTCTAAAGGAGAGCCTGTTCCGGCTCGAGCTGCGGCATCAGGCAGGTACCATCACCGAGGAAGAGTACACCCGGGAGCGCGCGAAGGCCGAAAAGGTCTTGCGAGATCTGGTTAGAGGCTAGCGGTCAGCAGGATCGGCGTTGGGGAACGAGGGGGTACCCACCCCCGGCACTGTTGCAAGAATATCAAAACAAAGGACTTGCAAATTGGGCAGTGCAGAACTTGTTGAAAATACATGAGCTGTGGATGGGCAAAAAACACGAAGCAATTCGTAAGTTGTTGAAAACCCCGAACGTGGTTGCGGAGACAAGTCGCTGAGGTCACCGAAAATGAGTTCGGCAAGGGTTGACATAAAGCGCGACGTAGTTATCCCTGAGGTTGCCCGGTGACGACACCGGCCTTTATCCCTACAGGAATCCGATTTGAAAACATTGAAAAGCGATATGGCGGGCTTTACGCATTGCGCCGGCTGTCGTTAGAAGTTGCTCCGGGTGAATGCGTAGCGTTTGCTGGAAGAAATGGCTCCGGTAAGACGACCCTTTTGCGGATTGCGGCAAGGTTGGTTCGCCCGTCGGCCGGTTCCGTCAGTTTTCTTGGTCCAAGTGGTGGTGATCGCCGAGCCGAAGACGGCGGGGTAAACCCGCCGCTACAAACAGCTCGCGAAGCAGATACAGCGATCGGTTTTGTGGCGCATGCCACGATGGTTTATGACGAGTTAACCGCGGAAGAAAATCTTTTGATGTTCGCGAAGTTGCAGGGGGTTGCGGAGCCGGGAGCGCGCGCCGCGACTTTGCTGGAAGAAGTCGGCCTCTCCGAACGCCGCAAATCGCTGGTGCGAACGTTTTCGCGCGGGATGCGGCAGCGCGTGGCGATTGCGCGGGCGCTGCTCAACGAACCCTCGGTGCTTTTGCTGGATGAGCCGGCCACGGGTTTGGATCCGGAGGGAATTACGTGGTTGGCGAATGCGCTGCGCCGCAAGCGTGATGCCGGACGAACGATCCTGATGAGCGTGCACGGCGAGTCGGAGATTTCCGGGCTGGCGACGCGCGCGGTGCGACTGGATGCAGGCTCGGTGGTGGCTGATACGCGTGCCGGTTCGGACATGCATGCGATTCTCACTTTTGCAGAGGCATGAATGGCACTGTTTGACAACACCACGGTGCTGCTGGGTAAGGAGCTGCGGACGGAGTTTCGGTCGCGCGAATTGCTGACGACGACGGTGGTGTTCATTTTGGTGGTGGTGGTGCTTTTCAGCTTCACGTTTGATCCCAGTGTTGGCGAATCGCGGCGTTTTGGACCGGGGCTTTTGTGGCTCTCGTTCTTGTTTGCGGCGTCGTTGATGCTACAGCCATGTTTCTTGCGGGAACAGAACAACGACACGCTGAGCGCGCTGCGGCTGTCGGTGCAGGATCCGTTTTCGATTTTTCTGGCGAAGCTCAGCGCCAACACCCTGTTTCTGCTGGTGACGGAACTGCTGATGCTGCCGATTTTTGCGATTCTGTATAACGTGCACATCCTGGCAGTTTTTCCGCAGCTTGCGCTGGTTTTGTTTCTTGGCAGCCTGGGCGTAGCAATCCCGGGGACGGCTTTTTCGGCGATTTCGGCGCAGGCGCGGATGCGCGAATTGATGCTTCCGCTGCTGCTGTTGCCGCTGTTGACGCCAGTGTTGATTGCCAGCACGGAGGCCACGGGCGGACTGCTGGCGGAGAATCCGGGACTACGAATCGACTGGCTGGGGTTCCTGGCTGGGTTTGATATTGTTTTTTTGACGGCGCTGTGGCTTTTCGGGGAATATCTATTGGAGGAATAACCGAAATGGATCCCCTGCCACATGTCAATCATCCTGGTGGATTGTGCGGCGCCTGCGGCGCGGTGTGCGCAGCAGTGCTGCGCCCCTACAAGTGGTCGAAACCCATCAACCCCAAAAGCAGTGGGGCATGCAAAACCGTCGCGTACATCAACCACTGGTTGCCGGATCGGCAGGAGAGTGGCTTCTGGCGAGGAGGTTCGGCGTGTTGAAGAGCGCGCTCAGGGCGATTGTCTTATTCGTTTTGATTGCGGCTACGGCGTACCTCGCTTTTTATTACGCACCCGTCGAGAAGACCATGGGTGTGATTCAGAAGATTTTTTACCTGCACATTTCGTGCGCATTCAGCGCGTTTGTGGCGTTTGGGACCTGCTTTTACGCCAATCTTCGGTATGTCTTTACGCGCGAGCCAAAGGCGGACTGGCTGGGCGTTTCGGCGGCGGAGGTGGGGCTGGCGTTTATTACCGTGGTGCTCATCACAGGGCCAATCTGGGCGCACCCGGTGTGGGGAATCTGGTGGACGTGGGATGCGCGGCTGACGCTGACGTTTGTTTTGGGGCTGCTTTATCTTTCGTATTTGCTGCTGAGGTCGATGATCGAAGAGCCGGACAAGCGGGCGCTGTTCAGTGCGCTGTTCGGTATTTTTGCGTTTCTGGATGTGCCGCTGGTGTATTTTTCGATTCGCTGGTGGCGCACGCAGCATCCGCAACCGGTGATCCTGGGCGGGGCGGGCTCGGGGTTGGAGCCGCGGATGCGCGTTTCCTATTTGCTGATGTGGGGGGCGCTGACGGGACTGCTGATTCTGCTTTTGAACGCGCGGTACAAACTGGAAGCGCTGCGCGCGAGCGTGGAGGATTTGCGAAGGGAGGCGGAGGCTCGATGAAAAACCTGGATAGCGTGCTTGCGGCATATCTTGCAGGCTGGGCGATTTTTTTTGTGTATTACATCTCCGTCTCACAGCGCATGAGCGCGCTGCGCGAAGACGTGGAGCGGTTGAAGGCGATGCTGAACAAAGGGAAATAGCAACCCTCAAAATGCATGCTGACCTCGAGGGGACGCGCTAAAGCGCGCCCCTACAACTTTTCAGGGGCAGAAAGTACTGTGGCAGGGAAGAAGCGAGTCGGGATTGTGTTGTTCCAGCTTGGCGGACCGGATTCGCTGGAGGCCGTCGAGCCGTTTCTGCTGAACCTTTTTCTTGATCCGGACATCATTCCGCTGGGGCCGTTCGGATTGTTCCGGAGGCCCATCGCAAAACTGATTTCGTCGCGGCGTTCGATTGCCGTGGCGAAGAAATACGAGGAGATTGGCGGACGCTCGCCCATCGGCGCGCTCACAGAGCGGCAACGCGTAGGGTTGGTGGAAGCGCTGTCGCCGCATATCGATGCGGTAGCTGTGACGGCGATGCGTTACTGGCATCCATTGACGAGCGAGGCGGTGGAAGCTCTGCGCAAGGCAGGCCCGCTGGATGAAATGGTGCTGCTGCCGCTTTATCCGCACTATTCGTACGCCACAACGCTGAGCAGCCTGAAAGAATGGCGGCGCGTGTATGGCCAGCCGGACGGAAGCCTGCCGGTGCGCACGATTGACCATTTCTACGACCATCCTTTGTACATTCAGGCGCTGGTTGAGCGGATTGGATCGGTGCTGCGGCAATTTGCGGACAGTTCGCGGATTCATTTAGTGTTCAGCGCGCATGGGCTGCCGATGAGTTTGGTGAAGAAAGGCGATCCTTATCCAAAACAAGTGGGTGAGACGGTGCGCGCGGTGTGCGAGTTGGGAGCCAAGGAATATCCTGGCTGGCCGCGGATGCATCTGCTCTGTTACCAGAGCCGCGTGGGCCCGTCGAAATGGCTGCAGCCATCGCTGACGGAAACCATCGAGAGGCTGGGTCACGAAGGCGTGAGGGAAATGCTGGTGGTGCCCATTTCGTTCGTGACGGAGCACATTGAGACGCTGCACGAAATCAACATCGAGGCGCGAGAAGAAGCAGAGAAGTGCGGAATCGAGACGTTCCGGATGATGCCGGCGGTGGGGGATTCGCCGTTGTTTATTGCGGCGCTCAAAGATCTTGTTCTGCGCGTCGCGGGCGTGGAGACCGGAGAGATTTCCGGACGCCTTTCTCAGGTGGCCGAGTAATGTATAATTCGCGGTTGAGCTTTTGCGAATGACATCGACCTACCATCCTGGTGTGCACCGGTTCGCGGTTTTCACGGTGTGCTGGACGATTCTGCTTTTTATTGCGGGCGCGCTGGTGACGTCGAAAGATGCGGCGCTTTCGGTGACGGA
>DATDNK010000366.1:0-10193 GCA_036518275.1 Candidatus Acidiferrum sp.
GCCATCAGTACACCCAGAACACGGGGCAGAAAAGTCGACCTGAAAATGAGATATCCGATCAACAGGCAATACACCCCGAAACAGATCAGAGGGTTGACGGACTTGATGTAAGGAGGAACGAGATGAAAAACGCCCAGGGCCCCAAGGGCACAACCCACCAGGCTAAACACTGCCGCGATTAAAGAGAGACTGCTGTCCACGGGCTTGAAGAGGGGATAGAAGAGAAGCGTCACGACGATGTAGCAGGCGGTCGCGGCTAAGCTGATGGCGTCGCGGTACACGATAAGGCCGCCGCCTACGAACGCCGCGAATCCTCCCGTCAAGATGGTGAGCAAATAAAAGACGCCGGCAATCCGCGCCTTGCGCCGCGGTGACGCTTCCGGAACTTGTTCTTTCGTTTCGGCTGGCCGCATTCTTCTTTCTCCTTGTGCTTGCGCGCTGGAACGAATCCGTGTTGAGGGGAGTCACATCGGGTCTCGATACCGGCGCAACCGGACCGCGGCAGCCAGGAATGCAGCCGTGACAGCCAATCCGAGCCACAGACCCGGCGTGAGTAGGAATCTTCCCGGCGTGAGGTGCGTCCCCGGATCCATTGGCAGAGCTCCCGGGGCATAGGATCCTTCTGTGCCGCCCGTGAAGAAATGCCCAAGGAAGGCGGCGAAGTAGGTGGTGTTGAACAAAAGCTTCTCGAGCGTGCCTATCGCCAGCGGCGGTAACACTGCCCACAACAACGCAGCCCTCCGGGCCCATGCCGAAATCAGCAGCAGCCATCCGTAAATCGGCGCGCCCCAAAGCACATGCACGGTCATCACGTGGTAAAGCAGCAGCCACGATGCTTGGAATAACGACACCTGCTCCCAGTACGCCCCGACACTGCGGCCGCTCCCCGCTAACACCGCGCTGCTCACCAAGAGCATGAGGAACTGCGTGACAAAAGCGATGGCGCACGTGATCAATGGGAGCACCACGAACGGGATGCTCGCCTTCACGAGCACCGTCGTGGTATCAGAAAGCGGCAACGACTTCCAGAACAGGATGCTGCGATCGCGCCGCTCTCTTTGCAGCGTTTCGATGCAATAGAACATCGCGACAAACAGGAACGTCCCCATCAGCAGGGCCGCCGCCATGTCATACGGTTCAATGATTTTCTCGCGCTGCTTGGCCGCGTCGAGCGCCGACACCCCATGCATCGGCAGGTGAATCAGGAAACCCAAGAGGAATAGGGCCGCGACAGCCAAGGGCGCGAGATAGATCCAACGGCTCTCCCAAAATTCACGCTGCAGCGCCCAGTAGATTTGCTGTGTTGCCGAAATGACCCTCGCTGCCGCGAAATGCGATTCCAGAGGAGGGTTCGGCATGACATTCGTTTGCGAATTCATCGAGTGACTCCTGGCGTGTGGCCGGTCTGATTACCCATCACGGCAACGAACAGGTCAGAAATACTGGGCGTGTGGACCTCGCCCAGGCCCGCCATTTGCTGGCGGTCGACAGCTTCGAACAAGAGGATGCTGCGGCCAAACCCCTGCCGCTCATGGATCGGCCTCAGCGCCCGGGCCGCGGCGAGTTTCTCGGGATGCACCATCACTTCCAGGTAGCACGACTCCACTTCCTCCATGCTGCGGTTGAAAACGATGCGGCCTCGGTCGATGAACATCAGATCGGTGAGCACATGCTCGATTTCATCGACTTGATGCGTCGCCACCACGATGGTGCGGTTGCCATCGTAATAGTCGTTCAGCAGGGAATCGTAGAACTGCTTGCGAAACAGGATGTCCAGGCCGAGCGTCGGCTCATCCAGGATCAGCAATCGCGCGCCGATGGCCATCACCAGCGCCAGGTGCAGTTGCGTCACCATCCCCTTCGACAATTCCCTCACTTTGCTGGTGTGCCTGATGGCGGTCTTCGCCAGGAAGCCTTCAGCTTTCGCGCGATCGAAGCGAGGATGCACACCCGCGACATATTCGAGCAGTTGCGAAACGCGCGCCCAGCGCGGCAGCACCGCGACATCAGCCATGAAGCAAACATCGCGCATGAGCCGCTCTCGCTCGATCCAGGGGTCGCGCCCGAGCACTCGCAGTTCTCCCTCATAGGACGTAAGGCCGAGAATTGCGTTGAGCGCGGTCGTCTTCCCTGCGCCATTGGGACCGATAAGCCCCAGGATGCGGCCATCTTCCACGCGCAGGTCCACGCCGTCCAGTGCTATGGTTGTGCCGAAGGCCTTGCGCAAGCCGCGTGCCTCTATGCATGCCATAGCTTTAGCGATCCTCCTTGCTGGACTCGGGCGTTTTCGATTCCTTGGGCTTTGGCTTCGCGGAGTCCGCTTGCTTCCGGTTGTTGGTGCCGTCGAGCAGTTCTTCGGCTCTCAGCCCGAGCCGCTGGATGGTTGCGGAGACTCTCGGCCACTCTTCCGTAAGGAACTTCTGCCGCTCGCCTTCCAGCAGCAGCTTGCGCGCGCCGGCATTGATAAACATGCCCAATCCTCGCCGGCTCTCCACCAGCCCTTCCTCCACTAATTGCTGATAGCCTTTCAGGACCGTGAGCGGATTGACCCGGTATTCGGTCGCCACGTTTCGCACAGACGGCAGCGCATCGCCTTCCCTCAGCACCCCGTCGAGGATCATCGCCACGACGCGGTCCCGCAGTTGGCGGTAGATCGGCTGATTTTCATTCCACTCACGGTCCATCCTGGTTTCCAGTTCGCCTTATTGGAGACGCGCCCCGTTACTTTACCCGCACAAGGTCCGCGTGCACCTGCATGGGCTTGTCTCCCGGCATCATATAGGTCCAGTCCTCGGCGTGATGGTCGGCGTCAATGAGGGTGAACACGGCATGGTACATGTGTCCGTACTGATTGCCGCCGGAAAGATCGGCAAAATCGAACTCCACCTTCTTTCCGTCAGCCGAAGGCCGGGCGACCATGTGCGGCCGGTTACCGGCATCACAGTAGTGGATCAGATTTAGCTTGTCGCCATCCAGGTAAAGCATAGTGACAGGGTGGTCGTACTTTGTGGGGTCCAAGGGCGTCCCTGGTTCCTGCATCTCATGCACGAGAGCGTGTCCCCGGGAGGTCACGCGCAAAGTGATCTCCAGCTTGGCGTTGTCAACGTCAGGGTCCGGTGGCGTGGCTTTCACGGAACCTCGCCAGGTACCGGCCAGGGTTTTCAGTTGGTCGAACGACTTTTGCGCGTCGGACACCACGGGAGTGTTGGGCGCGTCCATTTTGTGTGCGTCCGACTGCGCGACGGACTGCACGGCCGACTGCATTACGGAGCGCAGGACGGACCGTGTCACGGACGCCGCGACGGAGTGCGCGATGGACTGCGGGTCGCATTGCGCGACCGACTGCGCGAAAGCTACGGTGGACAGCGAAATCAGAACAAAAGCCAGCAAAAAACGAACGGATCTCATGTTTCCTTCTCCTTATGCTTTCTTTCTTTTGGGCCAAGGTTCTTGCCGTAACTCGGAGCTCCGCGGGTCAAGCATGGCCATCTCCTGTTATAGCTAACTATAACACTAGCTCGCGTGTCAAGCACTTTTCCCCATTTTTTGGGGGTGCTCATTTCGACCGGAGGGAAGGCGCTCTTGGCCGTCCCGGAGTGGAGAACTTCCTCTCTTCGAGCGGTTTTTGCTCGAAGAAATCTCTCTTAACTTTGAGATTCGGGCATAGTGAGTTCGCGCCAAAAACCAAGAACTTAGAACTAAGAGCCCCGTCAACCCTTCGCTTAAACCCACCCCTTGACTATCTACAACTCTTGTTGTAGATAGTCACAGTATGGGAAAACCGAACGACCTCGTCCAGGGAACTCTGGATCTCCTGATTCTCAAGACCATTGCGCTCGAGCCCAAGCACGGCTGGGCCATCGCCAAGCGCATTCAACAAATCTCCGGCGAAGTGCTGCAAGTGCAGCAAGGATCGCTTTACCCGGCCTTGCACCGCCTGGAACAAAAAGCCTGGATCAAAGCCAAATGGAAGGAAACCGAAACAGGCAGGCAAGCCAAATTCTATTCGTTGACCGCGGCCGGCCGCGCCCAGCTCGAAAAGGAAGCCGCCAACTGGAGCCGCCTCTCCGCTGCAATCAATTTGGTCGTAGAAACAACCTAGGATGGTGATGTCATGCTATGGATTCAGCGATTCTGGCTAAGGCTCCAGACTCTGTTCAGTCGCACCCGCAGCACGCAGCGATTGAACGACGAAATTCAATTCCATCTCGACCAGCAAATCGCCGAGAACCTGGCCGCCGGTATGAGCCCCGCAGAAGCTCGCCAGGCCGCCATGCGTACCTTCGGCAATCCTACCTTTCTCAAGGAACAAACCCGCGACACCTGGGGCTGGACCTGGCTCGAACAAATGAGCCAGGACATGCGCTACGGTCTGCGTACGATGCTCAACGCGCCAGCGTTCACCTTCGTCGCCATCCTCACCCTAACCCTTGGTATCGCTGCCAATACGACGATCTTCAGCTGGATTCATTCCGTGCTGCTCAATCCCCTTCCCGGCGCAGGTGAACCTGAACGCGTCTTCGCGCTGGAATCGCTGACGCCGGGCGGCGATTGGGTGCCCACGTCGTATCTCGACTATCGGGACACGCGCGATTATACGAAGCTTTTCGATTCGTTCTCGGTGAGCTCCCCGATGACAGTGGCGGTGGGCAACGACGGCGCAGTCGAGCAACTGCGCGCCGAACTGGTCTCGGGCTCATTCTTCGACCTTTTGCGAGTCCGGCCCGAAGCGGGACGGTTTTTCATCGCCGCCGAGAATGAAGATACTCAGAATGCGCATCCCGTGGTAGTCATCAGCCACGGATTCTGGGCCAGCGACTATCAGCGAGATCCTTCCGCAATCGGCTCGACGATTCGCATCAATCGCCATCTCTACACCATCATCGGCGTGGCGCCGGACGGCTTTTACGGATCGATGCCTGGGTTTGCGTTTCAGATGTGGCCGCTGGCCACGATGCACAGTGAACTCAACGCCACTGGTGATTGGATGCTGCAAGATCGCAAGGCGCGAATGTTTCGCGTGCTTGCGCGTCCTAAGCCCGGTGTCACCTACGAGCAAGCGCTCGCGGAAGTCCAAGCCTTCGGACACCGCATGGCCGAGGCTGACGCGGATACCAACCAAGGCATGGGTCTGAATTTGCTTCCGATGTGGAAGTCCCACTACGGCATTCAGGAAGCGATGCTGGGCCCGTTCACTATTTTGATGGGAGCTGCCGGCTTGCTTTTGCTGATCGTGTGCGCCAACGTCGCGAATTTGCTGCTGGCCCGGGCCACCTCGCGGCAGAAAGAGTTCAGCGTTCGCCTGGCGCTGGGAGCAGCGCGTTCGCGGCTAGTTCGGCAGGTGCTCACGGAATCCTTTCTGCTTACGTTGGCGGCGGCGCTTCTTGGATTGGTGCTCGCATACCAGTTCACCAGCGGGCTCCAATACCTTTTCCCCGCCGGGACGCGTTCATGGTTCAGCCGTCCGCCGATGGACCTGGGCGTACTCCTCTTCACGTTGGCGTTGACCCTCGGCGTGGCGATATTGGCTGGTGTTGTGCCAGCAATGCACGCCGCTGGAGAGAGCGTGAATGAAACCCTCAAGGAGGGTGGACGCACGGGAACATCCAGCCGCCACTCTCAGCGGCTCCGCAGCGTTCTCGTTGTCTCGGAAATAGCACTGGCCGTTGTCGCGCTGATTGGCGCAGGCCTCTTCGTGAAGAGTTTTCGTATGGCACGCGCGATCCGCCCGGGCTTCGAGGCGAAGGGCGTAGCTATCGCGCAATTCCACATGTTTTCTGCGGGCTACGACCGGCAGCAAGCCGACTCTTTCTGTCAGCGTCTCCGCGAGCAACTCGAACGCGAGCCGGGTGTGACCGCGGTCAGCTATGCGGACTACGTTCCACTGGGTCTTGGGGGCGACTCCTGGGAAGACTTGCAGATTGAGGGCTACGTCCCCGGTCCCGGCGAAAATATGAAGATTTACCGCAATCTGGTTGCGCCGGGATACTTCGAGGTGATGAAGATTCCGCTGCTCCAAGGGCGCGACTTCACGCTACAAGATGATCGCGACCACGATCCTGTGATAATCGTAAATCAGGAATTCGTGCGCCGCTTCCTTCGCAATCAGTATCCGATCGGCGTCAAAGTGCAGGGTTGGGGACACTGGTTCCGCATCATCGGCGTGGCGCAAGACACCAAGATCATGCGTCTGACAGAGGGGGCGCGGCCGTTTTTCTACATTCCGATCCGTCAAATCTACCGGCCGGACATGACGTACACATTCTTCGTGCGTACCTCGGGCTCGCTGAGCGATGCAATGACCGCGCTGCGCCGGGATGCCCGTGCCGTGGATGCGGCTTCGGCGCCGCTCAACGTCACTAGTCTCGAAGAGTTCATCCTACAATCGCTCTTCACTATCAAAATCGCCGCTGATTTGCTGACCATTCTGGCTGGAACGGCAATTTTCCTAGCCGGGGTCGGCCTCTACAGCGTTATGGCGTACTCGGTGGCGCGTCGCACGAATGAAATCGGCATTCGCATATCGCTTGGAGCGCGGATATCTGACGTCCTGGTCCTGGTCGTACGTCAAGGGCTGGTGCTCGGATTCGCCGGACTTGCTGCCGGGTCGGTTGTGGCGTTGGTGCTTGCGCGTTTGCTCCGCTCTTCCCTGGTTTCCGTGAGTCCGGCCGATCCCGCGGTATACGTGGCTGCGGCCGGCTTTGCATTGGTCATCGTGCTGGCTGCCACAGCGATTCCGGCGCGCCGAGCGATGCGCGTCGATCCTATGGTTGCCTTGCGCTACGAGTGATTTAGCAGGGAAGGTGAAGTCATGGTGTGGACTCGTCGATTCTCGCTCAAGTTACAAAGCTTATTCCGCCGCGACCGCAGCACGCAGCGATTGAACGACGAAATCCAATTCCATCTCGACCAGCAAATCGCAGAAAACCTCGCCTCCGGCATGAACCCGCATGAAGCCCGCCACCTCGCCATGCGCGCCTTCGGCAATCCTACCTTTCTCAAAGAAGAGACTCGCGACACCTGGGGCTGGACTTGGCTGGAACAATCCACCCAGGACCTTCGTTACGCCGCACGCACGCTGCGCAAGTCTCCCGGGTTCACTCTGGTCGCTGTGTTGACGTTGGCCCTCGGCATCGGCGCCAACACTGCAATCTTTACTGTCGTTAACGCCGCGCTGCTCCGCCCGCTGCCGTTCTCCGATCCTGACCGACTGGTGCAGGTTTTTCATCGCGCGCCGCGGAATGTTTCAGGTGGAGGGATATTCGGCGTCGCCACCGGCAACTTCGTGGAGTGGCACGCACAACAGCACGTTTTTGATGGTCTCGCTGTCTATCACTTTCACGGCCTGAATCTCACGGCGGGCGACAAGCCCGAGGCGATCCCAGGCGCCGAAGTCAGCGAAGATTTCTTCCACGTTTTAGATGTGCAACCGCTCCTCGGGCGCACGTTTTCATCGGCCGAGATGCAGCCCGGCAACGAACGCGCAGTGGTGCTCAGCTATGCTGTCTGGCAAGATGACTTCGGCAGTGACCCCGGTATCGTCGGCCGGACTATCAGCTTCGACCGCCAAGGCTACACTGTCATCGGCCTCATGCCGAAATCGTTCCGCTTCCCCAGTTGGGCCAAGCTGTGGGTACCGGCTGCGTGGACAGCAGACGAGCGAGCCAACCGAAACAACCATAACTCCACAGCTATTGGCCGCCTCAAACCTGGCTTCACCTTGAGCACTGCGCAAGCCGAAATGGACGCAATCTCGCATCGCCTCGCAGCAATTTATCCGAAGGAAGACGCCGGTTGGGGAGCAGTCGTCCTCCCGCTGCGCGACAACGAGATGTCAGACGTGCGCACGCCCCTTCTGGTTCTTCTCGGCGCGGTTGCGTTCGTGCTGCTGATCGCCTGCTGCAACGTCGCGAGTTTGGTGCTCGCCAAAACCCTGAGCCGGCGTAAGGAAATCGCCATCCGTGCGGCGCTGGGGGCATCGCGTTCACGCGTGCTCCAGATGGTGCTGACCGAGACCATCATGCTCTCGCTGGGCGGGGGCGCTCTCGGATTGCTGCTTGATTATTACGGGATTCCCTTGATCCTTGCGTTTCTCGGCAATCGGCTTCCGGGTTTTATCGATGTCGGCCCTGACAGGACAGTGCTCCTGTTTGCCTTGGGCACCTCTATTGTTTCCGGCATCTTCGCCGGGCTGCTGCCGGCGCTGCGCTTCACTCGCTCTCGCGCTGACCTCCATGAATCATTAAAGGAAGGACTTGGGCGTACCGACTCCGACAGCGGCCACGTGCGCTCGCGCAATGCCCTGGTAACAGTGGAAGTGGCGCTTTGCATGATGTTGCTGGTCGGCGCCGGCCTGCTGGTGCGCACGCTGTGGGTTTTGCAGGCGACTGATCCGGGCTTCAACCCGCAAAACGTGCTCACCGTCGTTCTTCCTCGCCCAAACCATGCCGACCACACTTTCCTTGCGCAGGTTCTCGAGCGCTTGCGAGGGCTTCCCGGCGTTGAGGCCGCCGGCGCCACCAGTAATATACCTCTCAGCGGGTCCAACGAAAGCACATGGTCTATCCAACTTGAAGGAGAAGTCCCCAAGCCCATCGCACAGCAACCTGATGTGCCCACCGACATCGTTACCCCCGGCTACTTCGCTGCGCTTCGCATTCCCCTGCTCCGCGGTCGCGATTTCACCAATGCCGATCGCGCCGACCGTCCGCGTGTCATCATCATTAGTCAGGCAATGGCGGCGCGCTTCTGGCCTCATCAAGATGCGCTCGGAAAGCGGCTGTTCGTCTCTTGGACTGAACCGGACAAGCCGCGCGAAGTGATCGGTATTGTTGGCAACACCAAGGAACGGGGATTGATGCAGTTGCATCCACTCGCTCAAATGTACGTCCCTGACGCACAAAGTCCCTTCGCAGCCGATTCCATCATGCTGCGCACTTCACAGCCCCCGAAAGCGCTCCTTGCCGCAGCCACGAGCACTATCCACGAACTCGATCGCCAGCAGCCCGTCGTGGGCGTGGACACGATGGAAGGAGTGATTGCTGAATCCTACGCCGACAACCGGTCGAACATGCAGCTGCTTGTGTCTTTTGCGGCACTAGCGCTCGTGCTGGCTGCGGTTGGTATTTACGGCGTTCTCTCTTACAGTGTGCGCCGCCGCCTGCGAGAGATTGGCATCCGCCTGGCCTTGGGCGCGACCTCGGGCGACGTGCTGCGCCTGGTTGTCCTGGAAGGCATGCGCCCCGCCGCTATCGGCCTTGCAATCGGAATCGCTGGCGCGCTGGCGTTTGCGCGTGTGGTCTCAACTATGATCTTCGGTGTCCGCCCTACGGACGCCGCAACCTATGCCTCAGTCGCCGCGCTACTCGCGACCGTCAGCCTGCTGGCCTGTATCTTCCCTGCCTGGCGCGCCACGCGTGTCCAGCCGCTCAAGGTTCTTCGCGACGAATGATTTCCAGGTGGATGGTGATTTCATGACGTGGGCTCGACGATTCTGGCTTAAGTTGCAAACTCTACTCCGTCGTGATCGAAGCTCACAGCGATTAGACGCCGAGATGCAATTCCATCTCGACCAGCAAATCGCCGAAAACCTCGCCTCCGGCATGAACCCGCATGAAGCCCGCCACCTCGCCATGCGCGCCTTCGGCAATCCCACTTTTCTCAAGGAAGAAACTCGCATCACTTGGGGCTGGCTCTGGCTGGAACAAATCGCCCAGGACGTTCGCTACGCCGCGCGCACGCTGCGCAAGTCTCCCGGATTCACCACCGTCGCCGTGCTGACTCTCGCCCTCGGCATCGGCGCAAATACTGCGATGTTCAGCGTGGTGCGAGGCGTGGTCTTGGCGCCGCTTCCTTATTTCCAGCCGGACAGGCTCGTGATGCTCTTGGAAAGCAACCAGCGCTTCGCGCGGGACGCGATTTCCTACCCCAATTTTGTGGATTGGCAACGCAGCGCACTCTCGTTCGAGCAAATGGCGGCGATTATGCTGCACCAGGGCTTTGATTTGTCAGGCCCGGGCGCGCCGGAACATCTCGATGGCGTCCAGGTGACGGCGGGCTTCTTCAGCACCCTCGGCGTCGCGCCAAGTCTTGGGCGCGAGTTCTGGCCGCAGGAAGACCGGCACGGCGGGACGCCGGTGGTCATCATCAGTAATCGTTTGTGGAGAAACCGCTTGGGCGCGGACCCTCAGGCC
>DATDNK010000367.1:0-12497 GCA_036518275.1 Candidatus Acidiferrum sp.
TTCTTCCAGGCGTTGCCTCCGATGGTCACCTTTTCCGGCACCACCACGGTGTCTCCCGGGCCAACTGCTGAGGAAAGCACTCCGCCGGACCACACGCCGCTTGTTCCGCTGGTCACCGAGCCATTGGCGCGAATGATGAAAATGGCGCCTTTGTTGGCGAGTCCCGTTGCGCCTCCTGAACGAGAAAGATACCAGCCCGCATTTTTCCCCGGCGTGTAAGTAATGGCATTCGAGTTGTAAACTTGGCCTATGACCAGCACGAAACCGGGTTGCTTGGGAACTTCGAGCGAATCTCCTGCGCGCAATTCGATATCGTCCGGTGAACCCGCAAAATCC
The DNA here is from genome assembly GCA_036518275.1 of Candidatus Acidiferrum sp. Lineage (GTDB taxonomy): Bacteria > Acidobacteriota > Terriglobia > Acidiferrales > UBA7541 > Acidiferrum. The sequence continues at coordinate 337 of DATDNK010000367.1, forward strand.
TTCTGCCTGGACCGCAGATGAATCACCAGGCGTCCTGAAATGGGCGCTTTGCGCAGAGCTTCCAGGACACGCTGGCGTTGTTCCATGGCCGACTGCTGCAGGGCCGCTTCTTCGGTGCCGGTTGTGTTGACTGCCGTTCTTACGACCGTGGATTCCTGTTCGAGGCGCTGGATCAATTCCTGCCGGCTTTTTTGCTGTAACTCGTACACGCTGTTGCGGGTGAAGATCGCGGCCTGCGGGTATGCCGTGAGCAGCAACCCGCCTGCACGGCGCAACAGGGAGCTGAGACGCTCTCCCGGCTGGATGCCATACACGCCTGGCTTGGCGACTTCGCCGCTGACAGTCACCGAAGCGCCGATATCTTTCCAGGTGCCTTGCTGCGGCACGGTCAGCACGTCCCCATCTTGCAGTGGGACATCCTCGGCGGTTTCGCCTTGAAGGGCTGCGGCGAGATTCACTTTTTGCTCCTCCGGCATCTGAGCGTGATCTGGTGGCGCCTCGCCCACGCTGTAATGTGTCAGATCTCCTCCGCCGGGATTGGCGCTGCGCAGCAGCCCTCCTGCGGAGCGCAGTAGATCGGAAACGCGCATGTTTGCCAAGAGCGGGTAGCGGCCGGGCCGCGCCACATCTCCGCGCACGTAGACGCTGGCGGGACTGACTTTCTCCGGCTGGCGGTGAATCACGATATGGTCGCGCGGCTCGATGAGGATGTTATTGAGCGCCTCGCCGGCCAGCGCCTCGCGCAGCGAAATATTGAAAGCCTTTGCGGTGCCATCGGGCATGGCACGAAAAAGTTGCGCGGTTTCCAGCCACGCTTCCGGCGTGAGACCGCCGGCCTGGTAAACGGCGTCGCGAAGATGCTGCTGGCCACTGGTCCGGTATTTTCCCGGCGCGTTGACTTCCCCGGTGACCAGCACTTCCGGAACCGGTTCGAGATCATACCGGCCGAAGATTCGGACGGTATCGAGTGGCTCAAGCTTCGGCGCGGTTTCCGGATGCTCCAGAGCTGCCCCCAGATCGAATCCATGGACCACCGGGCGAAAATCTGGCGGGGTGATCCGGATAATCTCGGCATAATGCCCTGCGGGTTCCGGCAACAAATCTTTGTAGGAGGAGATGATGTCCGTCAGTCGAATCCCCGCATGATACGAGTAGCGCCCCGGCCGCAGGACATGTCCCTGCAGGTAAACAGCGCTTTCGTTATAGGGCGCGATGGAGAAAATGTGGACCTCATCGCCATCTTGAACCGCGAACTTCTCCAGTTCGCCGCGCAATGCTGCGGGATCGCTTGTTTCTCCAATTTCCAAGCTCAGCATCGTGCGCTTTTCATGCGCCACCAGCCGTTGCACTTCGATGTGGCGCAACGCCGCGGCTGGAAGAATGCCGCCAGCCAGATCCAGAGCATCCTCGAGGTTCTTTTCGCCGCGCAGTTCGTAGAGCCCCGGCCGCCGTACCATTCCGTCTACCGTGACGACTGGGCCGAGCGGAGGCACCAGCAGCGAGTCTCCGTTTTCCAGCCGCTTGAGGTCGCCGCGAATGCCATGTAAGAGGAGATCGTAGGCATCCACCTCCTCGATAAGTTGCTTGCCGCGGTAGTGTCGGATTTGGCGCAACGAACCCCGCGGTGTCACACCGCCGGCGGCAAAGAGCGCATTCAAAGGCGTCGACAACGAGCTGATGTCGTACGCGCCGGGTTCGGTCACATCGCCGACCACGTACACGCGCACGGTGCGCAACCTCAGCAGCGACACGTCCGCGGAGACATCGCGGAATTGCGTGCGCAGTACACTTTGGACTTCTTGTTGCACATCCCCCAGCGTTCGCCCGGACACCAGCAGCGGGCCCGCTTCAGGCAAAACCAGGCGACCTTCGCGGTCGACGGTCCGAAGCAAACGCTGCGACACGCCACCCCACAGGCTTATGGAAAGGCTGTCTCCCGGCCCCACGACATAATCCGGCCCCACGGGAAGATCCATCGGCAAGACGTCCGGATTCGCTGCGCTGTTGCGGAAGATATCCAAACCAAACCGCTCCAGCTTGCGATTCGAGGGGGCGGTCTGAACATACAGATCATAGAGCGATGGGACATCCGCATAAGGATTCGGTCGGCGCTCTTCACGCACAGGTTCGAAATCTGCAGCAGGAATCCGTTCGGTTCGCGCTGGCCGCAGGACTTGCGAAGAGGGCAGGTCGCTAGGCGAGGGAAGCATATCTCCCGGATTCACGGCTATGGGGTGATCACTTGTTGTTGCCGCTCTGGAAGCGTTTGTCTGGCCCATGGCAACCTGAGTGAGCCCCATGCCAACTTCTGTGGGGGCTGGCAAGACATCAGGGCGCGAATTGTCAAGAACTCCGTCTACCGCGGTGAGGGGCTGGGACCCAAGGCGCGCCTGAGGCGGAACACCTGGAGCCACGTTGATTACCGTTTGCGGCGGAACGTTCCCGCCGTTAGCCGCGCGCTCCACCCTCGCGGCCCGTTCTCGCATGGTGAGGGTGCGCTCCGCGGCCATCTCGGAATCCGGATTAATCTTCGGCAGGAGATAGCCGTACCGCCGAAGGAGCTGCGTGGCCAGCACTCGTGTCCTCAGATCTTGCCGGAGCCGCTCGTTGACTGCCGCCTCGCTCAGATCCTGCTCTTCGAGGATCTGGCCGCTATTTCCGGCATCCTCCGCAAGCAGCCTCTTGAGTTCCACCATTAACCCGGAGTCTTTCTTCAGAACTTCTATAATCTGCTCGGCGCTGGCCGCCACACGGTCAAGATTGTCGGCGACAATGTCCGCAGCCGGCCGTGCGGGAAGGCTTGGCGGCTGTTGCGGAACAGGCGCAGCACTTAATGAAACAGCAAAGCCGAACACCAGACCTATCTGGAAAACTTTCTTTGGTAGCCTCACAATTTCCCCCGTTGCGCCAAAATACTTCGGCCGCGCCTCACGAAAATCCACCTTTTCCAGCGGCCATGCTCCGCGCGGCGGTGAGCATGCTCTTTTCCGAAGGCTCGATGCTTTTCGACTGGATTTGCCAAGTGGCCCAATAGCAGATGCTGCGATTCTTGGTGGCAGAAACGGCGATGATCCGTACTTCCGGGTGGGTGTGGAGTACCAAATCGCAAATGGCAGGGCGCTTTTCCGAGTCCTCCAAAGTCACCACCAGCAAGTCAGGGGACGTTTGGTCTACGCAATCGTTGATTTCTCCTTCATTGGAAACTTCTCCCACGATTTCGACGTCTGGCTGGTTTGCAAACGTAGAGAGCACCGCCTCCCTCATCAGCTTGGGATGGTTTGCCACGAGAATGCGAATCGACTTATCCAGGGGCCATCTCCTGCGCCGCGCAACTATTCTCCTGGCAGGGAAGAAAGGGAAGACTCAAAAATAGGACTGCTGAAGTACTAAGAAAGTACTTCCGCGGGCGCTTGGGCCTGGAATTTCCACCAACAGCAAAGCTGCCTTCGAGAAGCTTACCGAAGCGATCAACAAGGAACGCCTTCACGGAGCGCGGTGCCGGTCAGCGAAGCGTAAGCATTCACCCGGGTCAGTGCGCCTTCCAACTCGCTTAACTCGGATCGACATCTATATCTGCATACAAGGTAGGGCTTTCGCATTTTGCGGAGCGCATACGGAGGGCAGAAGTAGGCTATTTGGAGTGGCGCGCCCTGAGAGATTCGAACTCCCGACCTTCTGGTTCGTAGCCAGACGCTCTATCCAGCTGAGCTAAGGGCGCGCAGTAAATAAATTCTAGCACAAGGTGCGGCGAATGCCGCGCCGGCACGTCATTTCTTCATCGTGGAGTTCTTCGGAGTTCTCCGCTGCCGTGCATCCTCAGTGTGCGTCCATTGTTTCTGAACCGACTATTTTTCTGCGGGCGTGAGAACGATGTTGCGAAACGCCACACGACCCTTTTCGCTGCCCTGAAGATAGATCGGCCCAGGCAATTCTTCATGGCTGTCCAGCGCTCCGCCGGTGATACCCGGAATCTCCTGGTTATTGATAATGGTCTGCCCGTTTTGCACCACCGTTATCATTCGCCCAATCAGCGTGATGTCATACGTCTGCCACGCTCCCGGCTTGCGCGGCAGCTCGGGTGTGGGAGCGAGAAAGCCGTAGACGCCTCCCATGTGGTGGCTCGGTGGCTCCTCGATCGAGTCAGTTTCGATTTGCACTTCGTAGCGGCCGCGCAGATAGACGCCGCTGTTCGCGTTCTCCCCGCAGTTGAACTCGACATGCAGCTTGAAGTCTTCGAACTTCTCCTCGTTAATCAGCTCCGGCCCGTTCCCCGGCGAAATTAACTCGCCATTTTCCACTTTCCAGACTTTCTCCGAGTTTGGGTCGCTCATTTTCCAGCCCGTCAAATCTTTTCCGTTGAACAAGGGAATCTCCTTGCCCCATTTCGGTGGCTTCGTCCGCGCCAATGACGGAGCCCGCTGTCCCGTCCACCGCCACGTCTTGCCGTCTGGCCCGTTCACCGTGCCCGACAAAACCCCTCCGTTCAAACTGCCCTCAAACACCATGTCCGCCTGCGCTCCTTCTTCTTCTTTAGGCGAAACGAAGGTCAGCTTTCCGTTCGAAAGCTCCGCCTTCGGCAGCGGCCGCGCGTTCCCCCAGCGCCCCACGAATTCCGCATACAAGTAGCCCTTTTCCTGGCGCAACTCCAGCCACGAGGGGTACTCGCGATCCGCAGACTTCAGCGTCAAGTCCCAGCGCCCAAGAAACGCCTTGGCGGATTCCCCGGCACTAGAAGATGGATCTCTTTGGAATTTTCTCGCGTGCGTATGCGCCCACGCCCCTAGCGAGAGCAGCATCAGCGCCGAAGCGAAAAGCAGAAGTCGCGGTTTCATAAACAAACGCTCCTTATCTTCACAATCCTTTGCAAAATTGTTTCGGCAACAATTCTCGCAACAACTTCTTGTCCTTGCAGCACTCCCTGCCAACGAAACAAGTTCTTTCGAGATTCTACCGCCGCCGGCTGCGCGGATTCACCGCCGCCGTCGTTTCCCGCGTAATCAGTTCCGGCGGCACCGCAAACTCTTCCGGATAATCCTTGAATCCCTGCAACCGCTGCAGCAGGATGCGCGCTGCCGTTTCTCCCATGTCGTGCAGCGGCTGGCGAATCGTCGTCAGCCTCGGAGTGTGATACGCCGCCACCTGAATATCGTCAAATCCAATCACTGACACATCTTCCGGCACGCGCAGATTCGCGTCGCGCAGCGCGCGAATCGCTCCTATCGCGGCGATATCATTGAACGACATAATCGCCGTGAACCGCCGCCGCTTTTGCAACAGCTCCTGCACCACGGGATAACCTAGCTCTGGCGAAGTCAGGTCCCGCTCCAGCTGAATGGTCAAGTCCGCGCGAATTTCCAAGCCCAATTCGCGCGCCACGCTGACGATGCTCTTCCATCGATCATCCGAGTCCGCGCTGAACGGCTGCCCGCGCATGAATGCGATCTGCCGGTGGCCGAGTTGATGCAAATGCCGCAGCGACAATTCCGCCGCGCGCTTGTGATCCAGTACGACGTTCGTCACTCCTGGAATTTTTCGGTGTCCCGCCACCGCCACCACCGGCACTGGCAGCGAATGCGCCAGCGCCGTATCAATCGTAATCAGCCCTTCCGCACCGCGTCCCAGTAGCAATCGCGGATACTCCTCAATCATGTCCGGCTTGTGCCGGTGATGCGCGCTGAAATAAAAGTAGCCCTCGCGCATCAAGTGATCGCCGATGCCGCTCATCACCATGGTGTGGTAGCCGTCGCTCAGCTCCGGCACCAGCACGCCCACCGTGAACGTCCGCTGCTTTCGCAGCGAACGCGCCAGCAGGCTCGGCTGGTAGTTGAATTTCCGCGCCGCCGCGCGCACGCGCTCCCGCGTCTCCGCCGGAATCGACCGCCCCGGAACATTATTCAGCACCACGGACACCGTCGCCGGGCACAATCCCAGATAGTCCGCCAGAATCTTCAGGCTGACGGGCCTCTCTCCGCCGTCTTGGCTTTGCTTGCGGCTGGCCACGGCTGACTCTGCGATTCCTTCCCCCGCCTCGTGCGAATTGTAGTGGCGGGTCTTATTAGTCCGAGGCCTCTCGCCGAAGCCTAGACCCGCTCCCGTAACTTCGTGAGATGCACCCTTCAAGTCGTAGTGGCGGGTCTTTAGACCCGTTCTTTTCGCTTCTTCGTCTTTCAAGGGCTGCATAAGCATAGCCTGAACAGGGGATTCCGGCTTGACCTAATCCGGGGATCGCCGACTCTGCGCCATCCCGCAGTTTCAGCGGGATGAATCGCCGATTGGCTATTACCACAATTCCGCCCCGCGCCGCCTTCCTTTGTGACAAAACTCACAAGACAATCGTTTGTCTAAACCTTAAGCAAAAAATTTCTTCTTGACAACTGTTCTTTGATGAGGCCAAATGTCTGCAAAGTTTGGGGGTCGCTGGGAGCATGCTCTGAACAATCGTTTGTCTTTGCCCTCCGGTCGCAGCCTTTCATCGAGGCGTGCGATCCGCTCGTTTGCTTCAGCCCGGGCAGGACAAACCGCTTCCCACCTCGCCCTTTTGGTGCGCTGATTACGTCGAGAATTTCGGTGCTCTCATAGCGTCGGTAGCTTCGGTGCGGCTGACCAGGAGGCAAGCAATGCGTTTTGTACGTCTCGCAACTGTCCCATTCCGCTTTTTCGCCCGTGCTCCGTATTTGCCTTTGACCCGATTCCTCTCTCTCGTTTTACTTATTCTCGCCACCGCCGGTCCCGCTCTCTCCCAATCCAGTCGCGGCACAATCGCGGGAACGATTCTGGATTCATCTGGTGCCGCAGTCGAAGGAGCGACAATCACGGCTACTGGTGTCGAAACCGGCGCCGTCTATAGGACAACATCAACGGCCACGGGATCCTACCGAATTCCCGACATTCAATTAGGGACATACAACATCACCGTCTCTGCCAACGGCTTTAAGACTTCCGATCAGAAGGGCGTCGTCGTTCAAATCAATACAACCTCGTCTCTCGATGTCACCCTGCAGCCAGGGGCTGTCACGGAAACCCTCACCGTCAATGCGGATGTGCCGACGCTGCAAACCGAAACTTCCGACATCGGGACTGTTGTAAGCACCAGGCAGATCATGGATCTGCCGTTGGCGATCGATTCCACTGGACAAAGTCATTTACGCTCGCCGGAGACTTTTGTTTTCCTGACTCCTGGAACGACCGGGCCAGGCAGCAATGACGACCCCCACGGCATTTTCGAAGCAAAGCTGGCAGGGGGGCAGAATTTTGGAAATGAGGTCCTGTTGGATGGTGCGAGCACTGCCCGCATGGACAGCGGTTCCTCTTTTGACCAAACTGCGCCGTCGGTCGAAGCCCTTCAGGAATTTAAGGTCACGACCTCAACCGTTCCTGCAGAATTTGGCCGCACCTCGGGCGGCGTGGAGAGCTTTGGCACAAAATCGGGCACCAACACGTATCACGGAACGGCCTTTGACATTTTCCGCAACGAGGATTTGGACGCGAATACCTGGTTCAACAATTTCTTCGGATCCCCCAGACCCATCGATAAGAAGAATGATTATGGCGGGTCCTTCGGCGGGCCTGTGTGGATTCCCAAGCTCTACAACGGGCATGACAAGACGTTCTTCTTCTTCTCTTTTGAACAGTTTCGTCAAAAGCAGGGTGCAACGAATGTGTCTACAATTCCCAGCGCCGCCGAGCGACAGGGCGACTTTTCCGCTCTTCTGGGAGGGCCCATCATGGTGAATAACGCGCCCCTCATCAATCCATGTGATGGGAGCCAAGTGTTGAACGGCCAGATTTTCGATCCCACTACAACGAAAACCGTTAACGGCGTGACCTGCCGGACAGCGTTCCCGGGCAACAAGATCACTAACATCACGTCCTTTGCGCAGAGTGTTATCGGCTTGCTCCCCACTGCAATTCCTGGGTCAGGTGTTCCCCTCAATAACTTCAAGTTCACAAGTGTGACTCCCATCCTGGACACCGCAATTACTGGCCGTATGGACCAGAATATATCGGACAGGAACAAACTGTTCTTCTCCATAAGCCGCCGCGACCAGGAATCCCTCAACACCAGCCCCTCATTGCCTACTCCGCTCGACGGTGCCTCCCAGCATCCCTTCATCAGCGACTACTACCGTGTCGGGTGGGATTATTTCCCCAAACCTACCCTGCTGAATCATTTGAGCGTGGGCCTTAACCGCATTTACAACAACAACATTTCGACCAGCGTGAACGGGACGGATTGGCCTGCAAAGCTGGGCCTCACCGGTTTTCACGGTGTGGTATTCCCGCCTATGCAATTCAACGGCGGCAACATTTCCTACGCTGGTTTCAGCAGCAACCAGTATGACGCCAATTTTGTCAGCAGCCTGGTTCTCGCTGACAGCGTATCCTGGACTCACGGGGCCCATTCCGTTCGCGTGGGCTTTGATTGGCGATCCTTCCAATACTCCTTGAGAGACCGTTCGCACGAATCACCGAACCTGTCCTTCTTTAACGGGCAGACCGGCTTTACGCCAGGGCAGGGGAATGCCACAGGTGACCCATTCGCCAGTTTTCTGCTTGGGGCGGTACAAGAGGCCACGTATGCGGTCATTGCAGTTCAACCCCGGTTCATTCAGAACTACTACGGGGGCTACGTTCAGGACGATTTCAAAGTCCGTAGAAACCTGATGCTGAATGTCGGTCTGCGCTACGATGTTGAGACTCCGCGCCACGAAGCTCATAATTTCCAATCCGTCTTCGATCCCACGGCCCCGAACTCCGGTAACGCCGCCGTCCCTATTTCTCCCACGATACCCGGGGCTCTCATCTTCGGACAGGCAGCAATTGCCGCCAACACCTATCACAAAGACTTCGGTCCTCGTCTCGGGTTTGCCTATGCTCCGGATAATCTTTTTGGGAGGTTCGGCAAAATGGTCGTCCGCGGTGGCTACGGCATTTTCTATGCTGGGCTAACCTACGGGGACTTCGGGCAATCCCTGATCGACGGCGACAAGGCTTCGGGAGACTTTAACTCTGGCGACAACTATACGCCCAAGGTTCTCTTAAGCACGGGTATCCCATCGATTCCGCCGCCTCCTAACCGAGACCCTGCACAGCTAAATGGCCAGGGAGGAGGCAGCTTCGGTGGCATAACCTATGTCGCGCCGAACTATGGACGGCCGGGGATGGTCCAGAACTGGAGCTTTGAGATCGAGCGCGAACTGGCTCCCGATTTGATCCTCAGCGTCGGCTACGTTGGGACCCACGCAACGCGGTTGCGCTCATCCGTGGCCGAAATCAATAATCTCAACCCCCAATTCTTTTCATTGGGTAGCGCCCTCAGCCAGAATATAAATAGCAGCACGGCGACGAGCCTTGGGATTAACCCTCCTTTTTCGGGATTCGAAGCGCTTTACGGTCCGGGGACGATCGCTCAAGCCTTGCGCCCCTTCCCCCAATACCAGTCCATAAACACCGATTGCTGCCTCGAGAATCTCGGGCAATCCACCTACAACGCTCTTTTGACCAAGGTCGAGCGCCGGTTTCACAACGGGCTCAACCTCTTGGCCTCTTACACCTTCTCCAAAACCCTTACGGACGCAGATAGTGCCATGCCCATCTTTGCTTCCTTCTCCAGCGGAGTTCAAAATACGTATAACCTGAACCAAGAGAAGAGTTATAGCATTCAAGATATTCCTCATACTTTTGTAGTCAGCTATATCTATGAACTGCCCTTCGGCAAGGGAAAGAAACTCCTTAGCCACGGAGGTGCAGTCGATAAAGTGGTCGGTGGATGGCAGATCGGTGGCGTCCAGCGCTACCAGAGCGGACAGCCTACTATCTTCGGATGCCAGGGAGGGTTGATACCTGGTTACGACGGCTGCATCCGTTATAACCATGTTGCCGGCCAGTCATTCCTGAGTTCAACTGCTGGCAAATTTAATGGACCGGACTTCCTTACGATCCAAAGCCAGTGTGCTAATGCGAACCCTCCTGGGTCGCTACCACAATGCCAGGGCTTTCCTGACCCAACCTCGCCGTCTCTAGGCTGTGTTGGCAACAACAATGGAACCTTTACGGGTCCCGCCGCCCCCGCCGCTACTTACTTCAATTGCGGCGCCTTCTTCGATCAGAACTTCGCTCCTAAGAACGGCCAAGCTGGCCCGTACTTATTCGGAAACATGCCTCGAATTACCGCAGCAGTGCGAAGTCAAGGTTACTTCAACGAGGATTTTTCGCTTATCAAGCGTACTCCTGTCTTTGAGTCTCATATGCTGATTCTCAAAGTAGAACTTCCTAACGCTTTTAATCGTCACACCTTTGGCAGGCCCGACACCGGAATTACAGACACTACCTTTGGTGTTAGCTCCTTCACCATCAACCCGCAAAGGACCTTACAGCTTTCTTTGCGGTACGAATTCTGACGCCTATCGGTTTGCATTCCAGATCCTCCCACTGATACTCGTGGGAGGATTTTTTATTGGCGCATTTGTCCGCATTCCACGCAAGGCATAGAATTCAGATATGTATTCAAGCCAGAGACCCGACTTATCTTCTCCCGCTGGCGCCGGCAACCTTTTTGGTTTCTGGCTGTCCGCGATCTGGGCGGGAGTGCTATTGGTCTTTATCCTCTGCCTTCTGATTAGCCCAGTCCTCGCTCAAGGTGGAGCAGACACAAATCAGCTTCTCCGCCAGGCAAATGCTGCACTTCGTGAAGGCCGTTTGAATGAAGCCGCCGCAGGGTTCGAAGCCCTTACGCGGTCTCAGCCCGCATTCGCAGGCGCGCACTTCAATCTCGGCTTGGTGCGTGAGGAGCAGGGAAAGTTTGAAGATGCCGTTGCGAGCTTTAAGAAAGCCCTGGCATTGAATCCGCATTTGCCTGGGGCGAATCTCTTCCTGGGAATCGCTCACTACCGCTTAAATCAGTACCAACCCGCCATTGGGGCACTGAAACTTGAAATCAAGGGAAACCCGTCGGATGCCAATGCCTGGATGTGGCTTGGTATTGCCCAACTCGCCGTTGAGAATCCCGAGGAAGCCGCCGCAGCTCTGGATAAGGCCGCCCAACTCGCTCCTGAAAACGTAGACATTCTTTACCACCGCGGGCGGGCCCATCTCCTCGTCTCCAAGGAAAGCTACGAAAAAATGTTCCAAAGCGATCCTAAGTCCTGGCGAGTGCATCAAGTACTGGCGGAGGCCGATGCAGAAGCTGACCGCCACGAAGATGCGATTGCAGAATACGAAGCCGCCATCCAACTTGCACCCAAACAGTCAGGATTGCATGAAAAATTGGGAACCGAGTACCTGAAGGCAGGCAAGCCAGACTTGGCAGAAGCACAGTTGAACAAAGAGCTCGAAATCGACCCGAACAACGTGCTAGCCCGCTACAAACTGGGGACGCTTCAAGTGGAGCGTGGTGAAGGCGCCAAGAGCAAAGAGTTGATCGAAGGAGCAGTAAAGCAGGACCCTAGGCTCAAGGATTCTGCGTACTACCTCGGGCGCGCTGAGATGGAGCTCGGGAACAACGCCGCGGCTGCCGAAGCCTTCAATCGTGCCATTTCTGCACCCGATACCGACACTGAGATCATTCAGCAAGCTTGGTATCAACTTGGCGTCGTTTACCGGAGGTTACACCGCATCGAAGACGCCCAAAAAGCATTTGCTACGTTCCAGAAACTAAAGGATGAAACGGCGCAACGCCTTCAGGAACGCCTGAAAAAGAAGCGCGAGTCCGGCGGGCCGAGTACACAAGCGCCTCCACCTCCGCAGAACCCTCAATAACCCGAGACGTCACCACGACTACCTCGCCTAGATTTTCTGACCTCTGATCGATGTAAGTCTCTCTTGCTCATTCACATACAGCTTGGAAACTCATTCGAATGATAGTCATTCAATAATATTCCTTGACGGTTACTCGGCGGTATGCTATGCTGTTTTGTGTTTTTCTCAAAATCAGCGCCGAATGAGTCCCTCCAATTCCCGACTCGGAGTGTTCCAAGCCTTTTGCCATTCCCTCGCGCAAGTAATAACCCCTTCCAAATCAAATCGTTAGCAGCCCCCTCTTCCTTAACCTCTTCAGAATCACATCGTTACGAAAAAACTAGGGGTGGGGGGACAAACGCAGGGCTGACTGGCTCTCTCTCGGGTTACCAATCGCGGCTCACAGGCCCTAGTCCTCGACCCTC
>DATDNK010000368.1:0-4429 GCA_036518275.1 Candidatus Acidiferrum sp.
AACGTTTTCCACGACGGTGAATTTGTCGGGCGAATCCTCATGAATCACCGTGAGAACACCTTCACCGCAAGAAGCAAAAAAGTCATTCGTTGAAGGATCGAAAGCGGCGGCGTCGGGGCCGTTGCCGATTTCGGGCGTGGCCACGACTTTGCCTGTATCGGCATTCACCACCACGGAGACTTTGTCATCGCACACAGAGTAGAGCCGGCGATTCTTCGTGTCCATCGCGAGGCCGGACGGCGATTTGCACGGCCCGAGAGACCATTTGTGGAGTTCCTTCAGACTCTGCGCATCGAGATGATGCAGCTCCGAGGTGTCCTCGTTGTTCACATAGATCGTGCCCTTCCCGTCTACGGCTGCGAACTCAGGCTTGCCGCCCAGGGGAATTGTGCCAGCAACCGTGCCATCCGCCGCGTTGATTGCGGTGGCGTTTTTGCCGCGGCCGTTGAACGTGAATACGCGTTTGCTGACCGGCTCGTAGACGATGGCGTCCGGGTTGGCATCGGTCTGGACTCTGCCGATTGGCTTCAGAGTCTTCAGGTCGAAAATCGTGACGTCGTTGCTACGTCCGTTGCTGGTGAAGCCGCGCCCAAGTTCAGTGGCGATGGCGATGCCATGCACGCCCTGCGTATCCGGAATATCGCCTTCCACAGCGTAGGTATCCGCGTTCATGACGACAGTGTGCGTTCCCCGCGAGATGTACACGCGGCGAGCGTCGCTGTCCACATACGCGTAATCCCATCCGCCCTCCCCGCCGAGCGGGACCGTCTTAATGACCTTGTAGCCGGAGGCGCCGGGCGGAGGTGCAGCCGAGAGTGAATGCAATGCGATTCCCAGAAGAGTCACAAGTGAGGCTAAAACAGTCAGTCCGAGAAAATGCAGTTTAATACGCATGATCTATTCCCTCTTGTTCTGCAGTCTTTGTCGCAGGCTGCGAAGCCAATTACTTCTAAACCTAAAAACATAAACACAACATAAACGCCGATCGCTCTGCACGCTCAGGCTTGCCGAAGGCCCAAAGGCCAGACCAAGTGATGCGCTGTGCTTAAACTCACAGTTGGGATTCTTCGCCTATCCTTAATCGGGTGGGCTCAGAACAACACGCGAACCGGCGCCTCGAAGGAACCTGCGCGAAACCCGCGCTACTTTGCCTTGTGCTGATCGAACCACCCCGCTACGTACAGCATCTTTGCGATGTGGTGGCTCGGCCGCCGGCTGATTCCGTGTGGCTCTTCTGGAACGCGCACGAGCACTGCGTCGATATTCAACAGCTTCAGCGCCTCGTAGAACTGCTCTGCCTCGGAAATCGGCGTGCGATAGTCGGCTTCGCCCGTCATCACCAGTGTCGGCGTCTTGACCTTGGCGACGAGATTGGTGAGTGACCGCTGCATGTACTGCTCCGTGTTCTCCCATGGATTGCCAGGGAACCAGTATTGCGTAACAAACGGGATGTCGGACGTCAGCACGAAGCTGTACCAGTTGATGACCGGATAGAGCGAAGCCGCCGCGCGGAAGCGCTCGGTGTGCTCGATGGTCCAGCAGGTAAGCACGCCACCCCCGCTGCCGCCGGTCACAAATAGATTGTTCGTGTCGATATAGCCTTTCGCAACGACCGCGTCCACGCCACTGTTCAAATCATCGAAATCGTCGCCGGGATACGCGTGGTGAATCAGGTTGGCGAACTCCTCGCCGTAGCTGGTGCTGCCGCGTGGATTCGTGTACAGCACCACATACCCCATCGACGCCCACACCTGCTTCTCGAAATCGAAGCGGTCGCCGTAATCCGCGAACGGTCCGCCGTGAATCTCCAGGATGAGCGGATATTTTTTCGAAGCGTCGAAATCCGGCGGATGCACGATCCAGCCCTGGATTTTGCGCTTGTCCTTCGATGACTCATACGAGATTTCTTCCACGTGGCCGGGCTTCTTTTGCGCCAGCAACTGTTCGTTCAAAGAGGTGAGGACTTTCATCGCGCCGTTGTTGACGATGGCGATGTTCCCGGGATCGTCCGTGCGGCCGTAGGTCATGGCAATCAATCCGGTCCGCGCGATGGAAAATGAGCCGCCGCCGTAGGCACTCGTTGTTGAAGCAACGTGGTCCGCGAGCTTTTTGCAATTCCCGTCGGTGGAGCAGAACCCAATCTTCGTGTCGCCCTGGTCGGCATATTGGAAGTACACTCCGCTATTGTCTGGCGCCCATTGTGGGCTATGGATGTCGCGGTCCAGTTTGTCGGAAATCGAGTGCGAGCCGGTGCCGTCGCGGTTCATCAAATACAGCTTTGTGGTTTGATGGCCTTGGAGCCGGTCGTCAAATCCGGTGTACGCGATCTTTGTTCCATTCGGCGAGACCACCGGCGAATTGTCCGGGCCTTTTCGATTCGTCAGCGCACGCAACGCGCCATCGGCCACACTGAATTCATAGACTTCGGTATCGAAGTAAGCATGGTCCGATTCCGGATGGCGATTCGCTGAAATAATGAGGAACTTGCCGTCCGGAGTCCATTCCGCCCGCGCTGGTCCTTCTAGTTCATTTCCGCCATTCGGGAAATTGCCGTTGGTGACCTGCCTTGGTGCACCACCATCCGCGCTGACCGCGAACACTTGCAGGTAGCCGGGCTTGAGATAGCCCGCGCCATTGAAGCGATACACCAGGCGGTCGTAGGCCTTTGGCGGATCAGCCCACTTCGCTCCCATTGGCGGCGCAGGCAAATCAGCAATGTGGGGGCCTTTGCCGGAAACGAGCGAGGAGAACGACAGTATTTTTCCGTCCGGCGACCAGTTAATCGCCTCCGGCGAATCTTCGAGATTGGTAATGCGCGCGGTTTGGCCGGTGTCCATCCAGCGGATATAAACCTGCGTTTTGCCGTCAGCGTCGGAAAGATACGCGATGCGCGTTCCATCCGGCGACCAGCGCGGCGACGAATCGCTGCGGTTACCTGTGGTCAGGGGCCTGTGTTCTGTGCCATCCGAATTGATGATCCACAAATTCGAATAGCGTTTGTCGGTCGCAGCGTCGTTAAACCGCCGCACATAAACAATTTTCTTGCCGTCGGGAGAGATTTGCGGGTCCGTGGGCGTTTGGATTTGAAACTCGTCCATGGCGGTGAGCTTGTGCGAAGCATCTTGCGCCCGCATCGACGGCGCAGAGCCAAGGATCAATGCCGCCAAAAAACCGATTATGGTCAGGATCTCAATTAAACGCGCTCTCCGTATCATGAGGGACCTCCTCGCGCGCCGAGTTAACAACGCGTGTGCGCCTATGTCAAGCTGAGAAGGCAGGTAAAGAGTGAGTTGCGGATAAGCGACGATGGGTCCGCTGGCGGTGCGGGATGGTCCTCAAAGCCGAGAATTGTGGAACAGCCGCAATCCTCAGCTGAGTTCGTTCAGCAAAGCTCGCCAGGTTTCGCGCTCGCGCTCCGCGCTTACCAACGGTTGCAGCCTTGCGATCCATTGTTGTAGGTCCCGGTAGAATCCATCGTCGGATTCCGCGCGCTTCAGCAGTTCTCGCAGGGCAGCGCTGTCGCCGGCCGGAAAGTATCCCGGATAATCCTTTCCCAAAATGCCGACCGAACCGGGTATAAGCGATGAAATGACCGGCGTGGAAACCGCGATCGCTTCGCTGACAACGTTGGCGCCGCCCTCGAGCTTTGACGTGAGCGCCAGCAAGTGCGAGCGGGCGAGCAGATCCATAGCCTCCTCGTGTGTCACAGGCCCCAACCACCGGTAGCGCGGATTCGTCCGCTGTTCCGCTTGCACCGCACTCTCAAATTCCGGTTCCAGCGCTGCCCCGGCGTGCTTCACCAGAATCCTCGACGAAGACGGCAGCTTGCGTACGGCATACGCTGCACGTAGCGGGTCCTTGACGGATCGCAGATGCGCCAGCACGCACACTTGGAAACACCGCTCTTCCCGCGGCGGAGGCATCGAGAGGCGTTCAGCCGATTGATAAATCACGCGGGTTTTTCCCCGCGCGCTTTCCGGAACAGTCTCGACGGCGAGCTCTTGCAGGACAACAATCCTGGTAGCCAGCTCCAGCGAATGCTTTGCTTCCGCGCTCTTCTCCAGCCCGCCGTAAACGTCCGTGCCGGTCAGTGCGAGAACCAGCGGGGCGCGCGGGTGCGCATCGCGAAAACGTTGTATCGAAGGAAAGCTGCGCCGCGCGTGCAACGCAATCAGCAGGTCGCATTCTTCGCCGTTCCAGCCCTCCAGGACGCCGACTTCGTTCCCCAATTCTCTCAGCAACCGTGCCCAGCGATCCGCGGTGGTCCGGTTTCCGGTGTGGATCTGTGCGGGGGCCGGCGTGACTAGGATGATCTTCACTTACTGCTGTTACGCCCGGCAGGTGCGGAATCCTGCCCAAACATCCCGGCGATCCGGCGTGTAGAAATTCCGCCAGGTATTGCGCAGCAGCCGCGGCTGCGTCGGCCACG
>DATDNK010000369.1:0-4184 GCA_036518275.1 Candidatus Acidiferrum sp.
TTTTTGTTTGAATCCTTCTGTGCCGCGCGCTCATTCGCCGCCGGCCCCGTGCGTCGCCCGTATTCCGCACTTCTGGGGCTCGGCCCCTGCCGCTAAGTACACAAATATAGATGCATTTAACGGCAAAACCGTTACTCGCCAAACCCTGTTACGCTACACGCTTAAGTCCCTTCGCGTCAATCTCTTAATTCGTGGAGATGTGTAGAAAAACACAGCCTCCATTCATTTCATTTCTTGCCGACGGGAAAGCATCGGAAGCGCGCCCGTAAGTCCTTGTGCTGTCGCACCCAATTGAGCCTCTTTTCATCCGCCAAGAAGGACTGATTTCGGCGTGCGGTTGGCCATTTTCGTTCAAGGCAACGAAAACATCCCAGCGTGACGATGGCCAACGCGCTATCTAGCCGCTCTTCGGTTCGACGCCCAAGTAGCTGAGAAAATTGCGCAGAAGTTCGCGCTTCAGCGTCTGGTCATCTTTCGGGATCACCTCCTGCCAGCACCTCAAATCGTGGTCTACCAGAATCAGTTCGATCAACGTGCTGCTCAGCGTCACCAGCGCGAAAGCCACCGCCACCTGTGGGTCGCGGTGGCGTATCTCTTTCCGATGAACCAGAAACAACTCCATCATGTACTTGAAGGCACGCATCTCTTGTTTGGCGGCCTTCTTATAGAAGGCCGTCTCGTCGCGCCCCTGCAAGAACTGCCGCACCGCGCGCAATAACCCTGCGCTGGCGCGGTAACTGATCAGCATGTTGCTGATCAGGTGCTCGGCGAACACCGCCAGCGGAATCTGGCTGGCCATCTCCGGCGTCAAGGCCATGCGCAGTCTTTCATCCTGACGCTCCAGGATGCCGAGGATCACCGTCTCCAGCAAAGCATCCTTGTCCGGAAAGCGGCGGTACACGGCTCCCGGCGTCAGCCCCGCGTGCTGAGCGATTCGGGGAATCGTGGCGCCCTCGACTCCGTGTTGCCCGAGCACCTCCGCCGCTGCTTTCAAGAGCTTTCGCAGGGATTCGCGGCTGCGGGCCTGTTGAGGTGCCAGCGAGTTTTTGGCCATGGCCCTCCTTTATATCAGGTCGGAAAGATTTTACTTGACAAGATGTAGAATGTAAATGTAAATTTGCATTTACGTTTAACGCGCAGTCAGCCAGCGCGGACCGGCATGCCCTTTCCCGGCTTGCTCCTCCGCTGCGCTGCAAAGGAGAGATTCTTATGGCTTCGGCAACCCTTACCGCCGCCTCTGTTTCCGCGCCAACCCTCGAGCATCCGCTCAAAAACCCGCATTACCGCCTGTGGCTCATTGGCGGAACGATCTCCTTCCTGGGAGACCAGTTCTACTTCGTGGCCTTGCCCTGGCTGGTATTGCAGCAGACGGGCTCGGCCGTGGCCATGGGCGCGATCATGATGGCTGGCGCAATCCCGCGAGCCGTTCTGATGCTCATGGGCGGCGCCGTCAGCGACCGCATGTCCGCGCGCAAAATCATGATGGCCACCGCCACAGCGCGGACGATCTGTGTCACCGTGATTGGCCTGCTCGTCTGGCTGCGCGTTTTGCAGACCTGGGAGCTGTATGCTCTCGCGTTTGCCTTCGGCGTAGCCGATGCATTCGATGCTCCCGCGCAATCCGCGTACATGCCCTCGCTCGTTAAGCGCGAGCAGCTCGTGCCGGCGTCCTCTGTCAGCAAGAGCACGGCGCAGCTGACCACCATTGTTGGTCCAGTCCCCGCCGGTTTTGTGATCCAGGCGCTGGGCGTCGCTTGGGCCTTCTTCCTGGACGCCATCAGTTTTCTGTTCATCATCGGGGCGCTCTGGAAACTGCCCGATCCTCCCAAGACTCCCGCCCGGAAAGCGATGTGGCACTCCATCGCGGAAGGCATCTCCTACGTTGCAAAAGATGTGCCGCTGCGCTCCTTGATGTTGCTGGCCACCGTTATGAACTTCTGCGTTTCCGGGCCTGTCGTCGTTGGTCTCGCGTACTTCGCCAAAACGAGGCTCGGCTCACCCGCGGCCTATGGCACGCTAATTTCCTCGCTTGCTGCCGGAAGCCTCCTGGGCGCGGTGCTCGCTGGGCTGTGGAAGATCCGCAAGCGCGGTGTCTTGATTCCTCTTGTTGCGCTGGTGTTGGGTCTTTGCTTGAGCTCCATCGCTCTGGCAGAACGAACCTGGAGCGCCGCCGCAATTCTCGTCGTGATGGGCGCGGCGGCGGGTCTGCTCAATGTCCATATCAGCGCCTGGGCCATGCAGCGCATTGATATCGCCGTGCGCGGGCGAGTCTCCAGCGTGCTCATGCTTGCCGTCTACGGCTTGGCTCCCATCTCCCTGGGAGTTGCCGGGTTCCTGGTAGCCTGGAACCTGAAACTCATGTTCCTGTTCGCTGGCGCAGCGATGGTGATCGCTGCCGCCGGAGCTGCCTTTCAGAAACCCGTGCGGCAAATCGAGTGACCCGCGCGAGGTTGGTCTTCGCGTCGGTCACTCCAGAGAGGATGGGTATACCTACCTCGGGCAATTTCGTATGGTTATCAAGACAAAGAGAGTTACAAAATTCGATTGTTGGAAGTTGTTGAAAACAAAAGGGCAAAGAAAGCGTGTCAAATCTGAGGCAAACCCATAGCTGGCAGGCATGAAAGGAGGACGGGTTAGCAGGAGGAAAGGGCAAATGGCTGAGTCTCGCCATACCTTAGACCCGTGAGGCAGTCAACCTATCTTGAGGAGGCGAGGCGGCGCATGAGTTCCTGCTTGCGGGTGAGCAGGTCGCGCAGGCCCGGGCCGGCGGGATTGGCTTCGATGCTGCGCTGGACTTCGGCGAGTTCCTGCTCGGCTTGGCGATGCTGGAGAGTCTCGACACAGCTCAGGGCTTCCTCCCAAGTCGGTTCACTAGCTTCTTCAAACAGAGTCTCGAAGAGCAGCCGCCGGTCGTGCTCTTCCAGCACCGCTGCCACTTCGGTGGCCTGCACGGGCTGGCCGGAGAGGTTGGCGTTAACCAGCGCGGCGAAAATCTTCTCGGTCTCGAGGCCCTGGTAGAGCCGCGCGTTCTGGAGCCGCTGCGCAAGCTCCTGGCGGAAGCCTTCGGCTTCCGCGAGCATGCGAATCAGCCGGCGCTCGACCGGCTTGGCCGCCTTGCCCATGAGCTGCGGCTGGAGCTTCAGTTCGCTGCGACGTTCCGCGGCCGCTTTGCTGAGGGCCGCGCGCAACACAGGCTCTTCGAGGCGAAGCTGCTGGGCGATGCGCGTGGCCCACTCGGAACGCAAGATGCGATTCGGGATTTTCTGGACGTAGGGCAGGAGGAAATTCACCGCGCGCGTTTTGGCTTCGCCGCTGCTCAGGTCCATCTGGCGCGCGCGAGTGATCAGATAATCCACGAACGACGGCGCTTCCTTGAGCCGCTTTTGATATTCCTCGGCGCCTTTTTCGCGGATGTACAGGTCGGGATCGGCTTTCTTGCCTGCCTGACCTGCAGACGGGTCGCCGACGGGAGGAAGCGCGAGGACGCGCACCTCGAAATCCTGTTCCAGCAGAAGTGACAGCGAGCGCTCGGTGGCGGATTGCCCGGCGGCGTCGGGATCGTAATTCACGATGACGCGCTTGGTGAAACGGCCGAGCAACTTGATTTGCTGCTCGGCGAGGCTGGTTCCGCAGCTGGCCACCACGTTGCTGATGCCGGCGCGCGCCACGGCTATGGCGTCCATGTAGCCTTCCACCAGGATCACGAAGTCCTGGCGGCGGATACCTTCTTTGGCGCGGTCCAGGTGATAGAGCACGTTGCTCTTCGAGTAGATAGGCGATTCCGGGGAGTTCAGGTACTTGGGCTGGTCGTCGCCGAGCGCGCGGCAGCCGAAGGCGACGATCTTTCCGGATTCGTTGGCAATGGGGAAGGTGATGCGCCGACGAAAGCGATCGAAGAGCTTGCCACCCTGGTCGCGGGAGATGAGCCCTGATTCGGTCAGCAGCTTCTCGGAATATCTTGATTTGAGGTGGCGCAGCAGAAGGTCGCCGCCGCTCGGCGCGTAGCCGATTCCGAAGCGCGCGACGGCGTCTTTGTCCAGGCTGCGGTCCTCAAGATACGCGCGCGCCGCTTTGCCTTCGAGCGTGCCTTCGAGTTGCTTGACGAAGAACGATTGCGCCTCGCGGTGCATTTCGACGAGCGTTGCGCGCTGCTGATTTTCTTTGCGGCCTTCGGCGGATTGTTC
>DATDNK010000370.1:0-4542 GCA_036518275.1 Candidatus Acidiferrum sp.
TGAGCGGTCATCCGGCCGCGCATCTGTCGGCAGAACTAGCAGAAGTACGGAGCAACTCAGAGCGAGCATTCTGAACGCGAGTTTCACTGGATTCTCCTGAATCTTTTTTGAAGTCCAAAAACAAAAACGGCCACTGCCAGATGCGAATCTGACGGTGGCCGTTCCGAGGAGAACTTAGAGACTATGTTCTACGCCATCAGCCTCCACGCACCGATTCGCTAAAATGAACGCAACACGGACAGCTGCCGTTCCGGTGCAGGCGAAATTGGCACATGTGGATCATAGAAGTTGTTGGATGTCGAGAAACTGTGTCAGGTTAGACAGACCCAGACCTAAGGTCAAATCAATTTTGTGAATTCCATGAAATACAAAAACAGAGGCGCGAGCGGCTTATTAGTCCAGGTCAAAATCGCGAATGGGCTTGCCAGCCGGGGCGTCCTTGGCCTTTTTCATTGCTTCTTCGAATTTCTTGGCCAGTATGTCTTCCTTGTGGGTTTCCTGGAAGAAGGAATCCGCAAATTTGTCCTCGCGTTGCCGCTTTTGCTCTTCGAGGATATCCGACGCCTTGGTGAGGTCCACGTCAGGCCCGGGTCTGACGTGAGCTTCGTGAGAAAGCACTGTCCCAAACATCGGATCAACGACGAGCTTTGCCTGACAGCAGGGGCACGTCACGCTTAAGTTTTCGCCTTGCTTTCCCATGGCCGTATTCTACACTTCCTTCGCGCTGAGTGTGAAACGCATGGGAGGGGTGACGCCTGCGTCCGATGAAGGTGTCGTGCCGCCAGTTTAGATTCAAGCCACACATCATTTTTGGCCGAGTGACAGATTCGCTCATAAAAGGGATTCTATGAGAACAATAGCTTTCCTTTGAGGTGCATCCATGTTTATTTCGCCCCCTCGAAACACGTTCCGATACACATTCTCATGGCTTATTCTAACCGCCGTAGTGTTTGCTCCCCTGCTTGTTTGGGCAGCGTACGATTACTATCAGAGCCGCCAAGTGGAGCCGGGTTTGGCATTCTTTACAGCGGTGTTCGGAGTATTGTTTGCCTACGCCTGGTGGTGGACGAAAACAAGAGTCACTATTCACGATGAAGGGATCTGCTATAAGTCTCCTTTCAGGGAAAAGGATCTTCGCTGGGACGAAATTACGGAGACCCGCTACGGGCAGCAGCCCATGAACGCGGGAGCACATTTCGGACTTATCGGATGGCTTATAGCGGCAATGGCCCGCAGCAACAACAAGATGATCCGTTCGTTTGAATTGATCGGGCCGCAGAAAATCAAAATTAATTCGAATATTCGCGATGTCGAGGAGGTGGTGCGGCTGGCCTTAGCAGCCGTTAACCCCCGGCTGCGCCAGGATGCCGAGCGAATTCTAGACTCTGGCGGAACGGTTCCTTTCGGGAAGATTTCGCTCTCGCCCTCCGGCGTAATCTGGAAATCCAAAGAGCCCATTCCCTACCCGGCGCTTGTGAAATGCAAAATCGACGGTGCGATGTTGCGCATCAAAGCCGAAGGGAAATGGCTGGACAACATAGCCGTGGCGGCCAAGAAAGTACCCAACATATTTATTCTGCTGGATTTGATCGAGGCTAAACGCTCAATAATGAGTGGAAAGCCCGCACTCGCAATTGCCGGTTCTTCGGCCAGTCAGTACTTGTAGTTCCTACTCCCCGCGCGCCTAAGCGTGTCACGCTTTGGCGGGGTTTTCGCCGCGGGTGAAGCCAGGTGCCGGCCGCAACTCCGGCCGTACTGTCTTGGGATCCACGCTTGGCGCTGGCGGAGCTTGCGGAGGCGGTGTGCGCGGCTTCTCCGGAAGCGGCTTGCCTTCCATGAGCATCTTCACTTCGGCGGCGTCAATGACTTCGCGTTCGAGCAGAGCCTGTGCAACTCGTTCGAGAACATCGCGATTGTTGGAAAGCATTTTTCGGGCTCTGTCGTAGGCCGCGTTGACGATACGCTTCACTTCCTTGTCAATTTGCACGGCGGTGTCTTCGGAGAAATCGCGGTGTTGGGCGATTTCGCGGCCAAGAAAGATGGCTTCATCTTTCTTGCCGTAGGCCAGCGGGCCGAGTTCGCTCATGCCCCATTCGCAGACCATGTTGCGCGCGATGTCCGTGGCGCGCTCGATGTCGTTGCCAGCGCCGGTGGTGATGTGACCGAGGAAGATTTCTTCCGCGGAACGGCCGCCCATCAGCACAGCGAGCATGGCTTCGAGGTATTCGCGCGTGTAGGTGTGCTTGTCGGCTTCGGGCAACTGCATCGTGAGGCCAAGCGCCATGCCTCGCGGAATGATGGTGACTTTGTGCACGGGGTCGGCGCCCGGAGTCATGGCTGCGACGAGCGCATGGCCGGCTTCATGGTACGCAGTGTCCTTCTTTTCCTCGTCGGAAAGAATCATGGACTTGCGCTCGACGCCCATGAGGACTTTGTCCTTGGACATCTCAAAATCGGCCATGGTGACGAACTTGCGGTTCTGGCGCGCCGCCCAGAGTGCGGCTTCGTTGACGAGATTCGCGAGGTCCGCGCCGGAGAAGCCCGGAGTGCCGCGAGCGATGATCGAAAGATCGACGTCGTCGCCGATGGGCACTTTGCGCGTGTGGACACGTAGAATTTCTTCGCGGCCTTTTACGTCGGGACGCGCGACCACCACGCGGCGGTCAAAGCGGCCGGGGCGAAGCAACGCTGGATCGAGAACGTCAGGGCGGTTGGTTGCGGCGATAAGGATTACGCCTTCATTGGACTCGAAACCGTCCATCTCGACGAGCAGGGCGTTGAGCGTTTGTTCGCGCTCGTCGTGCCCGCCGCCCAAACCAGCGCCACGGTGCCGTCCGACAGCGTCGATTTCGTCGATGAAGATGATGCAAGGGGCGTTCTTCTTGCCTTGCTCGAAAAGGTCGCGGACGCGGCTCGCGCCAACGCCAACAAACATTTCTACGAAATCCGAGCCGGAAATGGAAAAGAACGGAACGTTGGCTTCGCCGGCGATGGCGCGCGCAAGAAGTGTTTTGCCCGTGCCTGGGGGGCCAACCAGCAAAACGCCTTTGGGAATGCGACCGCCCAGTTTCTGAAACTTCTGGGGGTCTTTCAGGAATTCAATGATCTCTTGCAGTTCTTCCTTGGCTTCATCCGTTCCAGCAACATCTTTGAAGGTGGCTTTTTTCTGTTGTGCGGAAAGCAAGCGCGCGCGCGACTTGCCGAAACTGAGAGCTTTGTTTCCACCGGCTTGCATCTGGCGCATCAGGAACAAGCAGAACCCTACGAGGAGAAGGAGCGGGAGACCGTTGAGAAGAAGCAGAACCCAGTCGGCACTACGAACTTCCTTGACCTTGACCTGCACGGCCTTGTCGCGCAACGCCTTGGTGACTTCCGGTGCGGTTTCTTTGGCGATAGTCACCTGAAATTTGCGATTCTGCGGCCGAATGTACTCGCCCTGGAGGTCGTAACTGACCTGGCCGAGGTACATGGTCACCTCTTTGACGTCACCCGCCTCGACCCTGGCCATGAACTCACTGTAGCTGGGTTGATCTTCACGGGCCTGTCCGCCATTGGCGGAGACCAACCTCCAAAGCATGACGCCCAGCAAGACGATGGACATCCAGAAGAGAATTGTCTTTACCGTGGAACTGGAATTCACGTTTCCCTCACATCCTTAAACGCGACGCGACCTGCTTCTATTTTGCTTCCTTTTTTCGTCGTTTGCCACTTTTCCTCGATGTGTTGTTCGTTCCTGAAGAAAGCTGCCGTAGATTTCTCCCTGTGCCGTTGGAGGCGGGCAGGCCATACCCGACCCATACTTGATTAGATGCCGTCCGGAAGCCAAAGTAATCGGGCTCCAGGGCCACGCGGCGCTTGGCCGGCTTGTCCAAAAGGACCGCCAGCCGAATGGACCGCGGGCTGCTTTCTCCCAGGCGGCGCAGAAGAAAATCCTGCGTCACACCGCTTTCAAGCACTCCGTCCACTACCAAGACGTCCCGCCCTCTTAATTCAGGCTGCGAGCCGAACAAAACTTCGCGACGCGCATGGCCATCCTGACTTACGTCCCGAACATCCGCGCGAACGAAATGACAAACCGTCGGGCACTCGATGTGCCGTATCAAATCGGCTGCGAAAACGAAGCCGCGATCCAAAGTCACGATTACATCCAGCCGGCGGCCCCTATATTCGCGGGAGATTGCTTTTCCCAGCGCCGTAACGCGAGAAGCGATGCGCCCAGCGGAATAAGTTGCCCCTTTCCGCGCGCTCAAAGCTTTTCCTCAACAATCACAATCCCCGAGCGGGTCCTCTCATCCGCTGCAAAGTCCGCCGCCACTGGAAAGCCGCGAGCCCAGACGAGAACTTCATCGCTGGTCAACACCGGCCAGCCCTCCCGCTCCCAGCGGCTGATGTGCTTTTCATTCAGCAAGCTCTTCAGCTTGTGGGCGTTCTGATGGCCGGAAGGGCGCAACCGGTCCCCAGGGCGCCAGTTGCGAAGGACCAGCGGGGAATGCAGCCGCTCGCGGTCCAACACCATCTCTCTCTCATTATTCTCCTCTCGCG
>DATDNK010000371.1:0-9460 GCA_036518275.1 Candidatus Acidiferrum sp.
AAAACGTTGAAAGTGTGCGCCGCGGATGTGCACGCGAAGAAGAACGGCAAGGAAGTGCATTGCGCGACGATGTTGGCGACGGTCATGTGTTTGCCGGGGAAGGCGGATAGGGCGGGATGAAGAAACTCCGTGCGGGACACAAAAATCAGTTCCTCATGGGCTGAAGCCGCTGTTTTTTCAGGGCCTAATGTCAGAGCTAAAGCTCCGACCCCAGTTAGCTAGAATCAGCTATGTACTAACTCGGAGTCCAGCGGGGGTGGGCGGTGAAGAGGCCGTTGACGAAGGCAACGTCGTAACAAACAAAAACTCCGAAGCACAGGCTGACCAGGCCCGATCCGAGGACGAGGCCGCGATTCAGCCAAGCGAAGCGGTGGCCGGCAAAAGAAAATGGCAGGGCCAGAGCCGCAGTAATCAACATCATGCCGGCGATCGTGCCGACACCGAAAATCAGCAAATAGAGCAGGGCCCACCTGGGCTGGCGAATCGTGCTTAAGACCAGCAAGGCAACGGCAGCGGACCCAGCCAAGCCGTGGACGATGCCAACCAGCAACGGACGCAGAGCGTGAAAGAGGCCGAGGTGCGCGAGAGACCCGCGCAGCCAAGCCGGTGTGGTCAGGCTGTCTCCGTGATGGTCCGCAATGGAAGAGTGAGAGTGCCAATGAAAATGCAGGTGATGGTCGTGCTCGTGGATGTGAGCGTGCGTTCCGATCACGCGAGGATGAGCAGGAGAAAACTTTTCGCTGAGCCATTTCATCGCGCCGGTGAGATTGAGAATACCAAGCAAGATCAGCATTAGGCCGACGGAGAATTCCATGGTGAGGCCTGCGCGAGGGGGGATGACGACGCCGAAAAGAATGATGGCGCTGCCGACGATGGAAATTGTTACTGTGTGGCCACATCCCCATAAAATGCCGATGAGGGCGGCTTTAGGGATGGAGCGTTCGTGGCTGACGATGGTGGAAACAGCAATGACGTGATCGGGGTCGGTAGCGTGGCGCACACCGAGAAGAAAACCGAAGAGGAGAATGGCGAGTCCGGTGGTCAGTGACGAATGCATGACGATTCAGCAATTCCGTGGGAAAGCATACCTTACAAGACGCGCGATCCGCACGCGAGAAGAAAAGGCGCAGCAGTGCTGCGCTTCTACAAGAGATGCGACAGGAAGGGCACGCTGAAGCGCGCCTATCGAAGAAAGCCTGTGAATTTGCCAGCGGCGAAAAAGAACGGGTCTGAAGACCCCGCACTGCAGGCAAAAGCGGTAGCTCACTCGCCGCGGAGAATGCGCATCAGCTCACTCGCGGCGTGAGGAAGGCGGGCGCCGCGGCGCGAAACGAGATAGACGTGGCGCGGCATATTGAGCTGGCGGATTTTCACTTCCTTCATCCAGCCATGCTCGATTTCCCACTGCACGCACATGCGCGGCACGATGGCCACGCCCATGCCCATTTGCACGAAGCGCTTGATGCTTTCGATGGTGGGCATTTCGATGGGCATGTTGAGCGCGGCGCGGTGGCGCGCAAACAGCTCGATAACGCGGCGCCGAAAGGGCGATTCGACAATGTGGGCGATGAAGTTTTCTGCGCCAAGGTCGGCGACATCGACTTCGCGCTTGCGCGCAAGGACGTGTTTCGGCGGCACGACGAGAGTGAGTTCATCTTTGAGGATTTCCGTGGCCTGAAGCTGTGGGTCGCGGGGCACATAGGAAACGGCACCGAGGTCCAGGCGGTAGTTCAGGACTTCGTGAGGAATGTCGCGGGAATACATGCGGTGAACGCGCACCTGCACGCCCGGGTGCAACACGCGAAACCTGGCGAGCGCGGGGAGAAGTGCGTGAATGGAGCTCTCGTTCACGCCGAGGGAAAGTTCCCCGCGCTTGAGTCCTTCAAGCTCCGTGAGTCCTTTTTTGACTTCGTCGCGGAGGTTGATCAGGCGCTCGGCATAGTCTCTGAGAAGGTTTCCTGCGTCGGTCAAACGAATAGGGCGGGCGCCGCGGACAAAGAGAGGCTGGCCGAGAGAGTCTTCGAGCTTGCGAATCGCCAGACTGACGGCTGGCTGGGTGCGATAAAGACGCTCGGCGGCGCGAGAGAAGCTGCCTTCTTTGGCGACGGTCAGAAAAACCTGGAGCTCACCAAGGTCCACGCGTCCTCTCTCCCGAGGCCCGAAAAGCAGCCCTAGTATAAAGCAAAATTATCAAAAGCAGAATAAAGATAAATTGGACTGCGGGCTACCAAGCATGCGTCAATTAAAGGCTGGGGGACTATATGGAGACTGTTCGTATCTTTGACACTACGCTCCGAGACGGCGAGCAATCGCCGGGCTTTTCGATGAATACCAGCGAAAAGCTGCGCATGGCCAGGCAGCTTGCCGCGTTGAATGTGGATGTGATCGAAGCAGGATTTCCGATCGCCTCGCGAGGGGATTTGGAAGCGGTTCAGACGGTGGCCAGGGAAATCCGGGATGTGCCGGTGGCGGCGCTGGCGCGCGCGAAAAAAGAGGACGTGAGCGCGGCCCTGGAGGCTCTGGAGCCGGCGGCGGCGCCCCGATTGCACGTTTTCCTGGCGACTTCGGACTTGCACCTGCGCGTGAAGCTGAATATGACGCGCGAACAGGCCCTGGAAGCTATCCGCGCCATGATCCAGTACGGGCGGCAGCATGTCGAGGTGGTGGAGTTCTCCGCGGAGGACGCCGGACGAACAGATATCGATTTTCTGTGCGAAGTGTGCCGAGCGGCAGTCGATGCCGGAGCGACGGTTTTGAATTTGCCGGATACCGTAGGGTACGCCGTGCCGGAAGAGTACGGCGCGATGTTCACCAAAGTACGCGAGTTTTTGGGCGATCCCGACGGCGTCACCCTGAGCGCGCATTGCCACGACGATTTGGGCCTCGCGGTGGCCAATTCGCTGGCCGCTGTGCGGGCTGGGGTACGCCAGATCGAGTGCACAGTCAACGGCATCGGCGAACGAGCGGGGAATGCCTCGCTGGAAGAAGTAGTGGTGGCGCTGGCGGTGCGCAAAGAGAATTTCGGCGTGACGACGGGAATCCGCCTGGACCAACTCTTCCCTGCCAGCCGCATGCTCACAGAGATCACCGGCGCGCAGGTGGCGCCAAACAAAGCCGTGGTGGGGGCGAACGCGTTTGCCCATGAAGCAGGCATCCACCAGGACGGCATTATCAAGAACCCACTGACATATGAAATCATTTCACCGCAAACCGTAGGCGTGCCCAGCCGCTCGCTGGTGGTGGGCAAACATTCCGGCCGCCATGCCTTGCGCATGACGTTGAAGGACTTGGGTTATGAGGCCAGTGACGCGGAACTCGCGGAAATCTACCGACGTGTAACCACTCTGGCCGACCAAGCCAAGCAAGTGCGCGCGCGGGACATCATAGGCATCGCGCACGAAGTAATTCGCCGGCGACCGGCGGCAATGGCAGCGGAATCGTCCTCCGTCATGTGATTCACTCGCTCTAAGAGAGATTGCGAAGCCACAAGCTGGAAACTACCAGATTTGGGTTATTGCAAAGCTTGCGGCGGCGCAGGATTGTATTGGTTCGGGGATTACCATGAAGAAGAAGATCGTCTTGCTCCCAGGGGACGGCATTGGGCCGGACGTGACGCGGGCTGCAGCGGCCATCCTGCGGGAGACGGCACACGAGTTCAATCACGAATTCGATTTCCTGGAACTTCCACTGGGCGGAGCGGCGATTGACGCTACCGGCTCGCCTCTTCCAAATGAAACGCTGGATGTTTGCCGAAAAGCCGACGCTGTGTTTCTCGGCGCCGTTGGCGGGCCGAAATGGGATGCGCTGCCGGTCGGGAAGCGGCCGGAGAGCGGGCTGCTGGGCTTGCGCAAAGGAATGGGACTTTACGTTAACGTGCGTCCTGTGAAGCTGATTGAGCCCCTGCGCGCACTTTCGCCGTTGAAACAGGAGCGCCTTGGCGATCTGGACCTGGAAATTGTGCGCGAGCTCTCCGGGGGGATGTATTTCGGGGAGCGCGGGAATGTGGCGGAACACGGCGTGGAGCGGGCATGGGACACGGAGTCCTATTCGACGCCGGAGATCGAGCGGATTGCAGCGTTTGCGTATACGCGAGCGGAGAGCCGCACGCGGCGGCTTTGTTCGGTGGACAAGGCCAACGTGCTGACAAGTTCGCAGCTTTGGCGGCGAACGGTGACGGCAATGAACGCGGTGTATCCTTCCGTGAAGCTCGAACACATGTATGTGGATAACGCCGCGATGCAGTTGACGCTGAAACCGTCCCAATTTGACGTGATGCTGTGCAGCAACATGTTCGGGGACATTCTGAGCGACGCGGCGGCGGCGCTGGTGGGCTCGATTGGATTGATTCCTTCGGCAAGTTTTGGAGATGCGGCGCCGCTGTTTGAGCCGATTCATGGCTCCGCGCCTTCGCTGGCCGGAACAGACAGTGCCAATCCCATCGGCTCGATTCTCAGCGCGACGATGATGCTAAGGGACGCCTTCGGGCTCTCGCTCGAGGCAGATTGGGTGGAGCAGTCGCTGACGCGGGTGCTCTCCGGAGGCTATCGCACGCCGGACATCGCCGAGCCTAAAGCGCGCGTCGTGGGCGGATCGGTCTTCACAGAAATCCTGAGAGAAGAAATGCAGCGGACGTTTGAACACGCCGAGCGGTACGGGTGGGGCGTGTAGGACGCCGTCGCACACCGATTTTTCGCGACAAGCCAGTAAGCTGGTCAGGAAACCTTCCTAGAAGTGTGAGCCGTTTGCAATGGTAGGCTGTTACGCCGGCTGCCAGTAGTAACTAATGTTCGCCTTACCTTGCGAGAACGCGTTGAGAATGCTACTTTTACATTTCCCAAGCAGCCTGCGACCGGCTGGACAGCGGGGCAAGAGGTCATTTGGAATGGGCGCGGGCTGCGAATCCGTCCTGAAGTCGTCTGAATGAAAATGAGAAACGTCCCAAAGGATCACGTTTTCAAAGAACCGTGTGAGGAACGGATCAGTCTGCGCTCCTACGAATAAACCGATGACACAACCGGTCCACATATCAGAGCCCGCAGGCCTCTCCCATACAGGAGAAAAGACCACCTTTTGGCGCGTGGAGGGTTCTCTCCTGGAATTAGGCGCGTTGCGACCGGTGGGCTTTTTCACCTGGAACGCACGAAGCT
Source organism: Candidatus Acidiferrum sp. (assembly GCA_036518275.1). GTDB lineage: Bacteria > Acidobacteriota > Terriglobia > Acidiferrales > UBA7541 > Acidiferrum. The sequence continues at coordinate 5,148 of DATDNK010000371.1, forward strand.
TTTCGGAACGCTGGGCACGGCGCGCCGGGATGGCAGGAATGGCCCTAGCACGGCCGTTCGCTTATGCGGCGAGCCGAACTTTCGCAACGCGGTTTCTGCACTCGCTTCTGAGAGGGGTCAGCCGCGACCGGCTTGACCTGCTGGGCGAAGAATATTTTCACTATGTCCTGAAGCCGCAGTTGCGCGAGGAAGCGGTGAAAAAGATTGTCGAGGCGGTTCGCCAAGGCGAACGTGTGGTGCTGACTGGGCAATTGCTGGAAAACATCCTTCGACCGCTGGCGCACCATCTGGGTGTTGAAGCGTTTCTCGCGAACCGGTTGGAATACCGTGATGGGAAGGCTACCGGCCGGTTGCTGGATCCTGTCGTGCGGCCGCGAGGGCCTCTGGCGTGGCTGGCGAGCAGTTCCGACGATGGACGAATTCCAAAGGAGAAGCTTTTGAGCCAGCTTGGCTGGCCGCAGAAGCCGGAGCTCTTGGAAAAAGGAATCCAGCCGACGGCACGGCCGAAACCTTCGATCAAGAAGACAGTGGCGGTTTTTGGAGACGCGCCGCGGGTCGAGACTTTCTCGGTGCGCGAAGCGATGGCGAATCGGCACATTTTGCTGATCGGCGTGACAGGATTCATCGGCAAGGTCTGGCTGGTCGATCTACTAGAAAAGATTCCGAACATTGGCCGCATCACGCTGCTCATTCGGCGCAATCGCACCACTTCCCCACAACGGCGATTTGAGAAAATCGTCGAGGAGTCGCCAGCTTTCGACTTGTTGCACGAGCGGTATGGACAAAAACTGGGAGCCTTTCTGAATGAGAAAGTGGAAGTGGTCGAGGGCGACGTGAGCCTGCCCGGTTTGGGCCTGGATGAAGCCACCCAAGCGCGGCTGCAAAAATCGCTGGACTTGGTTGTGAACAGCGCGGGCCTGACGGATTTCAATCCGGATTTGCGCGACGCTCTTGCCTCGAACGTGGAATCAACGCTTCATCTGCTGGATTTTCTGCGGAAGTGCAAACGCGCCGCGCTGATGCACCTTTCGACTTGTTATGTGGTGGGCATGCGCGATGGCCGGGTGAGCGAACATCTGGAAGGAAATTACAATCCCAAGAGGGACCCGCGATTCGGTGCGGAACACGAAATCGCGTTGTTGCGGGAGAGGATTCGGCGCATCGAAGCGCGAGCAGAGAGTACCGAATTGAGCAAAGCGCTTCGCCGACAGGCGTTGGGCCGTGGGGGCGATGAAACATCGGCGCCTGCTGGAGAGCTGGAAGGCGTGTTGCGGCGCAACCGCGCACGTTGGGTGCGCAACCGGCTGACGCATGTAGGGATGCGGCGCGCGCAACACCTGGGATGGCCCAATACTTACACCTTCACGAAAAGCCTCGGCGAATCGATTCTCGTGCGGCATGGTGGGGACCTTCCCATCGCTATCGTGCGACCCTCGATCGTAGAGAGCTCGGAGCGCTCGCCGTTTACGGGATGGAATGAGGGAATCAACACTTCCGGACCGCTCTCGTATTTGCTGGGTACGAATTTTCGCCAGCTTCCTTCAAACGAGCGGAAATGCCTGGACGTGATCCCCGTGGACATGGTGTGTCGGGGAATGACACTTATTGCTGCCGCGCTGGTGACGCGGCGTCATGCACGGCTGTATCAGCTCGCAACGTCAGCGATTAATCCGGTCAACATGGGGCGCAGCATCGAGTTGACCGGACTTGCGCACCGGAAGTATTACCGCAGTTCGCAATCCATCGAAAACTGGCTGAAGGTAAAGTTCGAGACCATTCCGGTGTCAAAGCAACGCTACGAGCGGCTATCGATTCCCATGCAAAAGGCGGTGGTCTCCGGGATCAACCGCGCGGCCACAACGCTGCGTTTGAAGAAAGCGCCATTCGCGAAAGCCGAACGTGACCTGATTCGCGCGGAAAAGCTCATCGAGCTGTACGAACCCTTCATTCTGCACAACGAGCACGTGTTCGAGTGCGAGAACGCGAGGCTGCTTTCGGCAGCGTTGCCGCCTGAGGAACGGACGCTTTTTGATTTCACGCCGGAAGCGGTGGACTGGTGGGATTACTGGATTAACGTGCATATCCCCGCGTTGCGCCGCTGGTGCTATCCGTTGATGGAAGGCCGGCCCCTGGAAGCACGCGAACCGCGCGCGCTTGACTGGAACGGGAACGGCGAGCTTGCACACCAAGAGGCTCTCTCCAAAGCGGCGCCGTCCGATTAATTATGGCGATATTCATAACCGGGTCGACCGGGTATTTGGGCAGCTACGTGGTTGCGGGGCTCCTTTCAGGGCACCGCGACAAGCTGAACTTGCTGGTCCGGGCAAAAACGGAACAGGAAGCACGCGAACGGCTCTGGACTTCCCTGCAACTGCATCTTGAGTTTCGCGAATTCTTCGATTACCTGGACGCGCGGGTGCGTATTTTTCGAGGCGATTTGACCGGCGAACGCTTCGGCTTGAGCGATGATGAATATCAGGCATTAGTGGACACGACCGATTCGCTGATTCATTGTGCAGCCTCGCTAAACCGCAAATCGGAGAAGCAATGCTTGAACGTCAATCTCCGCGGGACGCTGGAAGTCATTCAACTGGCAAGGCGAGCGCAGGATCGCCATGGGCTGCGCCGGTATTCGCATGTTTCTACCGTGGCGGTCACGGGAAAAAGGAAAGATGAAGTCGTGACGGAAGTCAACGCCATCGACTGGGAGCGATCTGACTACGACCCCTATGCGCGTACAAAAAAATTTTGTGAGCACATGGCCAACCGCTTGCTTCCTGATGTGCAGAAGACGATTTTTCGCCCTGCCATCGTGCTGGGGGACAGCAGGCGGCCGGAGACTTCTCAGTTCGACATGGTGCAGGCAGTGCATTTTCTGGCTGGGCTGCCCGTGCTTCCGCTGCGTCCTCACGATAGAATCGACATCGTGCCGGCGAACTACGTGGGGAAGGCGGTGGTGACCATTCATCAAAAAGACGCTCCTGCACATGGCATTTACCACCTGTCTTCGGGAATAGGGTCGCAGACGTACGCGGAGTTGACGGATGCGATAGCAAAAGCGGGCGGAATGCGCAGGCCTTTGTATTGGCCTTGGCTGCGGGGACCATTTTCGCGGACGGTGAATTGGGCGGCGAATCGCGGCGGCGCAGTGGGACACGCGGCTTCCCTGCTCAAAGTTTTCTGGCCGTATTTGGACTGGAATACGGTTTTCGACAATTCGCGGGTCGTCGCGGAACTGGGCGAGGAACCGGCAAAGTTTTCAACGTATGCGGCAAGCCTGCTGAAATTCAGCCGTGAGAATCATTTTCGCTATCCGGCAAGGCCTTGGCCGACCAATGCAGGGGGAGAGAGGACTGCGGTGGGGAGAGCGCGCGCGTGACCGACCTCCTCCTTGTCGCATGGGTCAGCGCACTCATTGAAATGCGACGCCTTGGTTGGATGCTGGGTCTCGGAAAACCGTGGACGCCCGGCGAGAAACTGAAGCTGCTCTTTGCGGGGTACAATGGGACGCGCAATACCGGCAGCGACGTCCGCGTTCAAGAAATGTTGCGGCAAGTCCGGCACATTCTTGGAGCAGAGAACGTTGACTTCAGCGTGATGACCCAGAATTTCGACCGCAGCCGCGGATATTTTGAAGGCACGAGGCAGGTACACTTGCCCGATGTTTATCCTCCCTTCCTCTTTCGCGAGGCAGGGCAGAACCACGGCGTGATCGCCTGCGAAGGCTCGATGTTCAAGAGCAAGTTCGCGAATGCTTTGACGACCATGATGATTGGTTCACTGGGGCTGGCTTCCGCGGAAAACAAACTTTCGGTTGGCTACGGGGGCGAGGCGGGGCACATGGATGGGCTCGTGGAAACCATGTGCGGGCGATACGTGAAGGACTCGCTGGTTATTACTCGCAACGTGGAATCACAGCGGCTTTTGAGCTCGCTGGGGGTTCCCACGGAGCTTGGCACAGACACTGCCTGGACCTTTGAGCCGCATCCACCGGAATACGCACGCAAGGCCCTGCGCGAAGTGGGCTGGGACGAGAAGACACTGATTCTGGTTTTATGCCCGATTCACCCGTATGTTTGGCCGGTGGAAGCCTCCATTTTGAAATACATGGCCCGAGCCACAACGGGGGCCTACAAAGATAGCCAATACCGGACTGTTTATTTCTTCCAGTCCGGAGCGGAAGTGAACCAGAAATATGGGCAGTACATCACAGGGTTTACCAAGGCCACGCAAGCTTTTCTGCAACGGCACCGGGTATTTCCCATCTTGGTGGCCATGGAGCGGCTTGACGCCGATGCGTGCCGAAAGATCGC
>DATDNK010000372.1:0-3492 GCA_036518275.1 Candidatus Acidiferrum sp.
TCCGTGACTGCTGTGGAAGTAAGATGGCCCCGCGCAAGAAATATTCCGGATAGTCCGCCGGAAACAAAAAGCGAGACAAAACCCAGCGCAAACAGCAAAGAAGTGTTGAACCGGATGCGCGCGTCCCATAGCGTAACGAACCAACTGATAAGAAGAATGGTCGCAGGCAAGCCAAGCGAGGACGCGAGGACAGCAAACACCAGCGGCGAAAACGGATTCATGCCGCTCGAAAACATGTGCTGGCCCCAGACACAAAATCCCACCAGGCCCACCCCACAAAGAGCAAGAACGACGACCCGTTCCTTCCAAACCGGTTTGCGGGAAAAGGTAGCAATGAGATGCGAAACGATGCCGAAGCACGGAAGCATGGCAATGTAGACTTCCGCCTGCGCGAAAAACCAGAACAGCCGTTGCCACAGTACCGGCAACGCATCAGGCGCAACGCTCGCCGGTTGGGAGGCGAGAAAATCCACTGCTGAAAAAAACTGGGTGCTGAAAAAACGATCCGACAGCAGGCAAAGGCAAGCGGCAATCAGGATGCTGAAAATGAGCATGCCGAGGATGCCGTTAATGAACCAAGCCCACACGGTCAGCGGTAAGCGCGGAAGGGTCATCCCCTGCGCGCGCAGATCAATTGTGGTCACCGTAAAATTCAACGCGCTGCAAAGGGCGGCAACACAAAAGACAAACACGCTGGCAACCCAAATCGTGATCCCCGTCTGCGGAGTAACTAAAAACGCGGCAGTCATGCCTAAGAGCGAAACAGTCGTAGCCCAGAACGACAAAAGATTGAGAACTGGAAACGCCATTTGCCGCGCCCCGATTTGTAGCGGAAGAAAATAATTCCCAAAACCGAGCTGCGGCGCGGCCGTCAAGACAAAGAAAACCATGAGCGACCCGTGAAGCAACGGCAAAGTCGCGTACCGTTCCGGCGTGCCGCCAAGGCTGGCAAGGAACGGGATGCGCACCCCCGGCCACACCAGATGGATGCGCATGACCAGTGACATGGCCATCCCCAGAAAAACGCTGAACAGCGCCAGCCAGAGGTATTGCAATCCAACCGCCTTGTGATCGGTGCTGAAGACGTAGCGAGATATAGAGCGCCTCGGGGGCGTTTCCGGGTGACTTTCGCTACCGTCGTAAGTGACCATGCCGCCTTGGACAGACCTCTATTCCCACGGGCGAAATCAATGCCCCTGGCGCAGACAACTAGAATACACCGGACGGAGAAAGACAAGAGGCCCCCCTGGAAGGTGGCTCAAGATTGCGGGCGCGGCTTGTCGTAGGGTTCGTCGCGCGGCAGTTCATTACGCGCCAAATTTCGGTCAATCCGTGATAAAACACAGTCCTACCAGGAGCGTGCTGCCATGATGTTATTTGCTTCGCGGTTCGTCCCCTTCATTCACTTCCATCCTATTGTCATGCTTGTATCGCTGTTTCTGTATTTTCTGCCTGCGTTTCTGGCGCGGAAACGGTCCGACTTTACGTCTATCTTGCTGTTAAATCTCCTTGCGGGATGGACGTTCATCGGCTGGATTATCGCGCTGATCTGGGCCCTCTCCTCGGAGCGGCAACGGCAAGTTCCAGCGCAACCTGTCGCTGCGCCTCCTCCGCAACCCCCGGCCGCGGGAAGCTTCTTCTGTAACGCTTGCGGAAAGCCCTACTCTGCTGGTGCGCGCTTTTGCACGTCGTGTGGGGCCGCACTGCCCGCCACGTCCCGTTGATCCGGCAGGACCTTATTGCTCCGCGAGACGCGGATTGAGGAAATGAAAAAAGTCGTCTGGGTTGGACTTCAAGCAGACTTGTGCGTTGGGCGTGTATGACCCGGCTTGAGAGTTCGCTCCAATTGCGGAGCCAGAGGCACCTGAAGAATTTGACGACTCTGGAGGCTCGACGCGTCGAGTGTAACCTTGTTCATCTACGCGAATGAGCATCGGCTGCACGGGACAGAGCTCCGGCTTAACCAGAAAAGCTATGGTCATGGGATCGAAGAGAGTTGGAGTTTCCTGTCCCCATTCGTGATAGAGCAATGTAAGAGCATCGGTGATCGGTGTGCCCTGGCGGAATAGGAGATTGCGATTCCCCGCATCCATTTTCAATTGCGTCGCATCGAGTGGCATTACGAACAACGGCACGCCCGCGGCAAACAACTTCTGCGCGGAAGGAATGTCATTCATGATGTTCCACTCGGCTGTCGGACCGTGTGGTGGACCGTACCCGACATCGCCGTAACCGCGATAGATTGAGCCGCCCATCAGTACGACGCGCTTGAGCTTCTGGAAAGTGTCCGGGTCTTTCTCGATCGCTGCGCCCACATTCACGAGTGGCCCGATAGCAACGAGCGTGATTTCCCCTGGATTGCGCCGAATCTCGTCCAGCAGGAACGGAACCGCATCCGGATGCGACGTTTTAGCGAAATGACCGCCTTGGGCGTAGCGGAGCTGCGTAAATGTGGTCTTGGGAGGCGTTGGCGCGCCGTCGGCTACGGGAATATCGGGGCGTCCTGCTTCGCCAAGCATGCGGTCGAGCAGCTTGGCGCGCATTTCGGTGTCGCCAAAGGTTGTGGTGATGCCGAGGATCTGTAGTTCCGGGCTGCGCAGGGCCAACGCCACAGCGAAAGCATCGTCAATATCGTCTCCAATGTCTGTGTCGATGATGATCTTCTCCGAGGGTGCCCTCTGCGGCGTCACTGAGGGAAAGCTCTGGGCGAAGCAGCGGGAAGAAGCTACCAGCACCACCATCAAGGCTAGCTTACAGAGGAGGATCGCGCGCGGTTTGACCATATTCCGTTGTCCGGCCTCGTAAGTGGAGGGAAAAGACTTTGGTGCGGTAGAGAGGACTCGAACCTCCACGGTATTGCTACCGCCAGCCCCTCAAGCTGGTGCGTCTGCCAGTTCCGCCACTACCGCACAGTGGGTGGTAAAACCATTCTAGCCGAAAATCTCGCAGATAGCGCTACGGCTTTTTTGTTGGCGCAGGAGCAGGCTGCGATTTCGGAGCTTGTTGAGACGGTTGTTGTCCCGCAGGAGCTTGCGAAGCGGGCGGATTGTTTGCTGGCGGCGTCGTTACCGGTATCTGCGAAGCTGGCGGCTGAGTCGCTGGCTGCTGACCGGCCGGCAGTGAGTCATGCGTATTTGGCTGCGGAACAGCGGGCGTCGTAGCAGGCGCCGGCTTTGGCGCAGGCTGCGAAACTTTTTGCAGGATGGAGCCACCTTCCTCGACCGCCTTGTCGGTGCGCAGAGTCATAGCAAACGCGCAAACCATGAACATAACGGCGCACCAGGTCGTAGCCTTGGACAAGACGTTGGCGGCGCCGCGCGGACCGAATGCCGTTTGGCTGCCGGCTCCACCAAAAGCGCCCGCCAGGTCAGCGGCTTTACCGCTTTGCAGCAACACCACGATGACGAGAACAAGGCAATTGAGAATAAAAAATGGCCTGAGAATCCACGTGCCGCCCCACGAGAGGCGAAAGCCGGTCGCGATAATCGCAAA
>DATDNK010000373.1:0-3455 GCA_036518275.1 Candidatus Acidiferrum sp.
ATACAACCGCTGCTTGAACCTGCAGACTGCCATATTTTTGTTTTTTGCCGGCGCACTCGGGGGCGGCATCAACGCCGTGGCCGGGGGCGGAAGCTTTGTGGCATTTCCGGCGCTTTTGTTTACCGGCGTTCCTGCGATCCCTGCAAACGCGACCAATACGCTCTCTTTGTGGGTGGGGACCACGGCAAGTGGCAACGCTTATCCGCAAAAGCTGAACATTTCCCTCCGCGTCCTGATTCCTCTGGTGATCACCAGCCTTGTCGGCGGTCTCGCCGGCGCGATTCTTCTTATTCGCACGTCTGCTGAGACATTTCTGCGCGTGATTCCCTGGTTGTTGCTCGGGGCCACGCTGCTTTTCGCGTTTGGCAAGCATTTGACCGGACGCATTTCCGCGGGAATTTCTCACGATGCCAGTAACACGGCAGTGGTCGGCGCATCCATTTTTGAACTGGTTGTTGCAGTTTACGGCGGCTATTTTGGTGGCGGCATCGGGATCATGAACCTGGCGATGCTCGCCGCGCTCGGCATGACCGACATCCACGCGATGAACAAACTCAAGGTGAGGCTCGGCGGCGTGATCAATGGCGTTGCCACGGTGACGTTCGTAGTAACCAAAGCCATTGTCTGGCCGCAAGCCATCGTTATGACGGCCGGGTCGGTCCTGGGCGGCTATTCCACCGCGCACTATGCGCAAAAGCTGCCGCAATCCTGGGTCAAGGGTTTCGTCATTTTCGTTGGCGCGGCCATGACCATTGTTTTCTTCTGGCGAGGCTACCGATGAGACTCCATCACGCGTGATATAGTCCCCGCTGTTATGGACGGCGGAACAACTCAGACCATTGCGAGTTCAGCAGCGCCTGCGCCACTCACTCAGAATCAGATTCGAGGATTCTGGGCCTCGTGGGGAGGCTGGACACTGGATGGCATGGACTCGTTCATCTATGCGCTGGTGCTGGTGCCCTCGCTTCGCGAACTCTTGCCTCGCTCGGGAATTGCCGCAACCAAAGGAAACGTCGGTTATTACGGTGGGTTGCTATTCGCCCTTTTCTTGTTTGGATGGGGGCTGGCGTTTTTGTGGGGACCGATTGGAGACAAATTCGGGCGCGTGCAGACGCTCATGCTCACAATTATCTGGTATTCGGTCTTCACGTTTCTGAGCGCCGTTGTAACCAATGTCTGGCAACTCGCCATTTTGCGGCTGCTCGCGGGCATCGGCATCGGCGGCGAGTGGGCCATGGGCGGAACTTTCGTGGCTGAATCGTGGCCTGAAAATCGGCGCCGTGCGGGTGCGGGTTATATGCACACTGGATACTACGTAGGAGTCTTTCTTGCCGCGATTCTCAACTACGTGATCGGCAGCTATTTTGGAAATTACGCCTGGCGCGTGATGTTTGCGGTTGGCGGATTGCCCGCGCTGTTGCTGGCGTGGGTGCGGCATGGCGTGACGGAGCCGGAGCGCTGGAAGCGAAAAGAAGGAGTGGTGCGCTCCTGGAAAATTTGGCAGCCTTTCGCGGCGCTCTTTTCGAAAGTATTGCGGCGGCGAACGATTCTGAATTCGTTGTACATGCTGGCTTCGATTTGCGGATTGTGGGCGGGCACGGTGTACGTGCCGGCGGCGGTGACGACATTAGCGGAAGCTGCGGGGAGAATTGGCCCGCCTGCTGCGCAACTGGCGTCCCGCGCGGTAATGCTGGTTTCGTTTGCGACCATTCTCGGCTGCCTGGCGATGCCCTGGCTGGCGGAAAAATTGGGAAGGCGAGGCGCGCTGGGATTTTATTTTGGGCTGATGCTCGCGTTTATTGCGTTGACGTTTGGAAAACTTTTCTACTTGCGGGCCGCAGCGCTTCCGTGGTTTTTCGTTTGCCTTTTCTTTCTCGGGTTCGGTGGAGCGAATTTCGCGGTGTATACGCTCTGGCTGCCGGAACAATACCCGACAGAATGCCGCGCGAGTGCGTTCGCCTTTTCCACTTCGTTCGCGAGATTTGGCGGAGCGGGCATCACTTTTCTGGTTGGCGCCGGGGTGCAGCATTTTCAGACACTGGGAATTCCCGTGGCGCTAACGTCGATGGCCTTCGCGATAGGCCTACTGCTTATTCCTTTTGGAGTAGAAACCCGCGGGGAATGCCTGCCGGCGTAGCGACATCTGGAGAAGCATGAGCGAGGTTGAATCCAAGATTTTTCCCATCGAGAACCTGCGGGAGTTCTGCACGCGCGTGTTTCTCCATTTTGGCGTGCCGAGAAATGATGCTGAACAGGCCGCGGACGTGCTGGCCTGTGCGGATTTGCGCGGAATTGATTCACACGGCGTGGCGCGAATGTACAGCTACTTCGGGATGCTTAGCGAAGGGCACATCAATCCCAAGCCTAAAATCAGAATTGTGCGTTCCACGGCGAGCACGGCAACGGTCGATGGCGACAATGGTCTTGGCCTGGTGGTCGGCCCGCAGGCGAACCGCGTTGCCATGGACATGGCGGAGAAATGCGGTTCGGGCTGGGTCAGCGTGTGCAATACAAATCATTTTGGCATTGCCGGTTATTACGTGCTGAGGGCGCTTGAGCGCGACTTGATCGGTTGGGCGATGACAAATTCGACGAAGCTCGCCGCGCCGCTGTGGGGCGCGGAGCGCATGCTGGGCACGAACCCGATCGCGATTGCGTTTCCAGGCAAAGAAGAGCCACCCATTGTGATTGACATGGCCACGAGCGCAACTGCGTACGGAAAAATCGAAATAGCGCGGCGCCGAGGCGAGTCCATTCCCGAAGGCTGGGCCATCGATCGCGAAGGATGCGACACGACGAATCCGAACGAGATGATCGAAGGCGGCGCGATGCTGCCGCTAGGTTCGGAACGCGAGCGGGGCGGGCACAAGGGGTACGCACTGGCGATGATGGTCGACATTCTTTGCGGCCCGCTAAGCGGCGCGAACTGGGGGCCGTTTGCGCCGCCGTTTGCGTTGCGGCAGGAAATTCCGAAACGCAGCGTGGGGAAGGGAATTGGACACCTTTTTGGCGCGATGCGCATAGACGGCTTTATTGACGCGGAGGAATTCAAGAGACAGATCGATGAGTACATTCGCGTGTTTCGCGCGACGAAGCCGGCACCCGGCACGAGTGGCCCGCTGATTCCGGGAGATCCGGAACGACAAGCTGAACAAGTGCGACGAAAAGAGGGCGTGCCACTGATTTTGCCTGTGATCGAGGAGTTGCACGATATTTCGAGAGAGACGGGGATTCCCTTTGAGTGAAAGACAAGCTTCGTAGCTTAGCGCTTGCTGCTACCGCAGTTGAGATCCTTCGCTTGGCTCAGGATGACACATTCCCTGCTGTGTCACCGATTTTTACACACGGTGCAATCATCGGTGCAAAGAATCGGGAGGCAGGGCGCGCAGAGACGCATCGAGAAGTTGAATCGTGTGAACCACCGATGTCTTGGAATGGCGGCGCGCGAGAGCGGC
>DATDNK010000374.1:0-6519 GCA_036518275.1 Candidatus Acidiferrum sp.
GGCGCAGGTCGCCAAAGCCACTGGCGTTTCCGTCGGGTTTCTCAGCGGGCTCGAGCGCGGTCAAATGCGCTCGTCTGTAGCGACGCTGCGCCGCATCGCGCGGTTTTATGGAACCAACATTCTTTCGCTCTTCGAAACCGCCGGCGATAATCCCCGCCTCGTGCGACCGTCAGAAAGAAAAATCCTGGAAACTACGCCGGACGTGCGCATGGAATTGCTTGCTTGGGGCAACACGGCGATGGAGCCGCACCTCTTTCGCGTCAAGCCCGGCGGCGGCAGCGGAGAATCCTACTCTCACGAAGGGGAGGAGTTCCTTCACGTGCTTCGTGGCGAATTTGAAATTTGGCTGAATAAGGGCGAGCATTACCGGCTGAAGCCCGGCGACAGTCTTTATTTTGAAAGCTCCACGCCGCACCGCTGGAAGAATCCCGGCCGCAAGGAAACTTGGATTCTGTGGATCAACACACCACCCACTTTCTGACAAAGGAACCACTTTGATGAACTTTCGTTCTTTTCGCCTGGCGCTTCGATTCCTTGGATTCTTCCTTGGGATTGCGGGATTTGCGGGAGCGCAAGGGCTTATCGTCGAACCGGCCGATATTATTGTGATCCACGGACGCGTCTACACCGAGAATCCGAAACAGCCCTGGGCACAGGCTGTGGCTATTCACGGAGCCAAAATTGTTGCGGTTGGCGACGATACCGCCATCGAGAAAATGCGTGGCATGGGCACGAAAGTCATCAACGCAGGGGGAAAGCTGGTCCTCCCCGGCTTCGTGGATTGCCACATTCATTTTCTGGATGGCTCGCTCAGTCTGGGCCGCGTGAATCTGGAAGGCGCCAAAAACGTTTCTGACATTCAGAAAAAACTGCGTGAATATGCAGCGGAGCATCCTGGTGACGATTGGATTTTGGGCCGCGGGTGGGACTACGCAATGTTTGGCCCTGAGGCTCTGCCTCACAAGAAATATCTCGACGAAATTTTCCCAAACCGGCCTGCTTTCCTCGAAGGTTACGACGGACATACTTACTGGGCGAATTCGAAAGCGTTGGCGCTGGCTGGGATTACACGCGAAAAGCTGAACCCGCCGAACGGCATCATCGTCCGCGATCCTCAAACGGGCGAGGCCACGGGCGCTCTGAAAGAGGCGGCTCAAGAGTTAGTGACGAAGATAGTTCCAAAGCCGACGCGCGCCGAAAAGCTTCTCGCCTTGCGCGCCGGAATGAAATGGGCCAACGAAAACGGCATCACGCGCGTGCATAGCGCCGGCGGCGATTTTGAAATTCTCGACCTCTTCGACGAAATGCGTCATCGCGGCGACCTCACCTTGCGGATGTATATCGCTTACTTTCTGAATCCTCCTTCGCTACGGCCGCAAAACCTCGACGCCATCGAGGCAGCGCGCAAGAAATTTCATGATGAATGGATTGATGCGGGGGCCGTGAAATTCATGGTGGACGGGGTAGTGGAATCGCACACCGCCGCGATGCTGGAACCTTACAGCGACGATCCTTCCTTGAAAGGCAAGCCGTTCTGGGAACCGGCGAACTACAATGCCTCCGTGGCCGAGTTGGACAAGCGCGGTTTCCAGCTTTTTACTCATGCCATCGGCGATTACGGCGTTCGCATGGCCCTCGACGGCTACGAGCAAGCGGAAGAACACAATCACAAACGGGATCGCCGCTGGCGCGTCGAGCACATTGAGACCGTCGCGGCGGCTGACATTCCCCGCTTCGGGAAGCTCGGCGTGATCGCCAGCATGCAGCCGCTTCATTCGTATCCGAATGCGGACACGCTCGAGGTTTGGGCGCGCAATGCCGGGCCTGATCGCGCTTCCCGCGCTTGGGCATGGAAAAGCATCGCGGATGACGGCGGCCATCTTGCGTTTGGCAGCGATTGGCCGGTAGTCACACTGAATCCGTGGGAAGGGATTCAGACAGCCGTGACGCGGCAAACCGCGGAAGGCACACCGGCAAACGGCTTCGTCCCTGAACAACGGCTGACGGTGGCGCAGGCGGTCGAAGGCTACACGCTGGGAGCGGCGTTTGCGGGACGGCGTGAAAAAACCGAAGGTTCCCTCGAGGTGGGCAAGGTCGCCGACCTGATCGTCATTTCGCAGGATATTTTTGACATCAATCCGCATAAGATTAGGGCGACCAAGGTGGTCGCTACCATCGTGGGCGGGCACCTGGTTTATCAGGCCGATTCCAAGTAGCCGGAGGAGCGATGAAACCGCGCGCGATTCTTCTGGGGATGCTCGCCGTTGCGCTCGCGTGCGGGGCGTGCGGCAAAAAAGAAGAGTCGCTGAGCCTGCTCGTTTGGGAAGGCTACGCGGACGAGTCTGCCGTTCACGACTTTGAACAAAGCCATCACTGCAAGATCTCCGCTTCGTACATGGGCTCGAGCGATGAGTTGGTGGCCAAACTGCGGGGCGGCAGCGCTTCGAATTACGATGTGATTTCTCCTTCGAGTGACGTTGCCGCCTCGATCGCAAGCACGGGCCTTGCCGCGCCGCTGGACCTTTCGAAACTGCCTTCTTATTCGCAGCTTTCGGCAAAACTTCGGGACTTGCCGCTCGTCAAAGCCAACGGGCAGGTGTATGGCGTGCCGTTTATGTGGGGACCGAATCCGCTTCTGTACGACACAACTGTTTTTGCGAGGGCGCCGGATTCCTGGGCCATTTTTTGGGATCCCAAGTACAAGGGAAAGATTTCCGTTTGGGATGACCTTTCAACGGTGTACATGGCGGCGCAGATTCTCGGCTACGACAAGCCGGACCCCTCGCAACTGTACAATTTGACCGACGAGCAACTGGAAGCGGTGAAGAAAAAACTCCTCGAGCTGAAACCGAACATTCGAAAGATTTGGTCCACCGGCGGCGAACTCACGAACCTATTCCAAAACCATGAAATTGTTCTGGCGATGGGCTGGCCGCTCAACACCAACGACCTCCGCAAAGCGAACTTCCCGATTGGCGAAGCCATCCCGAAAGAAAATACGACCGGATGGATCGACCACTTGATGATTACCGCCGCCAGCAGCCACAAAGAGCTTGCGCACGCCTTTCTTGAATACATGATCGAGGCGAAAACTCAGAAACTGGTGACCGACCGCACGCACTACACACCCGCGAACCCCGGTGCTGGACAATTCCTCACGCCCGACGAAATCAAAAGCCTGCACCTCGACAATCCCGATGCGTACATGCAGCGAATCTACTTTTGGCAGGATGTTCCGCGGCGCGCCAAGTACAACGAGATTTGGAACGAGGTGAAGGCCGCGCAGTGAGCGCTTCTCCCGCCAATCCGACCCAGGAATACGCGGCCGAGAGTACAGCGCTTCTCGAAATACGCCACGTGGCCAAACGCTTTGGTGCGATGAATGTTCTCAAGGACATTTCTCTTAACATCGCTTCCGGTGAATTCATTACCCTCCTCGGCGAAAGCGGTTCGGGCAAGACGACTCTTCTGCGCTTGATTGCGGGATTCGAGCAGCCCTCCTCGGGCGAAATCTGGATGAGGCGCGAGCGCCTGGATGCTCTTCCGCCTTACAAACGCCGCGTGAACACGGTTTTTCAGAACTACGCCTTGTTTCCGCATCTGAACGCTCGCGATAACGTTGCTTACGGGCTTCGCGTCAAGGGCACTGAGGCCAGCGAAGTCAGCAGCCGCGTCGAAGAAGCTCTGCGAGTGGTCAAGATGCAGGATTTTGCTGCTTACCGGCCTTCGAAGCTCAGCGGCGGGCAACAGCAGCGCATCGCGCTGGCGCGAGCGCTTGTGAATCGCCCGCAATTGCTCTTGCTCGACGAGCCGCTTTCGGCGCTAGATGCAAATCTGCGCAAACAAATGCAAAGCGAATTGAAGGCACTGCAGCGCGAAATCGGCATCACGTTTCTTTTTGTCACGCACGATCAGGAAGAAGCCATGGCGCTCTCCGACCGTGTTGCGCTGCTTCGGGACGGCGCGCTCGAGCAAGTTGCCTCTCCGCGCGAAATCTATGCCCATCCCGCGACGGCTTACTCGGCGCGATTCATTGGTCAAACCAACCTGCTTCGCGGAGAAATTCGAGGCAGCATCGCCACCTGCGGCGCCCTGCGCTGGCCTCTGGAAGAGGCCGACGGTCCGGCGATCTTTTCGCTCCGACCAGAAGCGATTCGCATTTGCGCTGATGGGAAGCGGCAGACCAGTGAAGTGAAGTTTCGCGGAGCTGTCCGCCAGCAATTCTATGGAGGATCGAGCGAATTGCTGGAAGTGGATTGTGGAAGCGGACAAACGTTGCGCGTTCGTGTCCCCGCGAGCGGCCCGCTCAGTGGCGAACACAACTTTGTCTTTTCCATAGCGGACGCCATCCGCGTGCAGGCATAGAGGCTCGCGGCCCTTCCATGTATTCGCGCGCATACAAATCGGTCGTGTCCATTCCACCGCTCCTCTGGGTAGCTGCGTTCCTACTGCTTCCCTACGCGCTGATGTTTGCGCACAGCTTGTGGACGGTGCGCGAAGGCGTCATCGTTCACCAGTGGAATTGGGAAAACTACAAAACTCTCTTCACCAATCCGCTTTACGCCGAAGTGCTCTTTCGCACCATGCGCATCGCCGCCTCGGTTACCATTTGTTCGATACTGCTCGGCTATCCGCTCGCGTACTATTTGGCCTTTCATGCTGGCGCGCGCAAGGAACTCCTCTACCAGTTGGTGATCGTGCCTCTCTGGGTCAGTTATCTCGTGCGCGGCTACGCTTGGAAGACCATTCTCGGCAGCGACGGCGTTCTCAACGGTTTTCTGCAATATCTGCATATCACTCACGAGCCTGTCAGTTTTTTCCTCTACAGCCCTTTCGCCGTGGTGCTCATGCTCACGCACATCTATACGCCGTTTGTCTTTCTGCCTATCTATGCTGCGCTCGAACACATTCCCCGCCCGCTTCTCGAAGCCTCGCAGGACCTGGGCGCAGGCTCCGTTCAAACGTTCTGGCGCGTGATTCTCCCGCTCTCCATGCCAGGGTTACTCGCCGGCGCGACCTTTGCATTCGTTCTTTCGCTCGGTGACTTCCTCGCGCCTCTGCTTGTCGGCGGACCTTCCGGCACCATGATCGCCAACGTCGTGCAGAGCCTTTTCGGCGCCGCGTTCGATTGGCCGTTGGGCGCTGCGATTTCCGTAGGCATTCTTGTCATCACCATTTCTTTGCTGTTCCTCAGCGAAATCCTGGAAAAGCGCTGGGCCTTCAAATGACTCGCAACTCCACAACCGGCCGAGCGCCACTTCTCGCCCTCTACGCCGCGCTCGTCTTCGCTTTCATCTACTTGCCCATCGTCGTGCTCATCATTTATTCGTTCAATCGCGATGGCGTTGGCGGCTTTCCTCCTCGTCACCTCACGCTGAGTTGGTACACGCAGCTTTTCGCCGACTCTTCGATCTGGGACTCCGTGCTTAACAGTCTGTTAGTTGCAGTCGGAAGCGTAGTGCTATCTCTAACGCTTGGCTTGCTCGCTGCGCTTGCGCTCGATCGCGTCAACTTTCCGGGCAAGACGCTGTTCGGCCGCCTCGTGCTTCTACCTTTAATTCTGCCGGGAATCATCACCGGGCTTTCGTTGTTGATGTTCGCCGTATTCGCCAGCGTTCACCTGAGCTTGCTTACGGTTTTTCTCGGTCATGGCACCGCACTCATTTCTGTGGCCACGACGGAGCTTTTCGCAGGCCTGCAAAAACTGGACCGCGCGCACGAAGAAGCCTCGCTCGATCTCGGAGCCACACCCTGGCAGACCTTTTGGCGAATCACCTTACCCAATCTCAAACTTTCGCTAGTCGCCGCCGGGTTGCTCATCTTCACGCTTTCGATGGACGAAATTGCAGTAACGTTTTTCCTCATTGGGCGGGACAATACTTTGCCTCTGGAAATCTGGGCCCGCCTGCGACGCGGCATTACTCCGGAAATCAACGCGATCTCCACTCTCATTTTCGTTGTGTCCGTTGCGCTCATTGTCATTTGGTATCATTTGCGCGCCCGCAGCCTCGGGACTCCGTCGCAAGAACTTCTTGAACAAATGGGAGAGCCTTCATGATGCAACGCGCAACGGTTGGGCGAACTTTCGCATTCCTGACATTTCTTCTTTCGTTGTTAACGTCCCCGCGCGCGGCCGCGCAGACTCCTCCGTTCGACATTGTCATCGTGCATGGGCGCATCATCGATGGTACGGGCTCTCCCTGGTATTCCGGCGACATCGGCATACGCGGCGGAAAAATCGCGGCCATCGGCAACCTCGCTGCCGCGGCTCGCGCGCGCACCATTGACGCCCATGGCCAAGTCGTCGCTCCCGGCTTCATCGACATGCTTGGCCAATCGGAGCTGACCATTCTTGTTGACCCGCGCCTACCGTCGAAGATCTATCAGGGCATCACTACGGAGATTACCGGCGAAGGCGAATCCATTGCGCCTATGAATGACTTCATTCGCCGGTCGGCTAAGAAACAATTCGAGCTGCTTGGGATTCAACCGGATTGGCAAACGTTCCGCGAATACTTC
>DATDNK010000375.1:0-11835 GCA_036518275.1 Candidatus Acidiferrum sp.
AGCTAAAGTTCGCGTTACGCAGTTTTACAATGGCGTCATTCGAGTGCGAGTCGCTCCCGATGGCCATTTTCCAAAGGACTTCTCCTGGGCCCTGGCTGAGACGCCTTTGAACTACATCAGTGGCCCCGTTCAAATCCACGACGGAAAAAATAAAGTAGAGATGATCACGGGCTCTATCCATGTGTCCATTGCGAAATCGCCTTTGCTCATCACGTTTTCTGACGCCTCCGATAACGTCTTGCTCGCTGACGAGCCCAGCTTGCCAATGGCCTGGGATGGTTCACGCGTGCATGTCTGGAAACAAATGCCAGCCGATGAGAACTACTATGGCCTCGGCGATAAAGCCGGCCCCATGAACCGCCGCAACCGCGCCTTCACCAATTGGAACACCGATGAATTTGGCTGGCAGGAATCTTCGGACCCGCTTTACAAAACCATCCCGTTCTTTATTGGTTTGCGTAAAGGAGTAGCCTACGGCGTTTTCTTCGACAATACTTACCGCAGCTCTTTCGACTTCGGCAAGGAGGCGCGAGACTACTTTTCGTTTGGCGCTGAAGGGGGTGAGCTAAACTACTACTTCATCGCCGGTCCCGAACCGAAAAAAGTGGTCGAGCAATACACGGCCATGACCGGGCATTCGCCGTTGCCTCCGCTCTGGTCCCTCGGCTATCAGCAATGCCGCTATAGCTATTATCCTGAGTCGCGCGCGCGCGAAATTGTGAAAACCTTTCGCGACAAAAAGATTCCCGCCGACGTCATTTATTTCGACATTGACTACCAGCAAGGATACGCGCCCTTTAACATCAACCGCGAATATTTCCCCACGTTCGAGAAAATGATTGCCGATTTTCGCGCACAAGGGTTTCACACCATTCTCATCACCGACCTGCACATCAAGAAAGACCCGAACCACGGCTACATGCCGTACGACTCCGGCGTCAAAAATGACGTCTTCGTGAAGAATCCCGACGGCTCGATTTACGTCGGCCCCGTTTGGCCCGGGGAGAGCGTCTTTCCCGATTTCACTCTCACTCGCGTTCGCGATTGGTGGGGCGGGCTTTACAAAAACTTCGTTGACATGGGCGCCGCGGGTTTCTGGAACGACATGAATGAGCCTTCCGTCTTTTTCCGCGCCGACAAGACCATGCCTCTCAACACCGTTCACCGCCTCGATGACGGCACCACCATCGACCACCGCGCCGCTCACAATATCTTCGGAATGGAAAACGCCCGCGCCACCTACGAAGGCTTGCTGAAACTGCAAGCCGGAGAACGCCCCTTCGTGCTCACCCGCGCGGCTTACTCCGGCGCGCAGCGCTATGCCGCCACGTGGACCGGCGACAACAGCAGCACCTGGAACCACTTGAAGATGAGCACTCCCATGCTCATGAGCATGGGCATCTCAGGGATGCCTTTGGTTGGCGACGATATCGGCGGCTTCGCTGGTTCTCCCACGCCGGTTCTATTAACGCGCTGGTTTGAAGTCGGCGCGCTCAATCCGATTTATCGCGACCACACCGCCAAAGGCACTGCCGATCAAGAGCCTTGGGTTCACGGTCCGGAGCACGAAGCCATTCGCCGCAAATACATTGAACTCCGCTACCGACTGCTTCCTTACCTGTACACGGCAACCGAAGAAGCTTCACGCACCGGGATTCCCTTGATGCGCCCTCTTTTCCTGGAGTATCCACAAGCTGAGGAATTTTACGGAGACGATCGCGATTTTCTTTTGGGCCGCGATCTTTTTGTCGCTCCCGTGACCACGGAAATGGTGGACGCTGAAGACATCTCTCTTCCTCCCGGCGATTGGTATGATTTTTGGACAGGCCTCAGGCACGCGCACGACGAAAAAATCCAATTGCGTCCGCGCCTCGATGAAATGCCTCTTTATGTTCGCGCCGGCGCGATCCTGCCGATGCAACCCGTTGTTCAAAATACCGGCGAGATTCCGGACGGACCTCTTCAGTTGCATGTTTATCCCGGCGACGATTGCAAAGGCTCGCTCTATCAGGACGATGGCCACACCCTCGCTTACCAGAAGGGAGAAATCCTTCGCATCAATTATTCCTGCTTCGTCGAATCCTCTTCTGTCTCGATCACTAGCAGCATCCAAAAAAATGGCTACAAACCCTGGTGGAACAGCACGGCATTGACTGTCTACGGCGCTGCTGCGGCTCCCAAGGAGGTTCGCAGCGGGGATCGCGCCATTCTGAATTGGCATTTCGACGGGCAGACGCACACTGTGACTTTCACCCTCCCTGAAGCAGCGAAGAACTGGAACGTCCGCGTTCAGTATTGATGCTTTCTGTCATACTGCGCCAAGCGAAGGATCTCAGCATCAATAGCTATATCGAAGCAGTTTGCGAAACGCGACGCTAATTCGCCAGGAAAATGGACAATGATTGTGCCGGCATGGAAATGTGAAGCTCCCTTCCTGTCAATTCCGCTCTCGCCCCGCCAAAGAGCAGTGACATCGACTCCACGTCCTCCAATGGTGTTCCTTTTAATGGAGTTTGCAGTTCTCTCGTCTTTTCGGAGTTATTGAACACAACAACGACAC
Organism: Candidatus Acidiferrum sp.; assembly: GCA_036518275.1. GTDB lineage: Bacteria > Acidobacteriota > Terriglobia > Acidiferrales > UBA7541 > Acidiferrum. Next base: position 2,561 of record DATDNK010000375.1, read on the forward strand.
GCTCTTCTTCGGATTCGCGCAGGAATACGTAAGCGCTCTCGTCCGATGCCAGATGCCAAAGCTTTCCACCGCGAAGCGCGGCATGTTCGCGGCGAATTTGCAGCAATTCCTTAACGTACGAAAAAATCTCCTGCTGTTCGTGGGTCCGCCCGGCTTCTGTGAATGCGTCGTTCGAATCGCCGATCCATCCGCCGGGGAAATCGTGTCGGTTGTCCGGGTCGCCGCCTCCCGCCATTCCAATTTCGTCGCCGTAATACAACTCGGGAATGCCGCGCAGAGTCAATGTCAGCCCGAACGCCAGCTTGAGCTTTGCTGGTGAGCTGCCTTCGGCGCTCGCAAAGCGCGGCACGTCATGATTCGCAAAGAACGGCACCAGCATCTCTGGATGCGGATAGAGCGAGTCATGCCTCAGCACGTCCGCGATTCGCCCCGCCGGCGCGCTTCGCAAGAGCACGTCCCGCAGAGTGAAAAACATTGGAAAATCGAAGACCGTTGAAAGGCCGCTGTCAATCCCGTCGTAGCGCCTAACTCCACCCGCAAAAAAAGAGGTCACGGTCGGGTCGGGATGAAACACTTCTCCCATTGTCGTCAGTTTCGGATAAATTCGCCGCAGCCCCGCATGCCAATAGGCCCAAAATTTTCGGCTCACATAAGGAAACGTGTCGACGCGGTAGCCGTCCAGCCCGGAGATTTCCGCCCACCACAAGCTGTTTTGTAAAAGGTATTCCTCAACAACCGGATTTTCCGTGTTCATGTCCGGCAGAATTCCGAAGAACCAGCCTTCAGTGAGGTTTTGCTTCATCCATTCCGGCGCGTGCGGATCGATCAGTGATTCGAACGGATCATTCATCGCTTCTTGTCCACTTGGCTTGCCGTAAAACGTTCCTTTGAGCGGGGAAAACGAATCCAAATGGTGTTGCTTTGTACCGTGAAACCAGTTTGGCAACGGCGGATTTTCAACCCACGGATGCAAAGGCCCGACGTGATTCGGCACGGCGTCGAAAAAAATCTTCATCCTTACTTTGTGTGCCGCGGCTACAAGATTTTGATAATCCTTCGGCGCGCCCAAGTGCGGATCCACCGTGTACAAATCCACAGCGCCATATCCATGATAATCCTGCGCCGCTCCATTCTTCACCACCGGGGTGAGCCACAAAGTGGTGACGCCAAGCTCCTTCAGATACGGCAAATGGTTTTGGATTCCACGCAAATCGCCGCCATGGTACGCACGGGGTTTTGCACGATCGTGCGAACCTGGCGCCTCTACGGGTTCATCATTCGTCGGATCGCCGTTGGCGAAGCGATCCGGCATGATCAGGTAAATGACGTCGTCCGGTGAAAGCCCCTGAAACTTGCCGAGCGTCGGCTCGCGCGAAGCCAGTGGCAATTCAAAAGACGTCGTGCCTTTCGGCGCAGTAATTCGGCACACGGCCGTTCCCGGCCGCGTGTCGGCCCCGATTTTCAGCCAAACAAAAAGGTAGCCACCTCCCGCCGCCGCCTGCGTACGCAAAACGTGCAGCGTCGGCAGATTGCACGCAACGTTCGTGGCCTCGAGCTCCTTGCCGGAAATCAGCAACATTACCTCCGGGGTGAATCCAACCCACCAATTCGGCGGCTCGACCTTTGTGACTTTCACCGTCGAACTTGCGCCACTCTGCTGCGGTGCAGGCCGGCCCAGCGTGTCTCCTGCATGCAACAGACAAACAATCCCCAAAAGCATGCTTCGATAAGAACACCGCTCAGGCCAATTGTTTTGAAGAAGCGAAACCGAAGTTTTCACGGGAAGAGCATAGGGAAAAACGATGCGCCGCACCAGTGTTCTACGCGCAAGTCCTCGAAACACGCGAACGTTCGCCACTCTCCCGGCCGTTTCAACCGCCTGCGAAAACCAATTCTCCAAAGGCTTCCGGCACATGGAAATTCGGCACCTGAGTGTTGGTCGGTTTCCACGCAGAATAAAATCGCGGTTCCTCCGCTCCTTCAACGCGGTAAAAATTCACTCGCCAGGCCACAGCTGGATCGAATTTCGCCACGAGGCACTTAATCCGTATGGCCAGCTCCGCAATCCAAATCTTCTGCGCTTCATTCAAAACCGCGCGCCGCTTTAATCCGCTCTTTAAATCATGTTTCTCGCCCGGCGCGATATCCAAATCAATCCAGAAGCCGTTTGGACTCACTTCGAACTCTTTGTATTGGCGAAGATGCGAACGGTCCGGCTGCAAGAATGCCTCCGCCACATCGCGATCCCACAATTGGTCTCTTCTACCATTCGCTTCCGCATCGGCAAAAACCGTAATCTTCCGGTATCGAGCCCGAAACCGCAGAAACAGAATCTCTGGCGTCCACAACAAACGTACTTCCGTCTCTCGCGCGGGATCCGCATTTTTCCCTTGCCAATCCGCATGGAATCGCACTGGGGCCGCATGCTCCCACGAAGCGGGCACCGGGAATCCTTCCGCATCGCACGGCTCGGTCATTCGAACCGCTACCGCCTTTCCCTGTCTCAATAATTCATCGAGTTTGTTCATGCCGTGAACTTCCATTCCTTTTCTTCCAATTTCAACTCAACTCTTTGCGCACCACTCTCTTCATTCGCCCCGGCCTTTGCATTATGCCGTGCTAGCATCGAATTTGACCCGTTGAAATGATGCCTTTGTCCCTGGGTACGATCCAAGGAGCGCGTAAGATGATTGAGCCTGTCAACGAAGATTTCTCAACGCCAGTAAAGCGCACGCCCGATGAGTTCAAATTTGTCAAACTCCGGTGCGACGGCGGCGTCGCCCGCATGACCATGAGCCGCCCCGAACATAATCTTCTCAACGAAGCGATGCTCCGCGAAATGGCAGATGGCATCAGCTATGCTGGCGAGCGCGACGACGTCAAATTGATCGTTCTCGATTCCGCCTGTAAGGTTTTTTGCGGCGGCATTGACGTTGGCGAATATACCTCTCAGCGCGTCTTCCAGATGCTGGACGCTTTTCACGCCACTTTTGCCGGCATGCTCGAACTCGGCAAGCCCGTCGTTTGCGTCGTGAATGGTCCGGCGATCGGCGGCGGCGCGGAACTCGCCGCCTTTGGCGACCTCGTCATTGCTACGCCCAAGGCGCGCTTCGCCCAGCCGGAAATCAGCATCGGCGTTTTTCCGCCGCTTGCATCTACGATTTTGCCGTTCCTTGTGGGGCCAAAAATCGCTCTCGAACTCGTCCTTACTGGCGAACCCGTAACCGCAGAACGCGCTCTCGATCTCGGGATGGTCAATCGACTTGTCCCCGAAGCGCAACTCGAAAAAACCGTCGAAGACCTCGTAAATCGCATCAACAGCCATTCCGGCCCTGTGCTTACCATGGCGAAAAAAGCTATCCTCGGCGGCATGGGCCTGTCCCTGCGCGACGGTCTCAAGCACTCCATGAACATTTTTCTCAACGAACTCTACCGCCTCGAAGATTCCCAGGAAGGTTTGCGCGCGCTCGTCGAAAAACGCAAGCCCAATTGGAAAAACCGCTAGCTCGTGATGTCACTTGCCAGTGACCGACTCCCAAGCAATCTTCTGGGTTATCGCGGCCGGTATCATTCTTCCTTATCTTGCTGCAGGGCTAATTCGTTGGTGGAGGCGTTCTCGAGACCCCCGTCCAATTCCGCCAGAACGGCCCAATGCGTACGCCGCCCTTCGTAGCCAAGTCTTGAACTCTCGGCCACCACGAGCAAGTTCGTCGGCACCGGACACATCAAGTGATCCTTGGGCCGTTGTAATGGACTGGGGCGTGCGCCGCGGCACTGCCACGGTTGTAGCGGCCTCCGACGGAACCGCTAGCATTTACTACAGCACTGGAGGCGGGGCTATCGGCGGTGCGTACGCACGCCCGAGCATCCGGGATGCCGCCTTACACGCCGTTTCCATTGCGGGAAAGTTCCTGGATCACATGCAGCTCACGAGTGATTTCCCTTTGCCTGAAAGGGACGGATTCATTTTCTACATCGTGACGGGGAGGGGAATCTTCATGGCGAAAGCTTCGTTAGACTTGTTGAGAACAAACCGCCATCCGCTCTCGGAGCTTAACATCGCTATGCAGCAGATCATCACGCAATACCGATTATTGGATGCCTCCAGCAATTGACACTCACTTGCACCCGGCTTACACTAAATTTTCAAATTGGCAGCCGGGGAAGCGGGGAAGGCCGTGTAAATCGGCCGCGGTCCCGCCACTGTGATCGGCTCGAGCAGCCGTAAGCCAGGCCACCCTCCTTTGGCGCAGAGGCCCGCACCCTTCGCGAGAAAGGGCGGGGCCGGAAGCCCCCGGGCGCCTCGTGGGGCTTTTTCATTTTTAGGAGGAATCTCGCTGGAATCGTGGGGGATTTTTTGAAAAAGTTGCTGCCACCGCGCCTTCACCCTGCAGCTTTCGCTGTTCTTGCTATTTTTACATGTGCAGCCGCGCCGTCGCACGCGCAAAGTGCCACCCACTCTGCCACAGAACCTCCCGCGTTCCGCGAAGTCGTAGATGAGACGGGCCGCCGCGTTCGCATCCCCCAGCCGGTTCGCCGCATCGTTTCCCTCGCGCCGAGCCTCACCGAAACCATCTACGCGCTCGGCCTGCAGGATCGCCTCGTTGGCGACACCGACTATTGCGACTACCCTCCCGACGCCCAGAAAAAGACTAAAGTCGGCGGCGGCATCAACCCCAGTTTGGAAGTGATCGCCTCGCTCCACCCCGACCTTGTCCTTGTTACCAAATCTTTCAACCGCCTCGAGACAGTGATTTTCCTTGAGGAGTTGGGAATCTCCTCGTACGCCACCGACCCTCACACCGTCGCGGATATCGTGTCTTCCACAAAGACACTAGCCGATGTGCTCGGCGTCCCCGAGGCCGGCGCCTCGGTCGTAGGGGGCATGCAGCGCAGCCTCGACAATCTTCAGCATCGGCTGGGCGATTTGCCGTCGAAACGCGTCCTCTTTGTTGTCTGGACCCAGCCGCTGATCTCCGTCGGCACAAACACTTTTCTCGCCGATGCCCTGCGCCATGCCGGCGCTGTTTCTATCGTGGATTCCTCGCAAGACTGGCCCCAAGTGAACCTGGAGGAAATTGCTCGCTTGCAGCCAGATTTTCTCGTGTTCGCGGATTCTCATTTCGAAAATGCTCAGCGCGAGGTGGAGAGACTCGCCACGCTTCCGGGATGGAAGATCCTTAACGCCATCCGTGACCGCCGTTACGCGGTCATCAGCGAGGCGGTGAACCGCCCTGCGCCGCGTATTGTCAGCGCCATCGAAGAGCTTGCGCGTCAGTTGCATCCGGAAGCCTTCTCAGAAAGGCCCGGTGACACAAAGGGAAAAGTCGATAAAGAGGATCCGTCATCTAGCTCGATGGCATTCACTCTCCCTGCTCTTGCTTTTAGTCTGTATTCGACATTGCACGGCGATCACAGCTCCACCGGAGGCTGCGCGTGCGGCCACTGACCTTTCATAAACTCCTATTTCAGTGCCTCATCCTTCTGGTGATTCTGTTTCTCGTTGTGATCATCGCCTTGAAGTTCGGCGCAGTGCCGGTTTCACTCTATGCTCTTGGTCGCGATTTGCTGCGCGTTTTGCTCGGCCAGAGCAGCCAAATCTCCAGCGACTACGGACTGATCATCCAAAACATTCGCCTGCCGCGCATTATTCTCGGCATCATTGTCGGCGCGTCTCTCTCTGTCGCGGGCACCAGCTTCCAGGCGCTGCTGCGCAATCCTCTGGCGGACCCTTACGTTCTCGGCGTATCCAGCGGTGCGGCCCTCGGGGCCATCCTCGCACTCATCGCTGAACCACACCTGATTCTCCCTCCTGCGTTCGGCGCCTTGCTCACTCCTTTGTGCGCTTTCCTGGGAGCCACGGCCACGATTACCGCCGTCTATTTCCTCAGTCGCCGCGGAGGCCAGATTGACAGCACCACCCTTCTTCTCGGCGGCGTCATCACCGCTTCTTTCCTCTCCGCCATTATTGTGTTCTTGATGAGCACGGTGAACAGCAGCAACACTCGCGGCATGGTTTTCTGGGTGATGGGTAATCTTTCTACTTCCTTTCAGAAGAGCGTCTATTGGTTTCTGGCCGCCGGCTTTTTCATTGCCGCGGGCGTGATCTACGCCACTGCCAACGATTTGAATATCCTGCTCTCTGGCGAAAAGGAAGCCATGCATCTCGGCGTGGATGTTCGCCGCGTGCGTTTCGTGGTTTATATCGCTGCTTCTCTTCTCACCGGTCTCGCCGTTTCCGTCAGCGGCGCGGTCGGCTACGTAGGCCTCATCGTTCCTCACGTGATGCGGCTCATTTACGGATCCGACCACCGCACATTAATCCCCACAGCCGCGCTCGGCGGCGCTATTGCCGTAGTGATTGCCGACACGCTCGCGCGTATCGTCGTTGCTCCCAACGAGTTGCCTGTCGGCGCAGTCACCGCCGTTGCCGGCGCCCCTCTCTTCATCTATCTCTTGCGCAGGAGGGTTGCATGAGCCCCGGCCGAAGTTCCGCTGCACCCCTTACTCCTCCGGAATTGACTCGTTTGGGCACCGAGGTTCGACTCGCCGTCGAGCAAGTTAGCTACGCCTATTCCGCAAATCCCGCGCAAGCCCCGCTCTTCACTCTCGAAGCAACAAGCTTTCAAGCGCGCCCCGGTGAAATCGTGGCCATTCTTGGCCCCAACGCCAGCGGCAAGTCTACCCTCCTTCAATTGATTGCCGGAGTTCTCAGCCCGCTTTCCGGCCGCATTCTTCTCAATGGATTCGTCATTCATTCGCTTACCCCGCGCAATCGTGCGCAACGCATCGCCATGGTGCAGCAGGAAAGCCGCTTGCTCTTTCCCTCGCGCGTTTGGGAATTTGTCTTACAAGGTCGTCACGCTCATGGCCGCCCGCTCCGCTTTGAATCTTCCAATGACATGCAAATTGTCCAGGACGCTCTCGTGCACGTCGGCGTCGCCCATCTCAGTGATCGCTTAATGGACCAGATTTCCGGCGGAGAAAAACAACGCGTCATTCTCGCCCGCGCCCTCGCGCAGCAGCCTCTGCTTTTGTTGCTGGATGAGCCAACTCTGCATCTCGACATTGCCGCACAGGTCGGCCTTCTCGATGCGCTGCGCCGGCTCTGCGCGCGCAACCACTACACTGTGATTGTCGTCACCCACGAGTTGAATCTCGCGGCCGAGTACGCCGATCAAATCATCCTCATGCAGAGCGGCCGCTGCTTGCGCGTTGGCCCTCCGGCAACGATTTACCAGCGCGAATTGCTCGAACAGGTCTTCCAGATTCCACTCAAAGTCGAAATGCGCGGCCACGGTCGGCCTCGCGTTACGATTTTGTCCGACTCTTGATGTAGGGGCGCGCTTTAGCGTGTCCCTGCTATGTTACGAACCACAGCTAGTAGCTGGCAGCTTTCTCGTTCACCCCAACCCTGCGGCGCTGTTCCGCAGACCACATTCACCGCAGACTTCGTGCTCGGGAAGACGGTTCGTGGCTCCGACCCAGTCGGGACCATGAAGAACAAGCCGTCGCCGCCGCGCGACTGTAAGGCGGAAGCCGCCCACGTCTCCGCGACCCGTAAGGGTCACACTTGAGAATGTTGGGCGCTTGAAGGCAACCCATAAGGGTTGCGCTTGAAGGTCGACCCCGCAAGGGTCGCCTTGAAGAAGTTCGCAGGCCACTGCGGCAAAAAAGCTCTGGATCGTCGTCGGAAGGAGCGGACCGCGGGAAGGCTGCGAACCATCCACACCGCCAAGCCAGGAGACCGGCGAAAATCTGCAGCCTGCGCGTTCTTCTTAAGCACAGGACAACCTTCAAACTCCCGCGCGTGAGGGAGTGGAGGACAATATGAAGACTCTTCTTCGCTTTTCTTTGTATGCTCTTACAGTTCTTGTTCTTTCTATTTCTTTGCAGGCTCAAAGCAATTCACCGCTCGCTCATCTTTCAGGCACGCTCACCGACTCAAGCGGCAGCGGCGTCGGTGACGTCCAGATTCAAGCGAAAACCGAAGCTTCGCAAAATTTTCAGACGTGGTCGGCCAAATCCTTTCCCGGTGGCGAATACTCCCTGGACTTGCCCCCAGGCCGCTACCGAGTGCAATTCACTCGTCTCTCTTTCGCACGCCGTGAAGTCACCGTCAATCTCGCCCCCGGCGAATCCCATACCCTAAACCTTCGCCTCGACCTCGAACCTCTTTCTTCCAACGTCGTCGTCACCGCCAATACGCAGCCGACGGAGCTTGCCCAAACCCCCGCTCCCGTTGACATCGTCGGGCGAAACGAAATTGACCAGCGCCAGTCCATTCTGCTTCCAGATCTTCTTTCCACCCAAACGGGCATCAGTCTCGCCCGCACCGGGCCAATTGGCGGCCTGACCACCATCTTCATCGACGGAGGTAACTCCTCCTTCACCAAAGTGCTCATCGACGGCGCTCCCGTAAACATTCCCGGCGGTGACTTCGACTTCTCCAATCTCACCCTCGACAATGTGGACAAAGTCGAAATCGTCCGTGGCGCGGAAAGCGCGCTCTACGGCACCGATGCCATGTCCGGCGTGGTCCAGATCGTCAGTCATCGCGGCACGACGCGCGTTCCTGAAATCAATCTCTTCACCGAAGGCGGCAGTTTTTCCTCCGCTCGCGGAGGCGCGCAGGTCGGCGGTCTCCTTGGCAAATTGGATTATTCCGTCGCTGGTTCGTATTTCCACACCGACGGTCAGGGCGTCAACGACGCCGACCTCAACCGCGGCTTCGCCGGAAATATCGGCTACAGCTTCTCCGACACGAACCAGGTTCGCATGACCATTCGCAGCAATTCCAGTTTCGCCGGAGCCCCCGGCCAGACGATTCTCTTTCCCGCCGATCCTTCGGCTTTCTATGATCTTCAGCAGCTTTCCTCGAATCTCGCCTGGAACTTCCAAACCGGCAAACACTGGAGCCACCATTTCTCCGCCTCCGAGTCCCGCTACTACAGCATTAGCGGCTTCCCGCCCTTCGGAAATTTCCCCAATCAATCGAACCGCGCCGGCGGCCTCGCGCAATCCATTTACTCTTTTCGCAGCGGCGCCGTTACCGGCGGCTATCAATACGAAGCCGAAAACGTCGGTGCCGTCCACGCTCATCGCAACAACCAGGGCGGTTTTCTCGACGGCCGCTGGTCTCCCGTTCCGCGTCTTACTCTCAGTGCCGGCGGGCGTGCCGAAGCCAACGCAAGTTTTGGCACACGCGTGGTGCCCCGTCTTGGTGCTGTGCTCGCTCTGCGCTACGCCAAAGGTTCTTTGGGAGATACGCGCTT
>DATDNK010000376.1:0-4013 GCA_036518275.1 Candidatus Acidiferrum sp.
CTTCACCCATGACGTGGCTTCAGCCGGCTCCGGGTCAGCCGCCGAGGACGAACGCGCCGTCCGCGCCGGCTTTGACGTGTTGCGCAACGCGGGCAAGCTCGGCGCGGTGCTGCTGCAATTCCCTTTTTCTTTCCATCGCACCAAGGAAACGATGGCGTATCTTTCCGCAGTGCTGCTGCGCTTTCGCGATTACCCGCTCGTCGTCGAAGTGCGCCACGACACCTGGAACGCCCCCGAAACGCTGGCGCTCCTGCACGAGCATGGCGCGGGCATCTGCAACATTGACCAGCCCATCATCGGGCGTTCTCTCGCCCCTTCCGCGCAAGCGACTTCGCCGGTCGGCTACGTGCGGTTGCATGGCCGCCGCTACGACACCTGGTTCACCGACGACGAAAATGTTCCATCGCATGAGCGCTACAACTATCTTTACTCCGCGGAGGAGCTCGAGCCATGGGTCGCGCGCGTCAAAAAAGTCAGCCAGCATGCGCACGCCACATTTGTAATCACCAACAACCATTTTCAAGGCAAAGCGGTGGTCAACGCGCTGCAAATCATGAGCATCCTCAAGAACAAAAAAGTGAAAGTGCCGGAACCGCTTCGCATCCATTACCCCGAACTCAACGAAATTGCCGACCAGCCTCCCGCCGAGCCCACGCTGTTTCCCATGGATCGCAGCAAGGACGGAATGAAAGAACCGACCTAAAGGTCGGCCACTACAAAGACTATTTAAGCGGATCATTGGAGTTGTCCATGTTGGGAGGCCAGCCGTCGCAGGTGTTGGGCGGGACAGGCTTGGAGACACGAGTGTGGAGCTCGGACATACGGTTGACAAAGGCGCGCTCGGGAGAAATGTCGTCGTCGCGCTTGGGGCGCGGGAGGTCGAAGATGATTTGAGGCTCCTCGGGTTCGAGTTCCTCGTCGATGGCGGGTAGGGTGCGGAGAAGAAGGCTGCAGGTGTAGGCCATGACGGCACCGCGGCGGGGAGAGATCTTATTGGCAGCGAGGAGCTTGTAGAGTTCGCCGAGGACGTGGTTGATATCTACGGCCGAGTCGAACTCCTTGATGCCGCAGACAAGCTCTTGGGAGAGGTCGCCGGAGTCCACTTCCAGGAGGCGGAGTGAAGTGTGGCGGAAGCAGAGGCCGGTTTTCGGGTCCGATACCGGGAGACGGCAGTAGGCCCCGCCACGGACGCGATGGCGGCAACGAGGCTTGACTGCTGGCGGGTGTTCGGGACCGGTCAATTCTTTATGCGCGTCATTGTTCTCAGGGGCTTCGGTTGCCTTAGTGGTTTTGCGGCGGCGAGGCTCCGGAGCGGTTGAATCGACTGGCGCAGCAGGAGCGGGGTCGTCGTGCAAGGGTATGACTGTGGCTTCTATGGTTGAGTTGGACATGGTGAGTTTCCTTTTTTTGGATTTTGGGGGTGGAAGGGTATACACCCCTCCGTGGCGAAGAAAGTTGTGCGCAGACGCATGAAAGGAAAGGAGTTAAGGGCGATTCTGTGGTGCACGCAGGAATTGGGGAGGGGTGTAAGGCTAAGAAAACAAAAGAGATGGTAATTAACGCAGAGCACCCGGAGGACAGAAACATAGAGGACGCAGAGGTTAGCGGCTCGGCGAATTGGAGCGGTCAGTACCAAATATTAAGTTAGCACAGATTTATTATTCTGTCAAGTCCCGAACACCAAAATATGAGGAGAGACAGAAGTCGATGGGTGACGGCTCAAAATGAGAAAGGCAAAATCCGCACCCCGCAGCGGCGGGCAAGGCTGAATACCCCGGGAATGAGGCATCCTGAGCTTGGCCTCAGCATCGGTCTATGCCTCGCCCGTTGCCTGACGTCCGCCAGGCGTCCAACCTTCTCAAAGGTGGCAGCCAGTTCCTGAGCGGAGATCAGTTGAAGCCTCTGAGGCGGCGAGGTTGTGTTGTGCGGTTGCGCGGGTTGGGGTCCCAGTGAATGTCGGGCAGGTCTCCGGCTCCGAGATAGCGGAGATACCCGGCGGCATAGCCTTCGGCTTTCTTTTTGGCATCTTCCAAGTCAGTGGCGTCCTGCACGGCTACTTTGAGCTTGCGATTTACGTCGAAAACAACAGCCAAGTAGCCCAGACAGTAGACTTCCGCGAACAACCAGAGGTGGGCGTTGGTGACTTGCAAGTCCGCCTGGTATCCATCTCCGATTACGGGCCAACTGGGTCCAGCGCTGGCGCTCATCGGTGCTGCTCCGTAGGTGCAAGAACGCTACGCCCTGTTGTGTCAAAAGGCAAGGACATTCGGAGGCAACATGGCGGAAATGGCGAGCTGTAGGACGAATTAAAGCCGCACCTCCGCAAGGGCATCCGAAGCGTAAAGCGCGGCCTGAAAGGCGTAAGGTGAGCCACCACGAGCTTGCCTACTGGGTCTCTGGCCCACCCGCCACCAACATCAACGCGACCAAACCGATTCGCAAGATTGAGTGCAGCTTCATGGTTCCTCCTAACAGGTTCCGTTTACTGCTGACGGCTGGGCGTAGTGTCGGGTTTCGCTACGTTCCCTTGCGCGGTATCGACCGTGAGTAACTGACCGCACAACGGCGCCACTCGCTTAGTAAACGGGAAAACCGCCGAAGTACGGTACTAGCCGGCACGACAAATCAGGACTTGTAAGTCCAATAGAAGAATCCGCGCCCTTTCGACAAGTCGAGCGCAAAGAGGTAAATACCCATAACGACAGAGTTTGCGGGTCTTTCGACGACAAATAGCTGGAAGCCCGCATTGTGAATCTTTTCCACGTCTAGATTTCCTTCTAGTACAGATGGCCACCACGACACACGAGGGCTTCGTACGAACTTCACTGGTGGCGGCAGCGCATCAAGACTCTTGAGATTCTTTAGAAGATTTTGTGAGTCAGTGGGAAGAAATTCAAATGCACACCACTCCTTCGATGGGGAAAGTTCACCGACAACACGAATGGTGCGGGAGCTTGCTGGAAGTAGGTCGTCTGGTATCCAGCTTTGGGCACTTGCCTCGGCTTTTCTTACGTCGGCGAGCGAGGCGTAGAACGATTCAGGGCGCTCACTGTGGCACGCGACGAGAACAGATACAAGACCGGAACAAAAGACGGAGGTAAATAGAAACTTCTTTGTCGCACCCATAAAGCTAAGAATACGCCACTTGCGAGGGCTGTCGCCGATTGCGGCCGCACACTCCTGGCAGCGGTAACCGGAAACTTGAGTACTAGCGCCCACTTCGTGTGGTCAGGCTCTCGCGCAAGGTCACGCGGTGCACGCCGCCTCGACGCAAAGGTTGGGCTCGACATCCGGCACAGCATCGGACTCAACAAAGTGGTGGCGAAGAGTATAATCGGGGCACTATGAACATGACACGAAGAGATACGTTGGCAGGGGCGATTGCGTTGTTTTGCGAATTGGGGGCGGCCGAGGTTCAGGCGCGGGCCGGAGGGAAGGGGCAATCCGCAGGCTCGGGGGCGCAAGGCGCGGAGCGAGGCGGCGTGGACCTGGTGTTCAGGCACGACTTGCCGAATCTCACCATGGACGATTGGGAGGTTACGGTCAGCGCGGTGGACTATGCGCCGGGGCGAGTGGGCAAGGTGCATCACCATGCGGGGTTCGTGCTGGCGTATGTGCTGGAAGGAAGCATCGTCACCAAGATTTCCGGGCAGGAGGAACGGACGTATAAGCCGGGGGAGATGTTCTTCGAGCCGCCGGGAAGCACACACGAGGTGGGGCGCAACCCGAGCGAAACGCAGCCAGCGAAGTTGCTGGCGCTGATTTTCGCGAAGAAGGGCGCGCAGTTGACGATGCCGGGGCCGGCGTAAGGGCCGGGGCGAAACGGAAGAACCCTGACCAAGGACCTCGACGAATTTACAGTTTGTGTTTCCGATTGGTTGAGATTCTCCGCGCACACACCGCGCGGAGAGAGAAGAAGTTCTTCGGCCATCCTCACGGGATGCCTCAGAATGACAACGTTCCTGTAGCGTGCGTGATTTCTATTGCTAAGGTGAGAAGGGCAGGCGTATCGG
>DATDNK010000377.1:0-6696 GCA_036518275.1 Candidatus Acidiferrum sp.
CGCGGAACGGGACCAATGACGGCTAACACATCATCGCAATCTTCAGGGCAATTCTCTGGCAAGCCCAAGCCACGCACACTGGGCGAACTCAAGCGTATTCCCGACTTCGACCCTCGCGGCGCTTCGCGCTCGGTGAAAGACGAAATCCGGCGAAACCTGCTGCGTGCTCTGGAAAAGGGTGAAGCGCTTTTCCCCGGCGTGCACGGCTACGAAGACACAGTAGTTCCTCAGATTGTGAACGCCCTGCTCTCTCGTCACAATTTCATCCTTCTGGGGTTGCGCGGGCAAGCGAAAAGCCGGATCTTGCGCGGCCTCATCCAACTGCTGGATCCGGAAATGCCAGTTGTCGCGGGCTGCGAGATTAACGACGATCCCTTCAAACCCATTTGCCGGGCCTGCCGCGAAAAAATCACAGCGGACGGAGACAACGCGCCCCTGGCGTGGATGCCACGCGAATATCGCTACGTGGAAAAACTCGCCACCCCTGATGTCACCATGGCAGACATTCTCGGCGACGTCGATCCCATTCGCGCCGCTCGCGGCGGCCGCGACCTTTCCGACGAACTCACCATCCACTACGGACTCTTGCCGCGCGCCAATCGCGGCATTTTCGCCATTAACGAACTCCCGGACCTGGCCGGAAAAATCCAAGTCGGCCTTTTCAACATCATGCAGGAGGGTGACATCCAGATTAAAGGCTACCCCCTGCGACTGCCGCTGGACGTGCTTTTGGTCTTTACAGCGAACCCCGAGGATTACACCGCGCGCGGAAAAATCATTACCCCGCTAAAAGACCGCATCGGAGCCGAAATTCGCACACATTATCCGTCCACGCTGGAAGAAGGCATGCGCATCACGGCGCAGGAAGCCTGGATGGGCCGCGATGCAAATCGCAAGGTGGAAGTGCCTTCCTACCTTCGCGAGGTTGTCGAAGAGATAGCGTTTCAAGCGCGTGAGGACAAGCGCGTGGACCGGCGCTCCGGCGTGAGCCAGCGGCTGCCAATCACGACGCTGGAAAGTGTGGTGAGCAGCGCGGAGCAGCGCGTGGCGCGAACAGGCGAAAAGACCGCGGTCGCGCGAGCCGCCGATGTTTATGCAGCGCTTCCGGCAATCACGGGTAAATTGGAGCTTGAATACGAAGGAGAGCTGAAAGGTGCGGACACCATTGGGCGCGAACTGATTCGCACTGCATTCGGACGCATATTCAGCAAACATTTGGCCGATGTGAACTTCCAGCCCGTCATTCAGTGGTTCGAGTTGGGTGGAGAGCTGAAACTGCCGGAACTTGCCACAGCCGTCGAACGTTGCCAGCAGCTCTCGAAGATTCAAGGACTGATGGAGCACATCGGCAAGCTCGGTGTTCGCGATCGCAAAGACGCTGGTGAAGCCTCGGCCGCAGCGGAAATGATGTTGGAAGGCTTGTGGGCGCATCGCCGCATTGGGCGCAGCGAAGAACGGGGCTTCTACGCGGAAAAACCGAAGCCGATGGAGCAGCGGGAACGGGATCTTCCGGGGCGGCCCCCAAGGCGGCAGTTCAACTGACGACCCATGGAGGCGTCAACCAGGAGCGGCGCAAACCAGGGATCCTTTTTCTAAGTCAAAAATGACTGAGCGACAAGCGCAATGAAATTCATCAAGTACGGCAAATATACGGGCGAGCCGGCCGACGCCATCGACCTGGAAGAATTGGTCAAGCGTTTGGGAAATTTTTTTCTGCAAAGCGGATTTGAGTCACAGTTCTATGGCGTTTCGCAGATGGATCCTGAGCGCTCCATGGAAGCACTGCGCGAAGCGATTCTGAGAGCCCTGCAGGAAGGCGACCTGCTTCCAGACAGTGCGATGAGCGATGAGCTGCGGGAAATGTTGAACGATCCCAACGCCATGAACAATGAAGCCGTGAAGGATTTGATCGACAAGCTCACCGAGCGCCTGGCCAATGAAGGCTTCATCAATCCGCAGCAGCCCCCGCAAGTAACGCCACCACCTCAAACTTCCGCGCGCGGGCAGCTCGGTCAACCGCGAGACCGCACCGAAGCACGCTTTGAAATCACAGACAAGACCATCGATTTCCTGGGATTCAAAACGCTCCAGGATTTGCTGGGCTCGTTGGGGCGCAGTAGCTTTGGCCGCCACGACACGCGCGACCTAGCTACCGGCGTGGAATCGGGCGGCGTTTCTCGCCCTTATGAGTTTGGCGACACTCTAAACCTGGACATCAGCGAGACGCTTTTTAACGCTGTGCGCCGCGAAGGCGCAAAAGTGCCTATCGAGATGAACTATTCGGATTTGATGGTGCACCAGTGCGAATACCAGAGTTCCTGTGCCACGGTCGTGATGCTCGATTGCAGCCACAGCATGATTCTCTACGGCGAGGATCGCTTCACACCGGCAAAGCGCGTGGCCATGGCGCTCTCGCATCTGATTCGCACACAATATCCAGGCGACTCGCTAAGCCTGGTTCTCTTTCACGACTCCGCCGAAGAAGTGCCGCTTAGCGAATTGGCGCGCGTGCAAGTCGGCCCATATTATACCAACACCCGTGAAGGTTTGCGCATGGCGCAGCGTATCCTGCTCCGCCAGAAAAAGGACATGCGGCAAATCGTGATGATCACCGATGGAAAGCCTTCGGCGCTGACACTGGAAGACGGGCGCATTTACAAAAACGCCTTTGGCCTGGACCCTTTTGTCGTGGGGCAGACGCTCGAGGAAGTAAACAAGTGCAAGCGCGCGGGTATCATGATCAACACGTTCATGTTGGCAAGCGACTATTCGCTCGTCAATTTCGTACAGAAAATTACCCAGATGTGCCGCGGCAAAGCCTACTTCACCACACCGTATACCCTGGGCCAGTACCTGCTCATGGATTACATGTCCCGCAAGACCAAGCAGATTCACTGAAAAACTCGAAGAGCTGAGCCAACGCGAGGCGTTGTGTCGTTGCCGGAGTGCCAGTATACTTCGCGCCGTATTTTGATTTGATGTGGATTTTCGCGAGCGAGGTCTTAGCGATGACAACATCGAAACTGGCAACGAGTGTGTTTGCAACACTGACCGTAAGCCTGGTTGCGGCTTTCTTCTCACCTACCGTGCAGTCCCAGGAAACCAAAGAAAAGCAAGAAGCGCCGGCACCTGCGCCGCGTAGCAAGAATGGAAAGAAGTTGTTTGGCACGGCGGAAGCGCTGCGGATCGCACGCGTATTTTCTCCGCGCATTTCCCCCGATGGCTCACGCGTGGCGTACTTGGTTGCAGAAAACAAAACGGACAAAGAGAAGCCGTGGAAATCCGTGACGCAGCTATGGATAACACCAACATCAGGACCGGCGGGCGCTTCGCGGCAATACACACGCGGCGAAGAAGGCGTGTCCGGTGTGCAGTGGTCCCCCGACGGCAAGATGGTGGGCTTCCTGATGAACGCGGGCGACGAAAAAGACAAAAAGCAGCAAGTCTGGTTCATGTACGTGGATGGCGGAGAGCCATGGCAGGTCACGAAACACAAATCCGGTGTTCGCTCATTCGAATTCTCGCCGGACGGCAAGACCCTGCTCCTGGTAGCGACCGAACCGGAGAACGAAGACAAGGAAAAGCGCACGAAGAACAAGGATGATGCTCAAGTCGTGGACCACGATTTGAAAATGTCTTATCTCTGGACCTGGGACATCGCTGGCGGTCAAGAGAAGCAAATCACTAAGGACAATTTCACCGTCAGCGATCCGCGCTGGTCGCCGGATGGCACACATATAACGTTTACGGGCAACCCGACACCGCGACTGGATGACGGAAGCCTGCAGACCGCCTGGGTATTAGATGTGGCCAGCGGAAAGCAGCGCAAAGTATCAGACACAACCGACTTCACGCACACGGCGCGGTGGTCCCCGGACGGAAAATGGATTGCCTACCTCGTCAGCCGTGCGGCTCCGTTTTACCAGACGAATCTGTTTGTAGCCAGCGCCGATGGCGGCAAAGAAAAGAAATTGACCAACGGCTTTGAGCTTAATGCAGGCGCGCCAGTTTGGGGAATCGATGGCAAGAGCGTTTACTTCAGCAGTGACATGCGCGAGTCTATGGAAATTTTTGCGGCGGACGTTGCCTCGGGAACCGTACGGCAACTCACGGACAAATCGGGAGTACTCAACCTAAGTGAAATCAGCGCAAACGGCCAGACAGCAATCGGGACGTGGAGTGATCCCGAACACCCTGCGGAAGTGTTTCGGAGCGATTTGAAGTTCAGCGCGATGCAGCCGATCACAAATCAAAATGCTTGGCTGGCGGAGTACGCATTGGCTGGCACAGAAGTAGTGAAGTGGAAGAGCAGCAAAGACGGAATGGAAATTGACGGCATCGTGACCAAGCCGGTGGATTTTGAGGCTTCGCGAAAGTATCCATTCCTCCTAAATCCGCACGGCGGACCAACGGGAGCGTCCTTGCTGACATTCAACCCGACAGAGCAGATCCTCGCAGCGAATGGCTATCTGGTGCTCGAACCGAATTTCCGTGGTTCGACGGGACGCGGGGAAAATTTTGCGGGCGCGAACCAAAACGACTGGGGCGATGGCGATTACAAGGATGACATGAGCGGCGTACAGGCAATGGTGGACAAGGGCTCGGCCGATCCGGAGCGCCTCGGAGCGTTCGGCTGGTCTTACGGCGGCTACATGACCATGTGGATCGACACGCAAACGGACAAATTCAAAGCCATTTCGCCCGGCGCTGGGCTGCCGGATCTTTACTCCATGTACTCGCAGACGGACATCCATCGCTACATGACCATGTTTTTCAGCGACAAAGCGCCCTGGGACAATTTCCAAGAATACTGGGATCATTCGCCTATGAAGTATATCGAAAATGTGAAGACGCCAACGATGATCCTGCACGGACAGGCGGACACGCGCGTCCCGATTCCACAGGCGGAGGAGTTCTACCGCGCACTATACGAGCGCCATGTTCCCGTGGAGTACGTAACCTATCCCAGAGAAAACCACGGTTTCGTGGAACCGCGGCACATTCAGGACCGCTGGCAGCGCTACTTGGTCTTCTTCGGAAAATATCTCAACAACCCGCCGAAAACGGAACCGAAGGAAATTGTGGAGCGACTGAGCAAGGATTTGCCCTAGCTCGGATTGTATAAATCAGGTTCACTCCCTGAGCCTAATGGCGATGCGGCTGCTGTGGATTCGCGGCAGCGCCAGCGGGGCTCGTTGCACTCTTTGCCGACTGAAACGAAGCGCGTTTCAAGTACATGTCGCCGTCGATGTAGGCGGTGATTTCCGTTCCTTGCGCAATCACGACTTCCTTACCATGCGCAAGCGGCAGTATTGAGCCTGCCGTTGAATTGCTTCCAATACTTTCGTCGAAAGAACGCGCCGCGGCTTTTTCGTTGTCGGCAAGATGGACAAACTTGACGCTCAGACCTAGCTTCCCGCCCTTCCCCAGGCGCTTCTTAGGTTCTGCTTCGCTCACCGCAGCTTCCGCGGACGCTCCGCTGGAAATTATGCAGAGCCCGTCCACGACAACGTCCTCCACAACCACCAGGTCAACCGCGTCACCAACATGGGCTGTTTGCGAAGAGATGGTTTTGCCGAGTTTCAAGTGGATGGGCGTGTTATTGGGCAGAGTCAGATCGAAGCCAGCCGGAATAGGGTTCGCAGGGGGTGCTGGCGGTGCCGCCGGATCATAGGCCGTGCGAGGCCGCGCTATTTGTGGAGTTGCTGGAGCCGGTGCCTTTGGACCGGGCTTGTCTTTCAACAGAACCAGACTGCCTTCCCCGATGTACCCAGTCTCCCCGTTAGTAGTACGCACACCGAAAAAGCCCTGGTAACGCCCGGTCACCTCCAGTTGTTCGCCACACTGGAGAGTCCGAATCACTTCCATAGTGGTGATAGAGCTGTAAAGATACGTGTAGTCACCCTGGCGTGCGCAGGTTACCTGGGCGAGATGCTGCGCGCGCGCCAAAGCGGGAAGGAGCAAGATAAAGGCTCCAAAAAAATATTTTGTGCTCGACTTCATGGTGCACCTGTTGGGCCGAAGGGTTAGGACGTCACCTATTATTTCAGCGCAAAAACGACCGTCGTAAAAGGTGCCCCACGGAGGACTTTGTACAAAAAGGCACGATCATACGAGGAAATAACGCGACGAGAAGTCGAGAAGTTGCAAAAACGTGCAGGCGGCCAGGCTTTCCTCGATTCCTCTGTTCCAAAGCGAGACTGGCAACCCTGGATGACACAGGCTCTCCGGCCGTCCGATGACGCGCTGATCCACCCATGTGGATCCTCTGACATTTCAATGCATTGCAAGGAAACTTGTCGACACGCCGCAACACGGCTTGGTGTTCGGCGTGCAAGAACCAACGAGATGGCCGCGTAGCGGAGGACTGTCTGTGTCAATTAGAAACGTTGTTATAAACGCTACAAAAACCTGCAGAAAATCGCGGGCACCCAGGTAACGCTTGCGATTCCACAAGACAAAACCCGGGAGCGAACGCGCCGACGGCCAAGCCAAAGTTCTTCGCGCCAACTTCCGCCGCATTGAGCGCAGGGAATGGTGGCTATGGGCCGCGGCCTTTGTCATTACCTTGCTGCTGACCATCGCCTTGGCCTCCTTTTTGCTCCCCGGCGCGTACTTTCATCAAGACTTCTACTCAGAACACATGATGTCCCAGGCCATGCGCGGTCTGGTGGCTTTGGTATTTCTCTTCGATCT
>DATDNK010000378.1:0-3655 GCA_036518275.1 Candidatus Acidiferrum sp.
AGCCGCAACACAAAGCGCATACGTTCTTCCACGATGGACCGCTCCTTCCATGGCATCGGCACCTCCAAGCTGGACTAGTCCAGCTTGGAGGTGTAAACCATGTCTTCGGAACGTTGTGTAAAGGAAGAATCCGAACGCTCAATCATTCACTTAGTTGAGTCTGGCCTTTCCCTCGGATGAACAGTCTTGGTGCCTATCGTGGAGTTGTCTACCGGGCTGAGTTCATTTGCACCGAGTCGTGCTGCTGACCTGAAGTCCTCACAACACAAGCGTTTCAGATTGAATCAAGTTTTAGGGTTATGTTCCAACAACGAAACTCAATAGCCTACCGAACAGCCCTTCCCAAGGAGAACTCCAATCCCGTCAATTGGTTAGAGTACGGAGCGCTTTGCCGTGTGGTTATGAGCGTGCCTCTAACTTGGCGGCTAGGTGTCTTAACGAACTGGCTGGAGTGTGGCGATTCCATGAGAAGTGGAACCATTCAGTTGCGCGTGAGAAAAGGAAGAGGGGATGACAAGGCACTTCATTGATCTGGAAGAATTGACCGCGCGTGTGGAAGGTGACCGGGAACTCTTGCGGGACCTTCTATCAATTTTCAAGGAGGAATTTCCGCAACGCCGCCTGGCATTGCGGGAGGCAGTGGAGTCTCTGGAAGCAGCTCGCGTGGTCTTGGAAGCCCACTCATTGAAAGGAATGCTTGCCAATCTGGCTGCTGGGGAAGCCGCCAAAGCTGTGGCGGAGCTGGAGCGCTTGGGACGAAACAATGAAACCGCAAGGTTCGCTGAATCCCTTGCGCATTTCGAGGCCATTGCGAAAGAGCTCTCCCGGCAAGTGGAAGAATGCACGGCTGAGGTATCCGGATGAAAATCTTGATCGCGGATGACGAGATGATGTCGCGGCGGCTCCTGGAAAAGACCCTGTACCGTGCCGGTTATGAAGTGACCGCGGTGGAAAACGGCCGGCTCGCTGCCGATGAATTGTGCAAACCGGAAGGTCCCAGACTGGCATTGCTGGATTGGATTATGCCGGAACTGGATGGGCCGGCGGTCTGCCGCGAGGTACGGAAACGAAAGAACCAATCGTATGTCTACATGATTCTCTTAACTTCCAAAGAGAAAAAAGAGGATGTAGTAGCAGGTCTGGAATCGGGAGCGGATGACTATTTGACAAAGCCGTTCGACCCCGAGGAATTGAAAGCACGGCTTCGTACCGGGATGCGCATCCTGGATCTTGAAGACCGCCTGATCGAAGCAAGAGAGGGAATGCGATTCCAAGCCACGCACGATGCCCTGACCTCGCTTTGGAATCGAGGAGTGGTCATGGAACTTCTCGGTCGCGAACTGACGCGGTCGCGCCGCGAGGGCAAATGCACGGCTATCTTGCTGGGCGATTTAGATCATTTCAAAAACATCAATGACACCTATGGCCATCTTGCAGGCGACGAGGTATTGAAAGAAACCGCTAGGCGCCTCGTTTCGTCGGTACGATCCTATGATTTTGTGGGGCGTTTCGGCGGAGAAGAGTTTCTTGTAACCTTGAACAATTGCGACCCCGCCTTTGGCTTGACGCGGGCTGAAGTCATTCGCGAAACGATCTGCGGGCGTCCTGTGGAAACCTCCTCTGGGAGCGTATCCATTTCGATGAGCTTTGGGTTACTGCTCAGCCGGGAGTGGGGCTATTTGTCGGTGGCGGAATTGCTTCACGAGGTCGATACCGCTCTTTATGCCGCAAAGGCGGCAGGGCGAAATTGCGTCAAAGTCGCGATGCCCAAAACCCAGCCGGACGAGGCAGAGATGTTGGCTTCCCAACTCATGCGGCGGAGGGGGTAATCCGGCTCAACGCTCCTCAGGCTGTGCTGCTTGGCCCTAGATTGCTTTTGACTTTGATTTTGACTGGCTCAGCATCTGGCGCATCGCCACAGTAGATCCGGGCGCGCGTTTCTCCCTCCACGCTTCCAGCCTCTTGCATGTCTCCTCAATGTTTTGGAAAAGGTGCGGGTTCTTGAAGGCAGCGCGCCAGGTGGGAACGATGGTGCGCATGCGGTCCCAGACCACCCAGATCTCCCCGTTGCTTTCAAAAAAAAGCTCATCATTGATCAGCCCGCGATTCACGATGCTTGCAACCATTTCCCAGTAGCTGATCACCATGCGGATGTAGGTGTTTTCTTCGCTGCCTTGGGGGTATTTCTCCACCATATCTTCCGGAGATTCGGGATGGAAGTTGTCGGTAAACCAGGCGCGCGCTTGCCGCAAGCGTGGCTCACGCCTTAAGTCGTACAGCCGCAGCATGAGGTTCACTTCGTCATACGTGATCTGGGCCATTGGCGAATCCTCCTGGGCTAATTCGCGCTGTCCGTTTGTGCTGCTTCCTGTAAGGAATGAGAGACGCCAGTAAGTTCGATGCGCTGGACGCTCGAAACGGGTATGCCTTGCAGGACTAGCTCTGCCTGAATGCGGCGCCGCAGCTCGCGCGCCACTTCATCCTGACGCGTCGGGGCAGTTCGCACTTGCAACCGAATCGTCGAAGCAGTTCGGCCAAAGTCTTGAACGCCAAGGACCCGGGGCCCGTCGACCAGGGCCTGTGACCATGCCGGATCGCCGCGCAAGGCGGCGGCCGCCGTCTCCAGGGCTTTCAGCGCTTTCTCGATCGGGCTCTCCGGCGCCAGCGAAACGTCCACGAAGGCCTGCGACCAGTCGCGGCTAAGATTGCTGACGGTGCGAATCTCCCCGTTGGCGATGGTCACCAGCGCTCCGCGTGCGTCGCGAAGGACCGTGCGGCGCAGCGTCAGATGCTCCACACGACCTATGTAATCGGAAATTTGGACAGTGTCGCCCACGACGTATTGGTCTTCCAGAACAATGTAAAACCCAGTAATGACGTCGCGCACCAGAGTTTGCGCTCCAAAGCCCAAGGCCAAGCTGGCAAGACCGGCAAGCGCTACCGCGGGTGTTACGTCCATGAATTCATGCAGGGCCATGAGCAGCGCCACGGCCCAAACCACTTTGCTTCCCGCGCTATAGACAATGCCCGCCAGCGTGTGGGTTTGTTGCTCCCGCAGTTGCGACTGGCGAGTTTGCGTCGCGGCTGGCTTGACGATCAATTTGCTTGCCGCCCGGAGCAGGCGGTTCACCACCAACGCAATGACAAGGATGCCTAACAGTCGCAGGGCATGAGGAAGGATCAAATCCACCCAGTGATTGAAAGAACTTGGCATGATTTCTGTGCGAGGGGGAGTATAACATTGGAAGAGGCAGGAAGAAGCGCAGTCGTGTGTTGGACCGAGACCAAGGGTCAGGTAAAAGGGAGTTTTGGTAATGGAATCAAGACGAAGGTTTCTAGCTATGTTTCTGGTTTCAGGTGTCCCCCTCGGGGTGATGAGCTATACCACGCGTGCTCAGGACAGCCCTCCTAAACCCGTTCTTAAGCCACAACTAAAGGACGATGAATCCGATGACCCAAAGATCGACTCCAAAGCCATACTGGAAGCCAATCAGAAGGACATCAAGAAAAACATCGAGCGGCTTTTTCAATTGGCCAGCGAATTGAAAGCCGACGTGGAAAAAACCGATTCGGTTCAAGTGCTGTCTGTCGCCATGATCAAGAAAGCGGAGGAAATTGAAAAGCTTGCGAAGAGCATACGTTCCCGTGCGATTGG
>DATDNK010000379.1:0-15673 GCA_036518275.1 Candidatus Acidiferrum sp.
CACGAATTGCGAAATCTGCACACGCTGGCGCTGCTGATGACGCGCGCCGCATTGGCTCGCGAGGAGAGCCGCGGCAGCCATTACCGCTCGGATTTTCCTTTTCGAAATGATGAAGACTTTGGGAAACACTCAGCGGTACAAAAAGGCCAGGACGTGCGGTTCGAAGCGTAGGCAGTAGGGGAATCTGAACGCTGCTCGAGTTAGCTGCTAACGCGATTGTAATTCCTTGATGCTTTCCAGGAAAACGTGCCCGACAACGGCCAGCGTTTTCGCGCTGATCTTGTCGAGATTGTCTTCGGGTGTGTGCCAATAGCCGTTGTTCATGAAGTCGCCAATGACATCCAGTGATGGGACCCCTCGACTGAGGAACGCATCATGATCGTCTTCGGCCGAAGTTGCGGCATCTCGAAAAAGCGCCGCGTAGCCCAGCTTGTGAGCGGTATTCCAAAAAACGTTGATTAGATCCGGCGTGGAGCTGGTTTCTCGCAAAAACTGTGCATTGCGGCCGCCAACAATGTCCGCCAGCAAGAAGGCTTTGGCCTTCTTGAGGTCCCCGCTGATTGCCAGCTTTGCCGCCATCTGCCGGCTGCCATAGCGGCTGTCGGTGTCGCTCCAGTCGTGCATCGCCTCTTCACCGTCAAGGAAGGCAATCCACACGGCATACCGTCCGTGCTTCGCGCACAACAACCGCGCCAGTTCCAACATCACACCCGTAGAAGAGCCGCCGTCATCAGCGCCGACAAAATTTGGCATGGGGTGCACTTCGCCGGTCCTGGGATCGCGTGCCGCGCGTGCCGTATCGTAGTGAGTGGCAAGGATCAGGATGCCGGGCTTTTCGCTCGGAATCCTAGCGACGATATTCTTCATCGGCAACCGGCCAATGGGCGTATCGGCAGTGAAATCGTCCGTTTCCACGGTGCAGCCGTAGCTCTTCAATTCGGATTGGAGAAAATCCTGTACTTTGGCGATCGCCGGCGAGCCCGAAGGATGCGGCCCGAAGCCAACCTGCTTGGCGACCAGGTTATAAGCGCGCTTGCCGTCGAACCCGCCGGTCTTTTCGGGCGGGGGCGCGTCCTCGGAAGCTTGTGGCGGCGTGGAAGCGGCCTTGCTCATAAAGGGCGGCTGCGGTGGTGTACTGCGCGCGATGGATTCTTCATCGACCCTGGCAGTTGCTAAATATATAGCCTTGCCTTTAAGGGCGGTTCGCAGAACAAGAGACAAGGCCACTAACGCAGTCAGCAGAAGTATCGCTCGTCGTAAAGTCATTACCGTGCCTCCGCCGGAGCACCGATGCGGCGTTCTCTCCTCCGCACCACGACCGCGGAGACCGCGATGCCCAAGAAATACAGCCCGATCATGGGAGCCATAAAAACCAGCATGGTTGTCGCGTCAGGGGTAGGGGTGATGATGGCGGCGACGACCGTAATAACCAGAATGGCGTAGCGGAAATTCTTCCAGAGAAATTTCGGAGTCACGATGCCGAATAACGACAAAAAGAAAATCAAGACGGGAAGCTCGAACATCAAGCCCATGCCCAGAAGGATCAGCAAAATCAATCCAAAATACTCGTTCACATCCGTCATGGGCGTGACGTCATGCCCGAGCGCGAACAACGGCCCGGGACTCACGAGAAAGTGCAGGATGTGCGGCAGCATGATGAAGTAGCCGAAGGCGATTCCCGCAAGGAAAAGAAAAATAGTCGAAAACATGAAGCCTGTGACGGCGCCCCGTTCATGTTTGTAAAGCGCTGGTGCGACAAACAGCCAGATTTGATAAAGCACAATTGGCGAAGCCAGAACAATTCCGAGGTACACGCCTACGGTAATAACAAGGTTCAGTGCACCGGCCGGGTGAGTGTAAATCAGCTTTGCATCCAGCCCGGCGTCGGCGAGCGCCTTCAACATCGGCTTGTTGATCCAACTGACGAAATATTTTGAAAGATACACGCCGATAAGAGCGCCGATTCCGATGGCATAGAGTGAATGAATAATGCGCTTGCGCAGCTCACTCAGGTGCTCGAAAAACGTCATGGTGCCGCCAGGCTCTTCCGAGCGGCCGGAGTTTTGCGTGTTGGGAGCGGAGTCTGTCACGGGTTCACGCGGGACGCGAGGCGTCCTGGGCGGTTTCAGGCAGACTCGCAGGCGCGGCCTCAGCCTTGCTTTTGGCGCCGTCTTCTGAGCCGCGCGCCACGGACTCAGCGACCGGCGCAATCACTGGAGCTTCGCTGGCTTGAGGTTCCGCGGCAACATCGGTTGTGGTGGATTCCTTACTCGCCGGGCCAGGCTGGGTTGGCTGCGCTGACTGGGCTGCACCGCTGGCTGCAACGGCTTCAGCAGCCTTCTTGCGCTCGGCCATGAGGGCCTGGCGCTCCAGGTCGCGCATCTCCTCTTCAAACGCCGTCTTGAAGTCCGTAGAGGCCTTGCGGAATTCGGCCATTAGCTTCCCCAGCCCGCGCGCGAGTTCGGGGAGCTTTTGTGGCCCAAAAACCACAAGGACCACGATAAAAACCACAATCATGTGAGGAATGCTCAACATGGCGCCTACAGCCTTCTAAGACCCCATTGGCATCATAGAAAGGGTATTTAGCTGCTGTCAAACCGGAGTTGGCGGTGTGTTATAATTTTTCATGAGTTTTGGCGCGAGGTCCGCATGAAATCAGAGCGTCGCGGGATTGTCATTGCCATCGGCGTATTGCTGTTATCCGCTGCACTTGGAGGCATTTACGGCCCCAATGTTCGGGCCACCGCAGCCTCGGCGGACGATTATCAGGGCGCGGTACGAGATTTCACTCGAGTACTTGACGTGGTCCAGAACAACTACGCCGACCAAGTAGATGTGGACAAAGCGGTCTACCAGGGGGCCATCCCTGGCATGCTTCGGATGCTCGACCCGCACTCCAGCTTTTTTGACGCCAAGCAATTTTCGCTGCTCCGGGAAGACCAGCGCGGAAAGTATTACGGCGTCGGAATGATTGTGGGGCCCCGAGAGAATCACACGGTCGTCCTGGCTCCCTACGCAGGCGCACCCGCTTATAACGCCGGGATCCGGCCAGGCGACGTGATCATCAAGGTCGATGACAAATCCACTGAACAATTGTCCACCACTGAAGTGGCTGACCTGTTGAAGGGCCCTAAAGGCACAGTGGTCAAAATCACCGTCTCCCGCGAAGGATACCCGGAACCCCTGGTCTTTACCGTCACGCGCGATGAGATTCCACGACACTCTGTGGACATCGCCTTCTTGCTGAAGCCGGGAATCGGCTATGTACGGCTCTCGGGATTCAACGAAACCACGGACCGCGAAATTGGCGAAGCGTTGAAGAAACTGGGAGCCTCCTCGCTCGACGGGCTGATTCTAGACATGCGTGGAAACCCGGGTGGCTTGTTGAACGAGGCGGTCGCAGTTGCCGACATGTTTCTGGACAAGAACCAGTTGATCGTGTCGCATCATGGGAGGACTTCTCCCGAGCGGCGCTATTACGCCGTGCGCGGCAACCAGGGAATGACCACTCCGCTCGTAATCCTGGTGAACAACAATTCCGCATCGGCGACAGAAATTGTTTCTGGAGCTGTACAGGACCACGATCGCGGCTTGATCGTAGGGGAGACGACTTTCGGCAAGGGGTTGGTGCAAACCGTTACCCCGCTGAGTGAAAACACCGGGCTGGCGTTGACCACTGCGCGCTATTACACGCCCAGTGGCCGGCTGATTCAGCGCGATTACAAATCCGTTTCGCTCTACGAATATCATTACGAGCGAAAGGTGCCGGATCATCCGACCGAAGTGCGATTAACAGACAGCGGCCGCCAGGTTACCGGCGGCGGTGGGATTACGCCGGATATCGTTGTCGACGCGCCGAAGCTGACAAAATTTCAGCAGTTGCTGTTTCGGGATGACGTGCTCTTCCCAGCGGAAACTGGCGTGGGCGGGTTCACCCGCTATTTTCTGGGAACGAAGCCGACGGTCACCAAGGATTTCGAGGTGGATGACAGCGTGATGCGGATGTTCCGCGAATACTTAAGCAAACACAATGTCCGCTACACGGAACCGGAAATGGCGGAAAACCAGGAGTGGATCAAGCGCAAGGTAAAGCAAGAAGTCTTCATGTCCGTGTTCAACATGCAGGAAGGGTTTAAGGTTCTATTGGAAGGCGACCCCCAGGTGCAAAAGGCCGTGGAAGCCGTTCCGCAAGCGCGCGCGCTTTACCAAAACGCCCATAAAATCATGGCACAGCGCATGGGCGGCTCCGTTGATCAACCGTAATCCGCGAGCCCGCAGCAAGCAAACGAAGTAATTCCCGTTTTGAAGAATTCTGTGTGTGCGTTGTTTACAACAATGCCCAGTTCTGCATGCAAAGCGTGCGAATTTTCGATTGCTGATTTTCCGGTTCTTGACTTTCGCTTGTCGATTTAAGTGTTTGCAAGCCCGGCGACGCGCGTGTTGGCATCATATTTCTGCTTTGTTAAGATGGATTTGCTGCTCGTGGGCGAGTAGCTCAGCTGGGAGAGCGCCTCGTTCGCAACGAGGAGGCCGGGGGTTCGAATCCCCTCTCGTCCACCAGACTTCCTCTCTTTACTCTTACCTTGCGTGCAGATAAAAGGAATGCTTCCCGGGCTGTCGCTTACCGCCGCGCCGCGGGTCAGCGTCACTAAAACTCTTTGTCCCGGTAGGTTTCTTTGCCGCCCATCACTGTGACCAGCACCTTGGTTTTCAGGATGTCCGCCGGGGGAATCGCAAGGATGTCCTTCGACAGTACCACCAGGTCCGCGTACTTTCCTGGTGTCAACGTCCCTCGTACGTTTTCGTCAAAGCTCGCGTATGCACCATCGCGCGTGAAGTGGCGCAGAGCGGCCTCGACAGAAATGCGTCCCGCTGGATACCATCCGCCCGCGGGGATGCCTTCAGGCGTCATTCGTGTGACGACGCAATAGATTGCCGGCAAAACCGCGAAATCGAAGACGCCCCAATCGCTGCCAAAAGCTTGAACTGCACCCGCGTCATCGTAGAGTTTGAACGAGTCCGCATGCGATGCGCGCTCCGGGCCCAGCAGCACGGCAAAGTTTTGCAGCACGGTCGCGTCGGGATTTGCGAACATCGCTTGCGTCGAAGCAATCACTCCGAGCTGTTTGAAGCGAGGCAAGTCCGCCAGCGCCGGCACTTCTCCATGCTCCACGCGGTGCCGCCGCCCCGAAGTGTCATTCGTTTTCGCGGCGTACTCAAAAG
The DNA here is from genome assembly GCA_036518275.1 of Candidatus Acidiferrum sp. GTDB lineage: Bacteria > Acidobacteriota > Terriglobia > Acidiferrales > UBA7541 > Acidiferrum. Next base: position 5,224 of record DATDNK010000379.1, read on the forward strand.
CGTTTAGCGCCATATTGATCGCTTTATCGCCGATGGCGTGCAGCATGACCTGGAATCCCTCTTTGTCGTAGAGCGCCACCGTTTTGTTCAGGTCGTCCTGTTCCCAGAACGGAATCCCTGTGCCTCCGCCCACGTAGGGTTCAAACATGGCGGCGGTCCGCGCGTCTACCGTCCCATCCAGAAAGCCTTTGATCGCCCCGAATTTCAGCAGCGGCCCTTTGTAGCGTTCCCGCAGTTCCTTGTACAACCCGATGTCTGCTTCCGTCAGTGGCTTCTCCAACTTGTGATTCTTGGGAGACCCGCCTTCCTTGGGCAGGATAGGCGGCGCGAAGCGAAAACGAAGCTTCAGCGCGCCTGAGTTGGCGGCCTTCAGATATATAGGAAAAGTTTCGAGATTGGTTGCAGCATCTTGCACCGAAGTAAGTCCAACCGCCGCGGCTTCGTCCATGTGTTGAAGGAGTGCTTGATACTCGTCCTCCACAGACGGCGGAGGAATGTGCCGGCGAATGAGCCGCTGCGCAGCCTCCTTGAATTCTCCAGTCGGCTCGCCGCTGGCATCTTTCATGATGTGGCCGTTCGGCGGGTCTGGAGTGTCGCGCGTGATTCCCGCGATTTGCAGCGCCTTGGAATTTGCGAGCCCCATGTGACCGTCGCGCTCGCTCACGTATACCGGCCTGTCGGAAATCACGGCATCAATGTATTTCTTGTCGACCATTTGGTTGGGAAAAGCGGAATAGCCCCATCCTCCACCCGTGATCCAGGTCAGCTTCGGATGAGATTTCGCAAACTCCGCAAGTCGCTTCTGGAACGCGTCCAAATTTTCTAATCCATCAAGTCTCACCGTGTTTACGGGCGCGCCAGGAAAGTGCAGGTGGGAGTCCTGAAAGCCGGGAACGACCAGGCGGCCCTTCAAATCAACGATGGTGGTGCTGGGCCCAGCCAGCGCGCGGATTTCCTTCGTCGAGCCTACCGCCAGGATTTTGTCCCCGCGAATCGCCAGTGCTTCTGCTTGAGGACGCGCGTCGTCCTCGGTCCAAATCTTCCCGTTGACGAAAATCCGATCCGCTTGTAGAGGCGCCTCTTGCGCTGCGACTCCCGCTGCCAGAACCGCAGGGAGCGCGATGCCCAGAAAACCAAGCCAACGAATGCATTTCGGCAACGCCTGCCAACCTGTCATTGTCCGTTCCTCCAGGCAAACTCTTGCGTCAAAGAATTTCAGGAAGGCTTAAACGATCGCAGGTCGACGCTTGCCGATGTTCGTCGCCTGTTCAAACGCATATCCCATTTGCAGCACGCCCCAATCTTCATTGTGCCGGCCGACAATTTGAATCCCGATGGGCAGGCCACTCTCGGAAAACGCGCATGGAACACTCATCGCTGGATTTCCGACCGTCGAGATGTAACAGGCCGACTTCATCCATGCAATATAGTTCTCCATCCTCACGCCGGCAATTTCCGTCGGGTAATGCGTCTTTACATCGAAGGGCAAAACCTGATTTACGGGCAACACGAAGAATTCATACTTCTCCATGAACTGCCGCATCCTCTGGAACAATTCCGTCCGTTTCGCTTCGGCACGCGAGAGTTGCGGCCCGGTGAGCTTGCGGCCCTCCAGCACGTGCCAATGAACGTATTCGTTCAGTTTGTCAGCATTCGCTTCCAGGATGTCCCCGAAGGCAAGTTCCACCGACCAATGCCGCCACATCAAAAAGCACTCGTTGGCATCCTTGAAGTCCGGCTCGGCTTCTTCGATGATGCAGCCTAATGATTCGAAAGCCTTGCGCTGTGCTTTCACCGCGTCCCGCACCGCGGGCTCCCAGGGCAGCCCCAAATCCTTGAACATGGCAACGCGAACGCCTTTGAAATCGCGCCCGAGCGGTTGTGCGAATTGGCTGCCGCCCTGGTCAATAGCAATCGGCGAGCGTCGATCGAACCCCGCCAGCACGCTCAAGAAGAACGCGCAGTCCGTGACGTTGCGCGCCACCGGCCCATCCACGCTCAACGTGAACCATCCAAGATTCGTCGGAGGATTCGGTACGCGCCCGGGCGACGGCCGCAGGCCAACCACATTGCAGAAATTTGGCGGATTCCGCAGCGACCCGCCCATGTCGCTGCCATCCGCGAGCGGCACCATGCCGCACGCCAGCGCCACCGCGCCTCCGCCCGTGCTTCCGCCGCAAGTCTTGCTCAAATCGTAAGGATTCAGCGTTGGCCCAAAAACCGGATTGAACGTCTGCGAACCCAAGCCCCATTCGGGTACGTTCGTCTTGCCGATGACAATCGCGCCCGCCTTCTTCTCCCGCTCGACCACCAGGCAGTCCAGGTTCGGAATGTGGTCCTTGTAAAGCGGTGAACCGTGTGTCGTTCGGATCCCTTTCGTCTCGTGCAAATCCTTCACGCCCACCGGAAGTCCGTGCAGCGGGCCAAGCCAATTCCCTTTCGCGATGGCTTCATCTGCGGCCAGCGCTTGCGCCATCAACTGTTCTTCCGGGACCAACGTGACAATCGCATTGACTTTCGGATTCACACGCGCGATCTGCTTCAAACACGCTTGCATCAGTTCGCGCGAAGATATTTTCTTCTCGCGAATCATCGCGGCGAGATCCCTCGCCCGCATATAGCAGATTTCGTCGTCGCCTGCGGGAGACATTTCTCTGGAATCACACGCCGCCAAAGTCTCCGGCGCTCGATTCCCCGCGCCCGCTGGGGACACCAGCGCCCACTTAGCGCTCACTGCAGCTCCAGTCCCAAGTTTCAGCGCATCCCGACGCGTCATCCCCTTGCTCACGGGAGCCTCGCTCAGAATTTCCTGCCACGCGCTTCAGTGTGCCAAAAAAACATAGCGCTGGCGAATTCGTGCACAGGTTATAGCGCAGCTCTATCTCCCGGACAACATTTCCCTCGCCCAACCCAAAGCGCTTTCCGCCCGCGAACCATCCGCAAGTTTTCCGCGCGCAAAATCGCGCGTTCCGCCGCCTTTGCCGCCAAGTTTTTCCAGGACCTGCTTGACCAGAGCATTCATGTCTTTTCCCGAGGAAGGATGCTGCGCAAAAAGCAGGTCGCCTCCCTCCGCCGTGCTTAGTAGCGCCACCGTTTTTTCCGCCTTCGCGATCCGCGTGCCGAAAAAGCCGAGATACTCCGCCGGCACACCTTCGAAGATTCGCGAAACCACTCTCAACCCGTCAGGCCCCGCCGCCGATTGCAGCCCAATCGCAGCTTCCGCCTCAGCCAGCCGCTCCAGCAGCCCGCGAATCCTCTTGTAATTTGCGTCGCGCTCCGCCAGAGCTCGCGTGGCCGAAGAAACCACCTCCTCCGACGCGCAATTCAGCTTCTCCGCAACTTGCCTCAGCAACTGAAAGTCACGCCTCGCCACTTCTTCCGCGCGCCCGCCGCACACAAATTCCACGCGCCAATCCTGCCGGATTTTCGTGCACCGCCGCACCAGAATCATGCCGATTTGCCCCGTGCTCTTCACGTGCGTGCCGCCGCACGGCTGCAAGTCCGCCCCTTCAATTTCGATCGCGCGCAAGATGCCCTCGCGCTCCACCTCCTTTCTCACTCCAAGCTGTGCCAACTCTTCCGCTGTGCCGTAGCGCACGTTTACGAACCGATCTTCAAAGACAATTTGATTCGCCGCGCGCTCCGCGCCTTCCAAAACGTCTTCCGACGGTTCCGGCCCGCGCAAATCAATCGTGCAAACTTCCGTACCCAGATGAAACGAAACCGTAGGCCGCCCGAAGCGTTCCTGAAACATCGCGGAGAGCAAGTGCTGCCCAGTGTGCTGCTGCATGTGATCGAAGCGCCGCGGCCAGTGGATGCAGCCCCGCACGTCCGGCTCTGCTGGCTTTCGGTCCACCACGTGAAGGATTTCCTCGCCCTCGTCCCGCACCTCGAGAACATTCGCGCCCCCAATTTTTCCCAAATCATTTGGCTGGCCGCCGGAAGACGGATAAAACGCTGTGCGGTCGAGCATCAAGCCCCAAGCCGTTCCGGTAATCCCCGCGCTCACATCCGGCGGAAGCTTTTCACAATAAACGACGCGAGCGTCGAATTCCCTCGTGAACGAATCGTCGTAATACAACCTGCGCGTCGCCACAGTTCTCTCTGCCTCAGAATTGCCTACCGGGAGCTTCTTCCGAGTCTCGCTTTTCGAAATTTCGAAATTCGATCTCTAGTTTCGACTTTCGGTTCTCACACTTTGAATTACGCTTGCGCCGCCTTCTGCCAAGCTTCTTCCGAATTTCGAGTTTCGTCTGTCAGTTGTCAGCTGTCGACTGTCAGCTCCGCACTTCCGACAGTGCGCGTTCCCACGCCTCCGAGTATTTGTATCCCGTCCCGGTGTTGAACAACACCACCGTCTCCTGCGGCTTGATCCATCCCGATGCCGCGAGCATCCGCGCCGCCACCACCGTCGCGGCCCCTTCCGGCGCGGCCAATATGCCTTCGAGCGAAGCCAGGTCCCTTCCCGCGCGTAACATCTCTTCGTCCTTTACCGCCACCGCCGTTCCTTTCGTCTGCCGCAGCATGCTGAGGATCAACTGATCCCCCAGCGGCCCCGGCACGCGCAGCCCGGACGCGATCGTCGCGGCATTCGGGAAAAACTGTGCGGAACTCTGGTGCGCCTCCCACGCCTTCACAATGGGCGCGCAACCTTCCGCCTGCACCGCTACCATGCGTGGCCGCTCCGCGCCAATCCAGCCCATCTGCTGCATCTCGTCAAAGGCCTTGCACATCCCAATCAACCCAACTCCGCCGCCCGTCGGATAAAAAATCACATCCGGCAACTTCCCCTCAAACTGTTCCCACAACTCATAGCCCATAGTCTTCTTGCCTTCCACGCGGTAGGGCTCTTTCAACGTGGATACGTCGTACCATCCTTTGCGGTCTTTGTGCTCCGTTACATATTTGCCGCAATCCGAAATCAATCCATTCAGCTTCACCACCTTCGCGCCAAACGCCTGGCATTCCATCACGTTGGCCGAAGGCGTGTCCGCCGGCATCACGATCACTGCGGGGATCCCCGCCGCCGCCGCATACGCTGCCAGCGCGCCTCCCGCGTTTCCAGCCGTAGGCGCCGCCAACGTTTTCACGCCTAGCCGCTTCGCTCGCGTCACCGCCGCCGTCATGCCCCGCGCTTTGAACGACCCGGTGGGATTCAGCCCTTCGTCCTTCACGTACAAATTTTCCAGGCCCATCGACCCGCCCAAGCGCTTGGCGTGCACCAGCGGCGTCATCCCCTCGCCCAGCGTCACTGGCGGATCATTGGGCAGCACTTCCGCGTAGCGCCACAGCGTTCGCGGACGGTCCTTTAGCGCCTGCAGCGTCAGCGTCCGCGCCGCTGTACGCAGATCGTACCGCACCAGCAGCGGCTTCCCGCACGTACACAAATGCTGCTCCACCGCCGCGTCGTACTTCTTCCCACACGCCGAGCACTCCAGCTCCACCAGGTTCGAACTACTCATCGACACGATTCTCGATTGTGGACTCATAACTCTGCCAGTTTACCATCATCATCTTTGGAGTGTGGCAGCCCTGCTGCCGCCTTGCAGTCGATACCACTCGCACCCAGTAGCGCAGACTTCAGTCCGTGCCCTGCTTCCCTCTATTTCGGCCCTCGCCGCGTCTGCGTATGCGTCCGAGGCATCTCCCGTAGGGGCGCGTTACATCGTGCCTGTCTTCGCTTTTGCTTTTGCCTCTGTAGGGGCGGGCGTGCTCGCCTTCCGCAGGCAGCAATGAGGCGACAAAAGACGACATTCGCGCACAAAAGAGACAAGTCATTCCTTGTCGCTTGCAACGCAGGAGTGCCCTGTTAGTTTGGCCGCAGGCTCCAGAATTCCGGAACCAATGACTCATGGAGGTTCACATGATTACAAAGCTCTTCGCCATTTTCAGCCTTTGTCTGACAGCGGCTCTGCCGTTTCCTGCCCATGCACAAAATTCGATCAGCGCCGTCGTTGCCGTCGACAACGTCGCCATCATGTCTACGGACCGTTTGGTAATTACCCTGACCGGTAGATATACCTGCGGCCCGCTTCCACAACCACAACCCACGTTGGGTGCCACTTTTGCCACGGCTTCGGGCCAAGTAAGCCAGGCCGACGGACGCGACATCGGCCAGGGCGGCTTTGGCTTTATCCCAATTTGTGATGCGTCCGAGCACACGTTTCAAGCCAATGTGCAAGCGGGCAACATCCCCTGGCATGGCGGCCTCGCACGCGCCAGAATCACCTTGTTCGTACAACTTTGCGACCAATTTTTTAATTGCCAGCAGGCGACAGCCACGGCGGACACGCAGATCAGCATTCGGGGCTGAGGATTGGAGTCTTAAGTAAGCCCCAAGAGAGGAATCTTGCTCTTTTCTCTTTGTCTTTTTTTTTGCGGGCGCAGCCTTGTCCCGAGCCAACTCAGGGGAACCGCTGCGCCCCAGTTTGACGATCAGGCCCACCGGTTGGCGCACGGCGCACTTGTTCTGAACCCAGCCAAAAGGCCGTGCGTGTTCTGCCTTCGTCTTCGCATCTGTCATCTCCGTGCGTATGCGCTTCGCGGTTTTCACCTTGCCGGCTGCGGCAATTCCCTTCGCCTCGCCTAAACACAACCGAGAACAACTCGCCCGCGCGTTTTACCGGAGGCTGCAGAAAAAGAGCTACTTCACTTGGGAGGAAGAGCCTTCTGAAGCTGCGCCACAGAGGCCTCCAGTTTTTCCAGGCGGGCTGCCACCTCTTCGCGTGAAAGGCCGCCCGTAGCGTATTCCACGATGTGCACGCCCTTTCCTGCGCGAATGAGAAAAATCAAATCGATTTCGCGATTGGCAAACACATGGATGCCGCGCTTGACTTCCGTGACTACGCCGTCTCCCTCGACACGGACATCGTAGGCTCCGGGTGGAACCTGGGTGATTCGTTTGTCAGAGAAGAGCCCCGTCTCTTGCTGTTCCACGACTTGGCTGCCACGGATCACGGAGATCATCACGGGGCGACCTTGAAGCGCCTTGTCCGTAACAGTGAAGTGGTTGTTTATGGATCCGACTTCTTCCGGGGGAACCGCCGGGCTACCCACCAAAAGGGTTGCGGCGGCCAGCACAAAGACCAGAGAGACAACTGTTGCGAACCCTATCTTTGCTTTCATCGAACCCTCCTTGCAGAAAAACAACATGCGAGGTCACAAAGGATACTGAATCCTGATTAGCCGCAAACGGATTGTCAAGCGTCGAAAGGCCATGGATACGGCACGCATGCCGCCGCACGCGCCTCCGCAGTGCGTTCACAACAAAGGAGTCAGCGTGGTTTGAACCTCCTTTTTGGGCACCCTGCATCTGCGGAACGCGCGTGCGGGCCTGGCTCTGCTCTCTTTCATTTGACCTACGATTCTTATGACTTACAACTTAGAACTTACAACTTTCACGGTAGAATTGAAGGATGCCCGTGAAACTCATCGCGCTGGATATTGACGGCACGCTGCTGGACAGCCGCTGGCAGGTTTCTGAGGCCAACCGCAAGGCCATCGCGGAGGCGGCCCGCCGCGGCATCGAAGTGGCCCTAGTCACCGGCCGCCGCTACGACTTTGCTATGCCCGTCGCGCGCCAGTTGGACGCATCGCTTACCATGATCGTCAGCAACGGTGCTCTGATTCGTTCCAACGATGGCCGCACGCACTTGCGGCACCTGCTTCCTTTGCGTGTTGCCGAGCAGGTTCTCCACCTCACCAAGCCCTGGCGCGAAGGCGCGGCAGTCATCTTCGACCGCCCCCTCGAGAATCAGTTGATGCTTGAACGGCTCGATCCCGACGATTCGCTGCGCTACGCCTATTACTCACGCAACAAACAATTCATAGGCTTGGCGAATCCCTTAGAAACCTGCTTGACCGAAGACCCCATTCAGGTGATGCTTTCCGGGAAGGTTGCGCCGATGCGCGAGGCGGAGCGAGCGCTCCGCGGGGCTGCATTTGCGCAAGAGTTTGCGCTGGCGGTGACCCTGTACGAGGCTCGCAACTTCGCCATGATTGACGTGCTCAACCCCATCTGCTCCAAGGGCGCTTCGCTGGCGGAGTGGGCTACGCTACACGGCTACGCTCGCGAAGAAGTCATGGCGATCGGCGACAATCACAACGATCTCGAGATGCTCACCTTCGCCGGCGTGCCCGTAGTGATGGGCAACAGCGTCCCCGAACTGAAAACCTTCGGCTGGTACGAGACCGCGTCAAACGACGAAAACGGCGTTGCCCACGCCATCGAACAATTTGCTTTGCGCGAGGCCGCCCCATGCGCCTGATGCCTCCTCGCAACTACGACACTGTCATTCCGAGCGCGGCGAGGAATCCCTCTGCTTCTTTGCTTTGCAGGAGCAGCTTGCTGCTCCTGCTCTTCGCGCTTGCACCCTCCTCCGCCCGCGCCGAATACATCGTGCTGCAAAGCGGCCTGCGGCTCCACGTCACGGGCTATCAACTCCTCGGCGAAAAATATCGTTTACAGCTGCAAGGCGGTTGGATGGACGTCAGCACCGCCGACGTGGTGAAGATTGAGCCGGAAGAGGTTTTTGCGCCGATTCCGCAACCGCCGGCAGCGGCACCTGCCCCAGTGGGAAATCAACCTCCCTATCACGAACTGGTGTTGGCGGCTGCTTCCCGCTATGGCGTGGACGCCGAGCTCATCACCAGCGTCATGGAGGTCGAGTCCCACTTCGACTCCAAAGCTACTTCGCCCAAAAACGCCCGCGGCTTGATGCAGTTGCTTCCTGAAACCGCGGCGCGCCTGGGCGTGAAGGACATTTTCGATCCGAAAGAGAATATTGACGCTGGCACCCGCTACCTGAAAGAGCTGCTTCAGCAGTACAACAACGACCTGACTCTTACGCTCGCCGCCTACAACGCTGGCCCGGACAATGTGCAGAAATACGGCAACGTTCCGCCGTTCCGCGAGACGGTTTCTTACGTAAAGCAGGTCAAGCGCAAGTATCAGAAGAGCAAGTCGGCCGCCACAGCAAAAACAACGGCTCCCCCCGCGCCACAAGCCGCTCCCAACCGTTCCCAAACCGCTCCTGCGGGGCCAGGAACGGCACCTGCTGCTCCTCGCGAAATGCAAAACCAATGAACTTCGGTGCCAACGCATGAAATTCCTAACCCGATTCTCGGACCAACTTTACAGCCTGATGCGCCTGATGGTGGGTTTTCTGTTTGCATGCCACGGCGCGCAGAAGCTCTTTGGCGTTCTCGGTGGCCAGCAATTGGTGCATGTTCCCTTGATGCTAGCCGCCGGGATTGTCGAATTTTTTGGCGGATTGTTGATTGCGCTTGGGGCATTCACCGCGGTTGCTGCGTTCATCGCCAGCGGGGAGATGGCAACGGCGTATTTTCTGGGGCACGCGCCACATGGCTTGTGGCCCATTAAGAACCACGGCGAGCCCGCGGTGGTGTATTGCTTTGTTTTCCTTTACATCGCTTCGCACGGCGACGGGACATGGAACGTCCGCCGTCTCCTAAAAAGCAAACGGCTCTAGCGCGTGACGTAACGGACCTTGCGCTCTGTTTTATTGCGTTGCCGCTCTAGAGCGGAGAGATGGCTCTTGCGGAGGCGAAACCCGCGAGAAGGCTGAGGAGAAGGAAAGAAGGCGGGGACTAGGGACTCGAGACCTCATGGCGGCAGTAAAGGGAGAACGACCAGAGGAACGATTCGCGATGGGCGGTGCGCACGAAACCAGCAGCTTCGAGAACGGAAGCCATCTGCTGTGGCGAATGCACAAAGATGCGAAAGGGGCTTCGGCCGAGCCAGAAGAAGAAATTCATGAGCGCAAATCCTGCGCGGAGGTACCAGCGGTCAGGCGGATGCGTGAAGGCCAGCAGGCGCCGCGATCGTGCTGCGGCTGCGCTGAGCAACGCAGCAGCGTCGGGATAGCAACAGACGACGCGGTCGAGCGTGACGATATCCGCCTCGGGCAGTGTTGCGGAGATCGTTGCGAAATCGCCGAGAATGAATTGCGCGGGACGCTCAGCATAACGAGGGCCCACGTTGCGGCGCGCAAGCTCGAGATAAGCGGGAGAAGCATCGACGAGCGTCGCGCCGGCCAATCCAGAGGCGGCGAGTTCCGCGGCGATCACGCCAATGCCGGAGCCCACATCGAGAAGCTGGAGAGCCTGGAGCGGCCAGCGGCGGAGTTCAGCGAGGAGCATGCGCGTGCTGGCGTCCGGGCCGCGGCGTTGATAGCGGCGCAAATCGCGATTCGCGACGCGGGAATCGAAGAAGCCCGCGGCAGCGCAATGGCCGACGCAACACGTCATGCAGTGCATCCCTGGGGTAGAAGGCAGTCGACTTCACAGTCTACCGTAAGGCAGCGCCAGAAAGAATGCTAGCGAGGCAGAGGCGGCTTAGGCAAGAGGGACCCGGCGAGCAAGCTCAGAGCGCCGACGCCGAGATGGATGAAGTTGAAGTGCAGGTTTAGGTCGAGCTTGATGGAGCCAA
>DATDNK010000380.1:0-4402 GCA_036518275.1 Candidatus Acidiferrum sp.
CTCATGTTTTACTCCTTGGTTTCACTCCATGGCCTGTGTCTGAGATCGGGGAGATGTCCGGCAAGGCCGTTTCCTTGAGGAATCGCGCAGTCTAGCTTATCAAAGAATTGAGAACGCGAGAGACGAAACGCTTCGGAAATCATGAAAAGGGAGACGTAATGAGAGCTGCCAGGGCTATTTGTCGACGGCAGCCAGGGCTTCATAAGCTGCCCCCAACAGCGGTGCGGATTCATTCAGGATGATAGAGACGGGAATGTTGCTGAGGAGCCCTTCGAACCTCCATTTGTCTTTGAAGGCATGAAAAAACGTGCCGTCTTTCATCTTTTCGAGAATTTTGACGGCGATGCCACCGGCCACATAGACTCCGCCCAGCGCGAGCACTTTCAGCGCGAGATTTCCTGCTTCCGCGCCGTAAATTGCGGTCCACAAATCGACGGTGTCTGAGCACACTCGGCAGGATTTGTCTAAGCCGCGCCGGGTAATCTCAGGAGCCGGATCCGCGTCGGGGTCCTCGAAGGATGCGTGCATCACTTTTGGGGCCAGAAATTCATGAATGGTGCGGAAACCTCGCCCTGAAAGAATCAACTCCCAGCTTACTTGCGGATAGCGGCGGCGCATGAACCGAAGCAACTCGATCTGCTGCTCGGTGTGGGGAGCATAGTCGGAATGGCCGCCTTCGGAAGGCACGACGCGGTAGCGGCCGGAATCCCAAAAGAGAATCGACTCTCCTAAGCCCGTGCCCGCGGCGAGCAGCGCTCGCGTGCCGCCTGGCTCGGGCTTCCCCGGGTTCAGCACGCAGAAATCCTCTGGCGCAAGATGTTCAAGGCTGTGCCCCCACGCACCCAGGTCATTTAGAAGGACAACGTGCGGCACGCTGAGCTCTTTGACGAGCGTTTCAGTTTCTACGATCCACGGAAGATTCGTGGCGCGCACGCGGCCGTTGATGACCGGGCCGGCGATGCCGAATCCCGCCGCGTTGATTTTCTCGCCGCCGAGATGCTCCGCGGCCTGGCGGGAAAATTCCTTGACGATCAAATCGAATCGCGCAAACTCCTTGCTTGCAAAGCGGTGCCGAAAAACCGGTGCGAGCGTGCCACCCTTTTCGGAAAACAGCGCCAGATTGCACTTGGTGCCGCCGACATCCCCAGCAAGGATCACCGGTCCCCCTTGTAATCCCCTCTTTTAAATCGGTTGAAAGAATAATGCAACTACGGGTTATACCATCGCCGGCCGTCGCGTTCGAGCAGAAGATCGGACTCCCGCGGGCCCCAGCTTCCGGCAGGATATTGCGGCACTTTGGCGGTTCGCGCCGCACTCCAAACGTCGAGGATAGGGTCCACCAGCGCCCACGCGGCTTCGACGCTGTCGCCGCGATCGAAAAGCGTGGCGTCGCCGCGCACGCAATCGTTCAGCAGGGTGGCATAAGCGCTGCGCGTGGTGTCTCCAAATCCTTCACGGTAACTGAAATCCATGGTGACATTGCCAATGCTCATTTCCGTGCCCGGCCGCTTGGCGCCAAAGCTGATGGAAATTCCTTCGTCGGGCTGGATATTCAGGACCAGGCGGTTGGGTTCGACCTCGCGCTCGCGGAACACGATATGCGGGGCGCAGTGAAACTGAATCATGATTTCGGTGCTGCGTTTGGCAAGACGCTTGCCAGTGCGGATGTAAAACGGAACGCCGGCCCAGCGCCAATTGTCGATCAGCAATTTCCCGCCGACAAAGGTTTCCGTTTTTGAAGCGGGGTTTACGCCAGGTTCATCACGGTAACCCGGCACAGGCTTGTCATCAAGTTTTCCCGGCGCATATTGCCCGCGGACGACCGACTGCGCAACCATCTCCAGGTTGAACGGGCGGATGGATTGCAGCACCTTCAATTTCTCATTTCGCACAGCGGTGGCGTCGAAAGCCGCAGGCGGTTCCACAGCGACAAGAGAAGTCAGTTGCAGGACGTGGCTCTGAATCATGTCGCGCAGCGCGCCCGCGGTTTCGTAGAAACCGCCGCGGCGCTCGACGCCCAGCGTTTCGGACGCCGTGATTTGCACGTGGTCCACATAATTGCGATTCCAGAGCGGCTCAAAAATTCCGTTGCCAAACCGCAGTACGAGCAGGTTCTGCACCGTGTCTTTTCCCAAGTAGTGGTCAATGCGGTAGACCTGTTTCTCGTCGAACACATTCAGGACAATTTGATTGAGCGTCTTGGCGGAGGCCAGGTCGCGTCCAAACGGTTTCTCGATGATGATGCGCGTCCAGGAATTCGGCGACACAGGACGCGCAATGCAGGCGCGGCCCAACTGTCTGACGATGTCCGGGTAAACTTCGGGCGGAGTGGAAAGGTAGAAGAGCCGATTCCCGCCGAGATTCTTGGCCGCTTCCAGCTCCGTCAGCCGTTTGCAAAGCTGCGTATAAGAGTCCGGGTTGGCATAGTCGCCGGGACAATAAAAAAGATTAGAGGCAAACACATCCCATTGCTGGGGATCGATCGGCCCGACCTCGGAAATGGTTTTCGCGGCCTCGCCCAAACCTGCGCGAAAGGCTTCCTCGGTCATGTCGGTGCGAGCGAATCCGACGATGGCGTAGCGAGGCCCGAGAGCATTGTGGGTCGCTAAGTCGTACATCGCGGGAATGACCTTGCGCTTGGCGAGGTCTCCGGACGCGCCAAAGAGAATTACCGTGCAGGGTTCGGCCACTCCGCCATACACGGAACCGGAACGACCTGTCTCCCCAGCCATCATGTCTCCCTTTGCAACTGCGCCCTGCCCGCCCAAAAACGCGACGTTCCAAACTATACCTCAACTCCATATTTTCCAAGTTCCGCCCGCAACTGCTCGGCGCTCTGGTGATGGATGGTGTTCATGCCCAGCTTGCGCGGGCTTTCCAGGTTCAAGGCGCGGTCATCGATGAAGAGGCATTGTTCCGGAGGCCGTTGCGTGACTTCCAGGGCAACGCGAAAAATGGTTTCTTCGGGTTTGCGCGAGCGAACATAACAGGAACTGAAGAAGACAACGAAATTCCTTCGGAGATCAAAGGCCTCGATGCGGTACTGATTGAGTTCCAGGGGCTCGTTGTTGATGGCGCCAACAAAATACTCTTGCGTGCTCTCCACCTTGTCCAGAATCGCACGCGTTTCCGGATACTCCTTGGACTGCGCAAACATGAAGGCAGTGAATTCTTCGCGCGTAAACGAACGAGCGCGATAGAACAGCGTGCGGTCGAGATATTCGTTCAAGGTGATCAGGCCGCTGTCAAATGCTGGAAAAGAAAGGTCATGGCGGTCCTCGAATTCTTCCCAGTCGACGTGAAACGCGCCGGCAGCGTCTTTCCGCGATGCGCGGTCCCAGCCGTTGGTCAGAATAACGCCGCCGATGTCCCAAAACAGGGTGGTGATTTTGGGCAAGTCAATACACCTCCGGTTCTTCCCACAATCCATCAAACAGACACTCGAATGTCTCAAAAAATTCCCGTTCCTGCAAAACTGAGGGCGTGGCACGAGGCGCTTTTTGAAGGTGGCGCCGGAGATGGCTCAAGCGGCTATGATTTTCTGCCAAGTTGCAGTAAGGTGAAACTGGATAGCTCATCAAGGAGAACCGCATGGCCAACGAATCCTGCGATGCGACGCCGACTCCGGCGCCGAGCGAACCGGTAAAGCCGGGGACGCGCATGGTGATGTGCGTCAAGTTTGGCAAGGAATTGCCGGGGCTGGACCGCATTCCGTGGCAGGGAGAACTGGGGAAACGCGTCTATGAAAACGTTTCGAAGGACGCTTGGAAGCTTTGGCTTGAATATTCCAAGATGGTCATGAACGAGTACCGCCTGAATCCGCTGGACCCCAATTCGCAAAAGATCATGGGGGAGCAGATGGAGCAGTTCTTCTTCGGCGAAGGCGCGAAATTGCCCGAAGGGTACGTTCCGCCAAAGGCCAAAGGCTAGTTAATCGCCTGCCGGCATCCGGTGCGTGGCTGGGTGCTCAACTGGCAGGCGAGGCGTGATGCTGAAACGCAATTTTTTGTGCGCCTCGCGGATGGCGCGTTCCACTTCTTCTGGAGCGCTTCCCTTTGCAAAAAGAAATCCCAAATAGGAAGAGCCCTCAGGCCAGGCGGCAATGTAATCGTGCAACCGGGCGGTAATGATGAGCTCGGTGATCCGATGTGTGGCGCGGGCTGCCTCCACCCCAGAAACGCTTTCCAAAATCCCGCTATGCGGGACAGGAATCATCATCACGCCTGAAGCCCGAGTCTCGCGGGGCGCGTCGCTGAAGGGTAGCCTGAGGGCATGGCGTAGGAGCAATTCTTCCAACCCGATTTCGTCCTGCGTCCCGGCCACCCGAAACTGCAACGCACGCGCGCAAAGTCCACCAATTGGACGCGCCGCGACTTCGATGGGCCAGACTCCGTCTTCGTTG
>DATDNK010000381.1:0-5420 GCA_036518275.1 Candidatus Acidiferrum sp.
TCAGCAGCTTAGTGATTTGCATAACTTCGTGGAATTTTTTCCCCAGATTGCATAGACGCACGGATGCGCCCTGAGTCTTGGCGCTGACATGCGCCGCGACCAATGTGCCCAGGCCCGAGCTGTCAATGTATTTGATGTTGACCATGTTCAGGACAATTTTCTTCTTTCCTTCGGCAAGCATGCTTTTCAGTTTCTCGCGAAGAGAATTGCTCTCCTCGCCCAAAACAATGCGGCCGTCCAATGTCACTACGGACACGCCGTCCACTTCGCTGTTGGTCATTTTCATTGTCACGATCATTTCCTTTCTCGTTCAATAACCTCTACCCATTTCGACATGTTTTGGTCAGAGATGGATCGGCCCCGGGCGGCGGGCGTTCTTTTCGATTCAAGAGCCTCGATTGCACAGAGCTTTCGGTCAAGGTGAGCGTCGTTGCGTGGCTGACCCGAATGCAACACACACCCTTTACCGACTGCGACACCGCATGTAGGGCAGGGGACCGCGAGCACGAGCTTTGGATTCATGTCTCCCATTCTCATCCAACAAGGATAGTGCGAGGGAGCTCGCCGAAGCTGTGCAATTTGGAACACTGCACGGAGTTGCGATTGCAGTCCGATTGCTTGTTTCGAGCCATACTGGTGATAGTTCTGCCGATTCCAGCAGGGGCGTTAGGATTTTCTTTGCTTGCTAACCACGACGGCAGGCGCGGCGAGGATGGGGCGGAGTTCGCCGGCGGCGAGCGCCTCGAGGGCGCGCAAGCGGCCTTCGAGTTCGGCTGAGGTTATGCGGCGCAAGCGATAGAGGCTGCGCAGAAAATCCTCGGCGGGCGTTTCTCCTTTCTGCCCGTTGCATTCCACGCAGCAGGAAACGAGGTTCCGGTAGGAATTCCTCCCCCCGCGGGACACCGGGACGACGTGGTCAAGGACTCGCCCGCCACTGGTGAACCGCCGCAGACAATAAAAACACAGCCCGCGTTCTCGCAAATGAATGGCCTCGCGCCGGCTGCTCACCTGCAAGAAATCCATCTCCTCGATGTTGGCGCAGTGGGGCCGCCGCCCGAGGCAAGAGCGCACAGTTCCCTCCTGCGGCGTGGCCTGTATCTCGTCAGGCAATAGGACTTCGGCCAGGTGGCCCGCCTGGGTGCGGTCGACCAGGCGCAGGGCGCCTTTGGCAGCCAGGCTGCGCACGGCATTGCGCGCGGGCTGGCCAGAAACTCGAACGTTGCGGGCGAGCCAAAGAATCGAAAAACGGAGTTGGCGCTTGCCTGCGAGGCGGCTATGCCGCACGAGATGAGCGTAGACTACGCGCTCGATCAGCGTGAGGCCCAGCCGCGGCACGAGGTCCTCTTCGAGTTGTTTCCACACGCGTGCGGCATCGGGTTTGTTGCTTTTCATGATTAGGATCCTCAAGAGGTCAAAAAAGTTGAAGGCTGCAGAGTTCAAATCCTGACAGCGAACGGCAAAAGAAAGATAAAGGCTTAACACGGAGAACGCAGAGGCTAGAGCACGGAGATCACAGAGAAAAACAGTCGCGGGTGAGGGTTCTAATGTAGCGCCGGGCTTCAGCCCGGCATCTTCTCCGCCTCTCCATCAGTTCGATTCTGAAGACTCGGCGCGGAGGCTGAAGATCGCGCCTAAAAACAAAAAGCCCCGACTGAATAGTCGGGGCGCAGTTTCTTACAGGAATAAGTGTACCAAACCCGTAATTCCCTTGTCAAGTCCAACACTGAGAATTTTTGAGAATTTTTAACTTATTGCAGGGAGAGGGCTTAGCTAATTGCGGCACAGAGAAAAATGTTGAAAAAACCTGCAGACACCTCGGAATCCTAGTACCGCTCCACGCAACCGGGTGGCGAACGCTGCGGATTCAGGGTGCGGGGTTTGACTTTTCTTGCGGCCGTCCGAAGCAGATGACATACCCGCTATTGTCCACGATCTCGAAAGCTCGAAGCCCGTCGCTGGTGTCGGCAAGCGGCTTGTGCATGGGTACGGCTTTCCCGACGAACTCCGAATAAAGCGCGTCGGGATCAGAAGTGTGAACGTACGCATCCCAGGGCGCCCATTCATGGCGGGAACGATTAGGCTGCGGATGAATCTCCGGCGCGACGGCCTTGAGCATGATCATGACGCGGTCGCGCTCCACGATACCAAAGAAATCTTTGCCGTCTCCATTTCCTCCACCCGTGTAGGTGATCGCAAAGCCCAGCTTGGAGCGATAAAAGTCGAGGCTGGCCTGGAGATCGTCAACGATAAACGAAGGCGCAATGGTGTTTAGCGTCGGCACATTCGCATTCTATCACCACGGAAACAGATCAAACCGGGCAGACTGCTGGACATCGGCCCGCCCGATTCGCAACCTGCCCACTTTCACTGAGTCCGGATTCAAGTCATCACCGGATTGACACCGCGTGGCTGCCGCCTGACAGTTTGAGGAGGATTCCTCGGTGCTCGACCCAGGGAAATGAGGGCAAATGCCAGATGGTCGGAAACAAGCACGTACTTCCGAGAGGCTCCTCATGCAAATCTTTTCCTCAGTGGAGCCATTCGTACACGAGATATGTCCAACACAGAATATCACCACTCTTGGTGCGCGACTCCTAACCGAACGGCATTGGAAGCCTGATTCTCGTGTCCTTCTGGATTGTGCTGGCGGTGACCTGTGGGCGCGGGTAGTCTACTGTCAGCGTCTCCGTCCCAAAGCCTATGCGGTTGGACTGGAGTTCTTTGGGCGAACAGGTGAATTGGTCATGAGGAAGAGGTAGATTCGGAACTCCTGGCTCTGGCGGAGCGTTGAAAAATTCGGCAGCGGGCGTCGAAAAACCCTACGGCCCGCAAATACCAAGGAGCACTGAACTTACGACGAGCTCGGAAATCCGAGAACGTTTGAGCGTCGGAAATCCCGACGCTTCGTGTGGTTGAACCCATCACTGGTACACCTGAAGTTTGCCTGCAAGCGACTGAAAACTCTGCCTTTACGATTAAGCCGAGCTTCGCAGTGGCTTTGGTGAACGGCTTGCCTTTCTTAAGGATGAGAGAAAGAGAGAACGGGTAACGAAATGAGACCCGAAGAGGAGAACGACCATGACACTCATCCTCGTCCTGCTGATGTTCGCAATCTTCATTGGAATTGACTACCTGCGCTCCCGGCACGCGATGAAGCAACTTGCTCTGCAGCCGGCCCAAGCCGCTGCTCCGCGTAGCCTGCCTGCCGGAGAATTTGTGGAAGGATTCCTTGTTCCGGCGAATGTTCGGTATCACCCGGGACATGCGTGGGCCCAGAAAGAAAGGAAGCGCTTGATGCGCGTGGGTGTGGACGAATTTGGCGCCGCGCTTCTCGGCAACATCGATCACATTGAAATGCCAAAGCCCGGGCGCTGGATCCGCCAAGGCCAAAAGATGTGGAGCTTCACTCGCAATGGCGAAAAAACGGAAATGGTTTCGCCCGTCGAAGGAGAGATCGTGGAAGTCAACTCGGAAGTCGTGAAAGACCCAAGCCTGCTCCGCAAGGATCCCTACGGCCAAGGCTGGCTGATGACCGTGCACGTGCCCGATGAGGAGAGCGTGCAGCACAATTTCCTGCCGGTACACGTGGTCAAGACTTGGATCCGTGAGTGCGCGGAGCGGCTCTTCGCCAAGCAGCCGCAACTCGCCGGCCTGGTCATGGCCGACGGCGGGCGGCCCATCGAGGACTTCGCGAGCGGACTGCCTGGCGCGAATTGGCGCGAACTGACACAGGAATTCTTCCTGCAGTAGAACCTCCTGTT
This sequence comes from Candidatus Acidiferrum sp., assembly GCA_036518275.1. Classification (GTDB taxonomy): domain Bacteria; phylum Acidobacteriota; class Terriglobia; order Acidiferrales; family UBA7541; genus Acidiferrum. The sequence goes on from DATDNK010000381.1 coordinate 3,762, forward strand.
TATCCGGCCGGCAAGGTCCAAGATGGGACTTGCCGGCTGGTTTTTTTTGTGCTGGAAGTTGCCTTGAGTCGAGAGGCTCAACCGAAAAGTGTGTTGATTTCCTACACTGAGTGCAAAACGGCGCACTAGAGAGCCTGCTCCTCATTGCGCCCAAATCAGTCCGAATCTCCAACCTGTTCTATCGAAAGAACTTCCTCGATGCGGTTTTTCCCTACAGTGGCTCGCCACCTGCTCCTATCCTTGCGGAACTTCAGGTCCCCGTCCGACCCCGAAGCAGGCAGTCCCTTGAAAGAAGGGTTTCCATGCCCAAAGGAATTCTGTACGACAGCACCCTGTGCATCGGGTGTCGGCTGTGCGAGAAAGCGTGCGCCGAACACCACAACCTGCCTTACAACGACGACGTTGCAAAAGAAGAAAAGCTCTCGGCACACAGGCTGACCGCGGTCACCACACACGGCGACAAGTTCATGCGCAAATTCTGCATGAATTGTCTTTCGCCCACGTGTGCTTCGGTTTGCCCCGTAGCAGCTCTACAAAAATCAGTGCTTGGCCCGGTGACCTATGATTCCACGCGCTGCATCGGATGCCGCTACTGCATGCTTGCTTGTCCTTTCCAGGTGCCGACATATCAATGGAACAGCCGCCTGCCCGTGGTGAAGAAGTGCGATATGTGCGCCGACCGCGTGTCCGCGGGCCTGCCCACGGCTTGCGCTGAGGCGTGCCCCACGGGGGCAACGAAATTCGGTGAGCGCGATGAACTCATTGCAGAAGCGCGTCAGCGGCTCTCCGCCAATCCCGGACAGTACTACCCAAAAATCTACGGGCTCGAGGAAGTCGGGGGTACGTCCATGTTGCTCCTGGCCGCAGCACCCTTTGAAGAACTGGGAGTCCAGGTCAGCTTGCCGCACGAGCCATTACCGCTGCTGACTTGGCGCGCGCTTTCGGAAATTCCCAGCATCGTCTCGGTCTTCGGTGTGCTGCTCGGTGGAGTCTGGTGGATCCGCCACCGGACCGAAGAAGTTCAAGCAGCGGAGCGCGCGGAGCGGGAGAAGAAATCATGAACACCACGCGAACCGATTTGCGGTGGAGCTTTTGGCAGATTGTCGCCGGCGTGTTAATGATCTCGGGCGTATACGCAGCGTACATTCGGGTCACGCAAGGGCTCGGCGGAGCAACTCGTCTGAGCGATCAGTTTCCCTGGGGATTGTGGATCGGCTTCGACATTCTCTGCGGCGTCGGCCTAGCCGCTGGCGGTTTCACGCTCGCCGCTACCGTCCACATATTCAACATCGAGCGCTACAAACCCATTCTTCGGCCGGCGATTCTTACCGCATTCCTCGGCTATCTGCTGGTTATCCTCGCGCTGATGTTCGACCTCGGCCTTCCCTACCGTATCTGGCATCCGCTCGTTATGTGGAATCCGCATTCGGTCATGTTCGAGGTGGGCTGGTGCGTCACTTTGTATACGACGGTTCTGGCCCTGGAATTCCTGCCTGTGGTTCTCGAGCAGTTTCGCTGGAACAGAGCGCTGAAAATCATGCGCGCCGTTCTGATTCCGCTAGTGATCCTGGGCGTAATTCTGTCCACGCTGCACCAATCTTCACTTGGCAGCTTGTATCTGATCGTGCCGCAGAAACTTTATCCTCTGTGGTATTCGCC
>DATDNK010000382.1:0-9833 GCA_036518275.1 Candidatus Acidiferrum sp.
GCGCGCCTTCAACGACGGCCGATTTCTGGAGACGGATGTGAAGCTCTTGGAGGACGGTAAGAGCCTCACCTGGGGTTTCGGGCTGGGTTCCATTCGGACGAGTTCCGTGTTGCGAATCAACGAGAAAGGCGAGTGGACGGAACTTGCCGAAATTACGATCGATTCACAGCCACCAAAGAAATTCTTGGAACTAACAGTCAAGCGGGAGGAATAGCGAACTCACAGATGACTTCTGGCTCAGTCGCGTCGCGTTGCGTTGTCTTTAGAACACGCGGCCCAGCTGGAAGAACCACTGGCGGTGGCCAGAGTCGCCCACGCTGCCGCCAATGAAGAACGGACCCACGGCGGTTTGCGCGAGGAATCCTACCGCAACATCATTCGGAAGATTGCTGCCGATGGTCACGCCATACATTTTGCCGATCTCGTAAGCCCCTACGGCGTAGACTTTCTTTCCCACAAAGGGCGGAAGCGTGAGCAGGTCGTGTATAAAACCTCCGCGGAACAAATAAAACTGGTTGCCTTGAAATTCGTTCTGACCGTAGGCGCTGAGGCGCGAGGGCCCACCCAAAAAGAACTGCGGAATCCCCGTGTTCCTTGCGCTAAACGTCGTGCCGCCTTCGCTCTCCACGAATAACGAAACGGGCCGCGCTATCGGCTGAAAGTATCCAATCTTCAAATCCATCGAGGGAAAGCCTTCCGTGGTGCCGGGGCTATGATCCGTCCAGTGGAAATTGGATTCCACGCTGACACCGCGGCGCGGAATCACGGGGTCATCCGTGACGTCGAGGAGATAATGAAGCCGCGCCCGCCCAACGCCCCCTTTCACAGCCGGAATTTGCGGCGTTCCCAGGCGCAGCTTGGTGTTCAGCGAGCCGACCTCGTAGCCAAACCGCAGTTCGCTGAAGCGCCCGAAGCCATATCCCAGGTCGCCGCCAATATTGACGCGGTAGATGCGGTAGTCCGCCAGCGGGTCCGTCTTCGCATAGATCTGAAACGTGGTATCGCTGGCGTCCGCATGCGGCGCAAAAAACCAGCGGCTCTCGGCCCGGAACGGCCGGTATAATTCGGTCTGAATGCCGTAGGTATTTCCGAGCAATAAGTCCGTGCGCCATTCGGAGCGATACCCGGCGACGTCCATGAACGTGAAGCGCGTTCCAGTGGTAATGTCCACGTTGCCGCTCTGCGAGCCGTCCATTTCAAACGCTGTTTGAAACATGGGTGGCGCGTCGTTTTTTTCGACCACCTTGACGAGCAGTCCGGCCTTTCCGTCTTGTTCCGTGAGCCAGTAGCTCGCCGAATCGTAGCGCCCAACGCCGGTCAATCGCGTGAGCGCATCGTCAAGTTTCGAGATGTCGAGCGGCTTGCCTTGGAAAGATTTCAGTGAACGCGACGCATAGGCCTCTCCCTTTTCGCTTGCGCCCTCAATTTTGATGAACTGCGGCGATGGAATTTCAGTGCGCTCGCGGGCCTTGCGTGTTTGGAGAAAGACCTCCCAGTCCGAATCTTGGAGAGCAAAGGCTTGCAGCAAAGGCGCCCTTTGGCCGGCTGCCTCATAGCCTCTCTGCATGATGGCGCCGCTCTTGGCGTAATCCACCGTGGTGTATTCGCTGAGAGGCACGGAAACGATGGCGTCGGCGTGCGCCAGGCTGCGAACTTCGTTGTCTGTGACTACGGTGCTGACCGAATGATTCAGGACGCTGAAAACGGATTGAATGTCCTTGGCCTGGACCGGGGCAGGCTCGAGATGCACGGCAATGACGATGTCCGCGCCCATTTTGCGGACGACGTCCGTCGGCAGATTGTTCAATAACCCTCCGTCCACATATACAGCCTGGCCCTCGCGAACGGGCGCGAAGGCGCCGGGAATGGACATGGTGGAACGCAGCGCCACTGGCAGCGCACCGTCCTGGAAAACGTGCGATTGCCCACTAACCAGGTCCGTGGCCACGCAGCGAAACGGCACTGGCAAGTCATCGAACGAAGACACTTCGTAATAAGGCAGTGTTACGCGATCAATCAGAAGTCCAATCTGATGGCCTGCAATCAGTCCGGCGGGGGCGGACAAGCCATGCCGCAGCCCAAAAATCAGCGAGTTGGGATACGCTCGCTGATCTTCTTTGCGCCGGTAGGAGAGGTCTTCATACGGAGTTCGATCACCCAGAATCTTTCGCCAATCCAAGCCCTCGATGAGCTTTTGCATTTCTTCAGGCGTCATTCCGGTGGCGTAGAAACCGCCCACTAACCCGCCCATGCTGGTTCCTGCCACGTAATCGACAGGAATGTGATGCTCCTCAAACCATTTCAGGACGCCGATGTGCGCGAGGCCCATGGCGCCGCCGCCTTCAAGGGCCACGCCAATTTTTGGGCGGCGTTGCGGCGTTTTCGCAGCCGCAATGGCGGGAGCGGCAGGCGTTTGGGCCGGAGGCGTGGTTGGCACGGCTTCTTGCTGCGCGTGGAGAAAGGAAGGCAGCAAAAACAAAAGGAAAACAGACAGTGTGCGACGCATCCAAGCCTCCTCAGCAGCAAACGTTAATGGAGCTAATATTTTATTCGTTTGGATTCAGGGCTGTGGTTTCGTGTTGCTCGGAATGCGCGCTTCAGTCACCCTTCCGCTCTTGCAGAATGTTGCCACCGTCCACTACAAGGACCTGTCCTGTGATGTAGGAAGCCTCCGGGGAAGCCAGGAAGCAGACCGCGGCGGCAACTTCATCGGGCGTGCCTGCGCGGCCCAGCGGCGTATGCAGCGCAGCGATTTTCTCGGGCTCGGTCGAAGAGGCCGTGGCAATCCATCCTGGCGCAACACCGTTGATGGTGATGCCCTCGCGCCCCGTTTCAATGGCAACGGCTCGCATCATTCCATCCATGGCAGCTTTTGCCGCTCCGTAACCCGCCGAGCCCGGATTGCTGACCAGCGGCCCGGTCACCGAAGTGACATTCACAATGCGACCGTATTTTTGCCGGACCATGCCCGGCAAGACCGCGTGCGTCATTCGAAACGCGGTGTGCAAAGTAATCGCAATCTGGTTCTGCCATTCCGCGAAGGACGTTTCCACAAGAGGCTTGCTCTCCGTTGGTCGCCCAGTCTGGGACATGCCTGCATTATTCACGAGGATGTCGATCCGGCCGGCTCGCGACAACACGGAATCCACCAGACGTTGCACTTCTGTTTCTATCGTTAGATCCGCGACGAACGACAAGACTCCATCTCCGCCCGCATCTAGTTCCCGCGCACGAATGTGGATGCGATCGGTCGTCGAAGTAATCGCCACGCGCGCCCCGGCAGCGCGTAGCCGCCGCGCTACGGCAAAGCCGATTCCCTGGGCGCTTCCTGCGCCTGTAATCACCGCCGTTTGCTGGTTCAGCGGCAGAGTCACGGAAACCTCCGAGGGCATCATACATGGTCGCGTCGGGGATCTGCTTTTTGCCTTTATTTTTTACGAAAAGTAGATCCCTGCCTGCGGCAGCCACGCCTCGCTTCGCTCGGGACGACAATCAGCGGATCTTTCAGGAAGCTCCTAAGGAACCGCAGGGCCAACCCCAAGGAGCAGGTGCTGCATTAGACGCGCGATCACCGTGGTCAGCTTGCACAGCACGTGTTCGGGAGCTAGCGTTGTGTTGTAGACCGCAATCCTTCGACTGACTGCACGCTAATCGTGGCGATTATGGTTGCAGGAGGGATCATGGCCCAATTCGCTCCTTCATCGAATCAGCAGGAATTCGCTCACGCGGAAACCTCCCGCACTCACCCATGGAGACTGATTTTTCGCATCATGCGCTGGAGCACCTACGCCGCCGCTATCCTCACGCTGATTCTGGTGCTGCACAAAACGCCGCCTCCGCTCGTCGAGACCAATCCGCAAGCCGCAGCTCGTGCCGAGCAAAAGTTTGAGGAGGCGGAACGCGCCGTCGCCAACGGGCAGCCCGCCACACTGCGCATGGACGAAACCGAGCTGAATTCCTATCTCTCCTCGCATCTGGAACTTTCTAGCAGCGACACTGCAAAGCCCGCCCCACAGATTGGCCAACGAGGTTCCCCCGATGCCTCTGCGCCCACATCCCCGGATGTGGAGCAGATGCGTTCGAATGTGCGAGACGTCAAAATCCAATTGACCGACGACCGCGTCAAAGCCTATGTCCTTTTCGATGTGCACGGGAAGGACATGAGCTTGCAATTGGAAGGCCGCTTAGGTGTGCAGGACGGCTATCTGAATTTTCAGCCGGTCAGCGGCCAGATCGGCTCGCTCCCGATTCCTCAAGCCACTCTGGAATCGGCTGTTCACCGGCTGATGGAATCTCCGGAGAATCGCGAGAAGCTGAAGCTCCCGCCGCAGATTGCCGATCTGCACATCGAAAACGGCGAAGTGGTTGCCAGCTACCGGTAAGACTCCGCCCAATCACTTCCGCTCACTTACCGAACATCCCTTTCAGTCAGTCCATGTTCAAAACTCTGCTTGAAATATGTAAGGATGGTCTTCGCCGCGTTATAATGGCGGGCGCCGTCAAAAAAACTAGGAGAGACGTGGACGAAGAAGACACAAACACAAAGCTGGGCATGTCCCGCAATATTAACCGGCGCGATTTCTTAAACGGTGTGGCTGTCGGAGTTGGCGGATCGCTTCTAAGTGCCGCGGTTCGCCCTGAGGATTTGCTTGCCTCTGCGGCCCTCGATGGATTTGCTCCCGAGAAGGCCGCCGACTACTATCCTCCGGCGCGTATGGGCATGCGTGGCAATCACGAGGGCACGTATACCTATGCGCATCGCATGCGCGATGGTGAAGCTCCGGACTCCTTTGGCGCCGCCACAGACACTGGTGAACACTTCGACCTTGTTGTTGTGGGTGGGGGCATCAGTGGTCTGGCTGCCGCGTACTTCTTCCGCAAGAAGGCTGGGAAGAAAGCGCGAATTCTGATTCTCGACAATCACGACGATTTTGGCGGCCATGCCAAGCGCAACGAATTTCGCGCCGGCGGCCGGGTGCTCTTGAGCTATGGGGGCACGCAATCGATTGAGATTCCAGGGAAATACAGTAGAGTCGCGAAAAGTCTGCTCGAGGAAATCGGAATCCAGACCGACAAGTTTTACAAAGCTTACGACCAGAAGCTGTATTCGAAGTTGGGAACCGCTGCTTTCTTTGACGAGGAAACCTTCGGTGAAGACCGCCTGGTCACCGGGATGAATTCGATGCCATGGCCGGAATTTCTCGCCAAGGCACCTTTATCCGATCTGCTTCGGAAAGACATCGCGCGCGCGTATACGGAGAAAAGGGATTACCTCGCTGGCCTGTCAGTTGCCGAGAAAATTGCCAAACTGAAGAAAACGAGCTACGCGGAGTTCTTGACCAGATATTGCCAGCTGGCGCCGGAAGCGCTCCCATTTTTCCAGACCTTCACCCACGACCTTTGGTGCGTTGGCATCGAAGCCGTTCCGGCAATGGATTGTTATGAGGCTGGTGACGATTACGGCTCATTTACCTACGCGGGCTTTCAAGGGCTCGGCCTTCCAGCGCCGGAGAAAGAGGAGCCTTACATTTTTCATTTTCCGGATGGTAACGCCTCCGTTGCGCGGCTTCTGGTGCGTTCGCTGCTTCCCGAAGCGCTGCCTGGTACAACTATGGAAGATGGAGTCACCGCCAAAGCTGATTACAGCAAGCTCGATCGGGCCGACGCGGCCGTGAAAATCCGGCTCAACAGCACGGTCGTGCACGTCCAACATTCGAATGGCCCGGATCAATCGCAGGGAGTTCGGGTCAGCTATGTTCGCGGAGGAATGGTTCATGCGGTAAGGGCAGAAAACTGCGTTCTGGCCTGCTACAACGTCATGATTCCCTATATCTGCCCTGAATTGCCCGAGAAACAAAAGGAGGCGCTGTCGTACCTGGTAAAAGCGCCGCTCGTTTATACGCATGTGGCCCTGCGAAATTGGACTTCGTTTGCCCAGTTGGGCGTGCATCACATTGTCGCTCCCGGCGGCTATCACACCTACACGGCCCTCGATTTTCCTGTCAGCCTCGGGCAATACCACTTTCCAAGTAATCCTGAAGAACCCATCGTACTCTTCATGCTCCGCACCCCGTGTAAACCCGGGCTTCCCCAGCGCGATCAGAATCGCGTCGGCCGCTATGAATTGTTGCAAACGCCATTTTCGCAATTCGAACGAAATATTCGTGATCAACTGTCCCGCATGCTCGGCAGCGCCGGATTCGATCCCGCGAAAGACATCGAAGGCATCACCGTGAACCGCTGGGCCCATGGCTATGCGTTCACGCCGAATGCGCTGTTCGATCCTGACTGGAAGGAAGAAGAAAAGCCGTGGGTCATTGGCCGCAAGCCATTCGGCAGAATTACCATCGCTAATTCTGACGCTGGGGCCAATGCCTACACCGATGAGGCTATCAATCAAGCCTACCGCGCCGTGCATGAACTGCATCACGGATAAACGCTCAATGGCGGAACGCAGGACTCTCACGACTCAGGTATAATCTCCGCGGCGAGTGTGGCCCGAAATTCACGGAGCTTCGTCAAACAGGCGAAGAAAAATAATCCATGTCCCCAGGTCGTCAGATTCGAGTTCTATTCGTATTCCTTGCGGCAGTCGTATGTTTCCTGATCGGCGCTTCCGCGGGAGCGCATGCGGTTCTTCTGGAATCCACTCCGGCACTGAAGGGTTCCGTTGCCGGCCCGGATGTCCCGCTGCGACTGCGTTTCAACGTGCGCATCGATGCGGCACGTTCACGCCTGACCCTCGTCGATCCCGGTGGGTCTTTGCAAGCGCTCGAAATTAGCAAACAAGATCCACCGAATACCATTTCGGCTGAGGCAAAAGGATTGCGACCTGGAATTTACCGCCTGCGCTGGCAGGTGCTTGCTTCCGACGGCCACATCACGCGCGGTGAAATCCCTTTTACCGTCGTTAGGCCCTGACCCGTCCTGTGGCTCGCCTGCTCCAGATCTTTGGCTTGCTTTCCGTTTTGCTTCGCGGCGCCACGCTGACGTTTCAATCGTTCACCGTTGGTGGAATTGTTTTTCTGCTTCTTGTCCTGCATGGTTCGCGATCAAACTCCGAAGATATAAGCGGTTCTTGTCTGCGCTGGATCCGCCGTTTCGCCGTGGCGCTGGCCGCAACGCAAATTTCCTATCTTCTGGCCAACGCTTTGATCCTGATGCAATCAGCCGAAATCAGCCTCGCCGAAGTCATTGGCGCGAATTTTGTTCTTGCGGGAGCAGTCGGGATCGCGGCTTCGCTCACAATCGTCGCCTTGTCGGGTCCTGGGCGAACTGGCTCTCATCGCGACTTGTTGTTTCCAGCCGGTGCGATCATCGCATCGTCGGTCCTGACCAGTCATGCTATGGCGCGGCTTGAGCACCGCTTTTTTTTGGTGCTGGTCACTGCGCTGCATCAGCTTTCGACCGCCGCTTGGCTGGGCGGTTTGCCGTATTTGCTGATTGCCATCCGTCGCGCATCGCCTCCAGATTTCGCGCGAAAGATCAGCGCGCGATTTTCTCGGGTTGCGCTAATTAGTGTTGCGGTTCTCGCTTCCGCCGGTGTGATTTTGAGTTTTGCCTATATCGGATCAGTGGGCGCGCTCTACGGCACTTCCTATGGAGCAATGGTAGCCACGAAAGCGATTCTCTTCGGGCTGCTCTTGCTTCTCGGCGCGCTGAATTTTCAACTCGTTCGCCACGGCGAAGCCAGCACCATCCTTGCCAGCCTTAAACGTTTTGGCGAGGCGGAAATCGGCATCGGCATTACCGTAATTCTCACGGCCGCGTCGTTGACTTCGCTTCCTCCCGCCATTGACCTCTTGGACGGTCGTGTTTCCGCTCCGGAGATCGTCGCGCGCATGAGTCCCCGCCCACCACGCCTTTCCAGTCCCGCCATGAAAGATTTGCCAGAAGAAATCTACGCTGCCCAAAAGAGAGCTTTCGAAATGGGCTCGCTGTCCACGGAATCTTACGTTCCCGGCCAATCCGGTACCCGCCCGAACACTCCCGCGGAGAAAGCCTGGTCCGAGTACAACCATCATTGGGCGGGGATTATCGTTCTATGCGTTGGGCTCTTTGCATTTCTTGCGGAAGCCGGAAAAATTTCCTGGGCCCGCAATTGGCCGCTGCTCTTTCTCGCTCTTTCGCTATTTCTTTTTCTGAGAAGTGACCCGGAGGTCTGGCCACTCGGCCCTAACGGCTTTTGGGTGACCTTCTCGGACCCTGAAGTCTTGCTTCACCGCATTTTTGTGTTGCTCGTCATCGCCCTCACCGTATTCGAATGGCGGGTGCAAACCGGCCGCGTGGCTGCTCCCAACATCCGGCTGGTGTTTCCAATGCTCATTGCGGTTTCTGGTGCGCTGCTGCTCACCCATTCGCACAGCCTCGGCAACATCAAGGAAGAAGTGCTGGCCGAACTAAGCCACATTCCTCTGGCCATTCTCGCAGTGGTGGCCGGCTGGTCGCGTTGGCTTGAGCTTCGCCTCCCTGCGGAAAATCAGAAGCGCGCCTGGGTAGCTCGTCTCTGGCCCGTTTGCATTACTCTGATCGGAGTTTTCTTGTTGAACTACCGCGAAATGTAATTCCACAACGTACTAGAAGGGAAGGGAGCTCAGCAAAAAGAATTTGGTTCCGGGACGTGGACTCGAACCACGATACTCAGCTCCAAAGGCTGATGTCCTACCGATTAGACGATCCCGGAACCGCTGCTAGCAGTTTAGCAGAGCCACGCAAGCCTCCCAAAGCTTTGCGTGCCTCCGCGTTTGGCGGGCACTGCACGTAAGGAGCTCGCGCGGCTTGACACAATTTCCCGAGCCGTTCAGCATGGGGCCCACTTAGGGGGAGATTCCATGCGAACACTCAGCAAGCTAAGTCTGTCGGCGCTGCTCGTTTTCTTTTTTGCTTCGCACGCCTCGCCACAAATGCACGCTGACTCCAGTGCACGAACGGCCCTCCGCGCTGCGCGCCTTATTGATGGAAAGAGCGACGCGATCACAAGCAATGCCGTGATCCTGATCGAAAACGGCAAGATTACGGCGGTTGGCTCCGCGCTGCAGATTCCCGCAGACACCAAGGTCATTGATCTCGGCGACGCGACTCTGCTGCCCGGATTCATCGACGCCCATACGCATCTGCTGTCGGAGATGGATGGCGCCAATTTGACGCTGCAGGATGTGGAGATGCTGCGCATCGTCGCTACTCAGAGCACGGCTCAGCGTGCCCTGTTGGGCGCGAAATTGGGCCGGGAAGACATGGAAGCCGGGATTACCACGGTGCGCGATTTGGGGAATTCCGGCGTCAATGGCGACGTGGCGCTGCGAGATGCCATTAATCATGGCTGGCTGCCGGGACCACGCATCGTGGCGGCGACGCGTGCGCTCGCTCCACAAGGCGGCCAATTTGGGCACCTCACTCCGGAAGCGCAGCTGATCATTGAACAGGAATACGTAACGATTCGCGGACCTGAAAGCGCGCGCCAGGCCGTGCGCCAGGCGCTCTACGACGGAGCCAATTGCATCAAGGTGATCGTGAACGGTTCGCCTGCGACCGTGACTCTGGACGAGATGAAGGCCATCGTCGAAGAAGCCCACACTTCCGGCGTGAAAGTTGCTGCGCACGCCATCGGGGATAAGGCCACGCGCATCGCGGCGGAGGCCGGGGCGGATTCCATTGAGCACGCCTATATCGTGCCGGACGATGTCTTGAAGATAATGGCGGACAAGCACATTTTTCTGGTACCTACCGATGGCACCCTTCAGACGTTTGAAGACATGATATTTGGCGCGCGGCAACCAAGCCCTGAAGAAAAGAGCCGTACGGATAAGGAATTCGCACCATTCATCGAACGATCG
>DATDNK010000383.1:0-3780 GCA_036518275.1 Candidatus Acidiferrum sp.
GACTTCGGCAAAAAGGACACTCTGCCCGCCGCGCTCGAAGGCATCTCCAGCGTTTACGTCGTCTGCTCCCCGATTCCCCAGCTGATCGAGCTCGAATGGAACATGATTGACGCCTGCGTCGCGGCGGGCGTAGGTCACATCGTTCTGAGTTCCGCCATGGGCGCTCGCGAGTGGCGCAAGTCCTTCCCCAGTTGGCACCGCCGGGTCGAAGACAAACTCAAGTCCACTAAAATCTCCTTCACCATTCTTCGCCCCAACACCTTCCACCAAAACGTCCTCACCTACTACGCCCACTCCATCCGCGCGCACGGAGCCTTTCATTCCTCTATGGGCAACGCCCGCGTCAGCTTCCTCGACGTGCGCGATATCGCCGTCGTTGCCGCCAAATCGCTCTCCGCCGGTGAGCATTCCGGCAAAACCTACGAGCTAAACGGTCCCGAGGCGCTGACCTATCCCGAACTCGCGGAGAAGATTTCCGAGCATTCCGGCCGCTCCGCGCAATACGTCGATATCCCCGCTGCGGAACAACGCGCGGCCATGCTTGCTCAAGGCATGCCCGAGTGGCAGGCCGACGCCCTGCTCGACCTCCAGGCCTACTACGTCAAAGGCAAGGGCGGCAAAGTTGACGGCTTGTTGGAGCAGCTCATTGGCCGGCCGCCCATCACCATGGATCAATTCCTCGCCGAGTTCGCCGGAGAATTCCGTGCCGAACCCGAAGCGCAAGCTGAGGTCAAACCTCAAGCCGAAGCCGCCACCGCTTAGCGGCATGTTGAAAAAGGGCCCCGAATTTTCATTCCGACAAGGAATCTGCTTTTTGCTGATGTCTCCTTGAGTTCATCCCAACCCGCACCCTGCGGCGGAGGGATCCGCTCTTTTCCAGAATATTCCCTGAAGTGTCATCCCGCGCTTGTGACCGCAATCAGTTGTAGCTCAGGCCTTTAGGCCTGAGGGGTCTGCTTTGGGCGAAATTGAAGAAAATCCCTTGGCACTTACGTCTCTCTGCCGCAGAGGGGAGGGGTGACTCCCTTCGTTCCCGGGGTAAAAGGAATGTGGAACTTCCCAAAGGGACTCACCCCTGATACTAGCCACAGCAGTACGTTTGTTGAGCCTTACTGTGAACCTGCCCGGCCCACACGCAATCCGGTGAATACCTGCATTCCCCCTCAGGTGAATCCGCCGCCGCTCTTCCAGGCTCGTTGTCGTTTTCTTCGTATAGCCGTAGTAGGACTACGTCGACGGTCACGCAGTACTGTTGACATCCTCTTAATTGCGCCTTAGATATATCAAACATTTCGTTACCCCCGGAGGGGTTCCCATGTCCCGCACAACGCCCGCCCACCCGTCGCCCATTTTCTTTCTGGCGCAATCCAACCAAGAGTCAAAAACAAGAATGAGAGGGGCTGCGACCAGACTTTTTGCTCTTATGCTCTTCGCTGTCACTTGTTGTGGCACCGCGGCAGGTACGAATCTCACCCTGACAACCGGGGGAAAAGTGAGCATTGAGTTTCTCTTCTCCGATGCTTCCTTCAGCAATACGCTGTCCATCGTTTCACCGACGGCGGCAATCGCAGTATCGGGCTGTAAGGTTGTACCGGTTTCCCCTTTACCCGGCCTGCATATATCGAGCGCTAAAGCATCACAACGCGGCTGTCGAGTCGATCTCGACGCGGATCCCGCAACGCCTGGCATCCAACCCTTCGCCGCCGGCACAACGTTTGAATTTCGCTTGTGCGCCGATAACAATGGCGATGGCACTTGCGACAACGTATGGTCCAGCAATCCTGCGCTCAACTCCGACAGTAAAGATCACGTAATTACCACGCCGCTCCATCCCGCAGAATTTCCGGGAAAGATTTTCCAGATGGCCTGGGAAGACCTTCCCAATCTAGGCGACATGGATTTCAACGATTTTATCGCCGTGATTCGCGTCGACATGGATACCGACGGCGATGGCCTCTGGGATGACTGGGAAATGTTCGGCGTTGACACGAACGGCGATGGCGTTGTTGATCTGGACCTGCCAGGCTTGGGCGCCAATCCAAATCACAAAGATGTATTCATCGAGATCGACTACATGGACTGCACCGTGGCTGGCAGTGACTGCGCAGCCGGAGATACGCACAGTCATAAGCCAAAACCCGCTGCGATCCAAGCGGTGATCAATGCGTTTGCCAATGCTCCCGTGGCAAATCCGGATGGCACCACCGGCATCACTCTTCACGTGGATGTCAGCAATGCCATCCCCCATCAAAACCTCTTGAACATTACCGGGCTTTGCGTCCCGGGCGGAGCCGGTATCGGAAGCTTTGACGCCGTCAAGGCCGATCCGGCAAATTTTGGACCCGACAATCCCCGCCGCTTCGCTTATCACTATGTCTTATTCACTCATCGCCAGGGGCCAAATACGACCAGTTCAGGCTGTGCAGAACTGCCGGGAAATGACGTCCAAGTGGCGCTGGGCGAATGGAACACTCTTTGTATAGGTCCTGGTGCCAACGGTGTCCTGAATACCGTTCCGGCTGGAGATGATGTGGCGGTCGGTTCCGCGATCTTTGCCGGCCCAAACTTGGTCTGCGACTCGACTGCCGCGGGAGACGATGTCCAATTCGTGGCTGCCGGAACTTCTCCGACTGCGGATCTTGACGGCGATGGCCTGGATGATAGAACCGTGGGCACCGTCCAGCAACAAGCAGGAACTCTCATGCACGAACTGGGGCACAACTTGATTCTCCAGCACGGCGGCGGTGACTCTGTGAATTTTAAGCCCAATTATCTCAGCATCATGAACTACGCATTTCAGGTGTCCGGCATCCCCCCAACGGATCCCGACGGCGCTGGGCCTCTATCCGGCCGTGTCGATTACTCACGCTCGGCTCTTGCCAGCCTCAATGAGAACAGTCTCAGCGAGCCTGCCGGGATCGGCGATGGCACCGACAATACTTTCTTCACCTGTCCAAATGGCACCAGGGCTGCAGGCGTCGGAACTGGCGCGATTGATTGGGACTGCGATGGCAATACCACCGGTATCGGCGTAATTAACGACATCAATGGCGATGGCTCTAAGGGTACGCTTACTGGCTTCGATGATTGGACGAATCTCAAGTACGACATGCAGAGCACCGGAAGCTTCGAGGATGGCGATCACACGCAAAGCGCTCGCGTCGTGGAGTTGGATGTTCCCGTCTTCCAGCAAACCATCGCGGCCGACCTTTCGATCACCAAGATGGCTTCCCCGTCCACGGTAGTTACCGGCTCGAACGTCACTTATACGCTAGTGGTCACCAACAATCGCTCCGCTGCCGCCACAAACGTCACCGTGGCGGACAATCTTCCCGCTTCGACTTCCTTTGTCTCCTGCTCTTCGACGTTGGCCGGACTCTGCGGAGGCACAGGCAACAGCAGAACCGTTACGTTCAGCTCCATCCCCGGCGGCTCCTCCGCCACGATTACCCTTGTGGCCAAGGTAAGCTGTGCGGTTCCCGATGGAACGACCATCCTCAATACCGCAACCGTCAGCTCCGTTCCCCCGGACGCCGACCTCACCAATAACTCCGCATCTGCTTCCATCAAGGCTTCCAATCCCCCGCCGGTCATCACCGGTCTGTCCGTGAACAAACCTGTTCTTTCGCCTCCCAACCACAAGATGGTCCCCGTCACCGTGAACTATGACGTGACCGATCACGGGTGCCCGTCCATCTGCACGTTGAGCGTTTCCAGCAACCAACCTGTTAACGGGAAGGGCGATGGCAATACGTCTCCCGATTGGAAAGTCGTGGATGC
>DATDNK010000384.1:0-5898 GCA_036518275.1 Candidatus Acidiferrum sp.
TCTCGCTTGGCATTTTGGGGAGGCTAATCGTTTCCGGAGGCCGAACTCGCGCCGGGTACGGAAACCATCGGCTTGCTGTATTCCTCGCCGCCTTTGCGCGCCCACTTCAGGCGCTCTGCGCGGAGCTTTAGGAATTCCGTCGCCTCTGCGTACAGCCGTTTGCGCTCATGGCTGTCCCACAAGGCCTCTTTCACGATGCGCCAGACAACCCGTGGCCGGAAATAGTATTCATCGTAGAAACGGTTCACCCCGTCCATCATTTCCGCCTTTGAAAGATGAGGGTACTCAATGTGGGGAAGCTGGTGGCCGCCGGAGTCCGCGAGCGCTTCGACTTTAAGGAAACCTTGCGCGGCCATGGTGTCGTGAAGTTCGGTCCCAGGCATAGCATGCGCCAAGGAAACCTGAATGGTCTCGCAATCCAGTTCCTTAGCGAAATCGATGGTTTTCTGAATGGTCTCTTTCGTTTCGCCAGGCAGCCCGATGATGAAATCGCCGTGCACTCTGATTCCGTACTTGCGGCAATGTTTGCGGAAGTTGCGCGCCATCTCCAGCGTCGCGCCTTTTTTGATGTTCTTCAAGATTTGCGCATCGCCCGATTCAAATCCTACGATAAACAACCGCGCCCCGGACTCGGCCATCGCCCGAACTGTTTCTTCATCGCTATGCACGCGCGCCGTGGAGGACCACCGAAACTTCAGCGGTTTGAACTTGGCGCACAGCTCGATTACGCGATCCTTGCGGATGTTAAAGGTATCGTCGTCGAAGAAAATTTCCTTCATCTGGGGGAAATATTCGAGGGCCTGCTTCGCTTCCCGCGCGACATTGTCGATCGAGCGCGTCCGCCAAGCATGGCCGGAAATCGTCTGCGGCCACATGCAGAACGTGCAAAGCGCGGGGCAACCGCGTGTCGTGTAGAACGAAATGAAAGGATGCAAGAGGAAGGGTACGTTGTACCGCTCGATTTGCAGATCGCGCTTGTAAATATCCGAGGCAAAGGGCAGCGCATCCAGTTCTTCCGTATGCAGTTGCGGTCGCTCGGGATTGTGCACAATCTTTCCGTCTTTGCGGTAACTGACGCCCTGAATCTCGCTGAGGGGTTTTCCGTGCGCGTATTCTGTCACGGAGTGGTCGAATTCCCCGCGCGTAACGAAATCGATGTCTTCGCTGGACTTGAGCGTTTCGTCCGGCTTGATGTGCCCATGCGGCCCGACAAAGGCAATCTTCATGCTAGGGTTGGCTTCTTTGATCTTGCGAATGAGCTTGATGTCGCTCTGCAGTCCCACCGTCGACGTGAACAGCACCAGGAACTCATAGTCTTTGCAGATTTCCACGGTTTGCTGCCAGTTCACTTTGTGGGGCGAAGCATCCAATAACCGGCTTCCGGGAATCATCCCGGCGGGATAGGTCAGCCAGACGGGATACCAGTAGGATTCAATCTCGCGCGTCGCGGGCCACCGCGAGCTGGCTCCCCCGTCGAAGTTCTCGAAACTCGGGGGGTTCAGCAATAAAGTCTTCATCACTTCCGGCATTCATCACCCTCAGTGTTCCCAAGTCAATTTGTCTGTGCAGTTCTTCTGGGCTGAGCATCGAGGCAAATGCCCCACCCGGGCTCCGCTGACATATGACTCAGTGCCCGATGCTTAGATACCAGTGTACCCGACTTTGTTGCATGGGCCCAAATCTTTCTCCGAAGCGGTGTTGACGAGACGCGCACCTGCAACTCTGGCATAAAGAATGGGTTACGGACGCGCTCTCTTACCTAGCAGCGGGCCTTTCTGAGAGGACCTCTGAAGTCGCTTCCGTCAGCAATTCCCATATGCGATCCGCCCATTCGAGGTGTTCTGGCTTCATCAAGACAGACCGCAGACAGGTGAGCGTCTCGCGGTCGCGTTTCATCGCATCAAGATCTTTCTCCCAAAAATGAACAGGTAATTCCGCTACCGCCAGATGGAGTCCGCGCCTTGCTGTGGCTTCAAAGACTTTCCGGCTCAGAGCCGAAGTCTCGCTTACACTCTCGCCGCGTGGCGCAAAAACCAGAATGTCCAGTTCCGGCGCAAAGGCCGTCACAAATCGCGAATCGGCCCGCAGCCTTTCGAAAACTGCCAGCGCCGCTTCCCGGCCCCGCTCCAGTCCGTGCGCAAATTCCCCGCCCTTCGTCAACGGCAACAATTTCTGCGTCGCCCATAACGCCGCCGCCGCGGCTCCCGGTCTGGAGCACTCCAGACTGATTTCTCCCAAATGGAGCTCCGCCGAGCTGAAATATGTGTAGGGCGAATCGTGCTTATAGAGGTGGCCCACGCTGGGATCGCGAAACACCACGCATCCGCACCCATACGGCTGCAGTCCATGTTTGTGCGGATCGATCACAATGGAATCGGCTTCGCCAATCTGCGCAAATGCGTCTTTTGCTTCTGCACCGAGATTCTTCGCCAAGACAAAATACCCGCCATACGCGGCATCCGCATGAATCCGGAATCCGTGCCTCTCGCGCAACGCGAGAATCATTGGAAGCGGGTCAACCGAGCCTGTTGCCGTCGTCCCCATGGTCACCACAACCGTTCCCACATCGCCACGCTCCAGCCGTTTGGCCAACGCATTCATGTCCATGCGTCCAAGCATGTCGGACGGCACCGATGCGAATGGCAATTGCAGGACGCCGCTGATTCTTCCGTGCGTGTAATGCGCTTGCTCGCTGGCAAGGATCTTCTTTCCGGGATGGAGTTGTCCTGCAACCCACAAGGCCTCGAGGTTTGCCATCGTTCCGCCGCCGCAGAGATGTCCCAAAAAATTTGTCCAACCGAACATGCCAGCAATTTCTGCGACGGCCTCTTTCTCCATCGCGGAAGTGGCGCGTCCCCCATCCAAGGCATGGTTGTTGGGATTGATCCACATGGCCAAGGCATAGGCCATCCGCGCCACGGGGTGTGGTGGCTTCAGCATCTGGCCAGCATACAGTGGGTGAAAGTAAGGGTAGTTGTCTTGCAGGCGTTCTGCCGTGGTGGCCAGCACTTCCGCAAAACGGTCTAAGCCGGGGGCAATGGACTCAAATTCTGGTAGCTTGGCAAAGCCTGCATCCAGCTTCTGCAAGGCCTGCAGAAGCACGCTCAGGCTTTCTTGATCCAGCATTCCTTGGTTTCGGCGCCCTCGTGCTTTTGCAACGCCCTGTTTGCCTTCTGCCACCACTTTTTTCCCTACTGCCACACTTTGTCCAGCTGTCCAGCCGTCTTGAGAAGATCCAACTGCGCCTGCTGCCTCTGGAAATTGGCGTCGAGGTAGGCCATCCACTTGTCATTTTCGTCCAATCTTGCCTTTTCCATGTCGCGAAGGTTCAGCTTTCCTTCGCCAAACTGCGCTTGCAGCACAGCTACATTTTGTTGGGCGAGTTGCAATTCCAGACGCGCCACTTCTTTTGCCGCGTCCATTTCCCGCGCGCGCCGCGTTTTCTGCCTCACATCCGCGGTCAACTCCGTTCTCTTGCTGGATAGGCTGGCTTTTGCCGCGTCCAGATTCACTTGCGCTAAACCTATATTTGCTCTCAGTTGAGCGCTGAATATCGGAAAACGCATGTCGATTCCTGCATTGAAATTGCTTGGCTGGAAGTGGTTGAAAAAGAGGCTGTAATTATTGTATTTGGCAAGCAGACTGTAAATGCTTACCAGTTCCAGCGTCGGGAAATATCCGCGCCGCTCGCCCTTCAACCGGAATTCCTTGGCCCTTACATCAGATTCCGCCAGCCGCAGGCCGGTATTGTTGGCGAGTGCCGCCGCAATCAGATTATCGCCCGCCTGTTCCGCTTCTCCCGGCAAATCTTCGGGTGTAACTTCGATCGCCTGAGTTTCCGCCAGACCCAGTTGGTATCTCAGAAAAACTTCCAGTTCGTCTTCCCGCTCTTCCATTTGCAATATCCGCTGCACCACTCGCGCCTTGATCAATTGCGCCTTAGTCACTTCGACGGGCAATTCGAATCCTTGCCCCTCTCTCTCCTGGGTGACCTGAAGGATCTTTTCCGCGCTATCTTGTTCGGCGCGCAACAGTTCCAGCGAATGCCGCACTTTTGCGAGCTCCAAGTAAGCCATGGCGGTCCGGCTAATGGCATCGTTCTTCGCTTCGTCCAGTGCAATCTTCTGCGCCTTGGCCTGTTCCCGCTGCTCTCTCGCCTGCCCACGCAACGGCTCGTTAAACACCTGTTCCGTGTACGTCACATTGAAGACTGAAGGGGCACGTCCTCCGGGCGTTTCGGGTATGCCGTTTGTGTAGCCCGCGCCGGAACCCGCATAGAGATTAGGCATGAATTGTGCCTTGGTGATTTGCGCCGCATGATCCGCAACGCTTGCCTGAATCTTGGCTACTTGAATTTCTTTGCTGTTCTGTAGCGCCAGCTCAACGGCGCGCTTCAAGGTCAACGCGACCGGCGCAGGGCAGGCGGCTTGCGCCCCCGCGTCTGCCGGTTTAGGGGCAGGATTCTCTTGCGCTCCAGCGGTGCCACAAAAGCTCGCCAGGATCGCAACGCCTACAAAGGTTTGAAGCAGTCGCATCTTTCAGCTCCTTGGTCGCACTTAAGAAGAGTCCCTAATCTCTTTGCCCCAATATCTAATCCCTCTGTCACTCGTACCGCAACGACTCCACGGGCTGTAGGCTCGCCGCCTGGTTTGCCGGCAAATACCCGAAGAACAATCCCGTCGAGCAGGACACCACAAAGGCGAGCACGACACTCAAGGGCGATACCGGCACCCGCAAGTTCCCCGGCAAAAAGGACTGCACCACCACTGGCACGGCAATTCCGAGCAGGATTCCTATGACTGCTCCTCCGCCGCTAATGAAAAAAGACTCCACCAAAAACTGGTACAAGATCTCGCGTCGCGCTGCTCCGATGGCTTTGCGAATGCCAATCTCACGCGTCCGCTCCGTTACTGTCACCAGCATGATGTTCATGATGCCGATGCCGCTGACCAGCAGGGCGATGGCGGCGATAATGATCAGCACGATTGTCAACGCCAGCGAGATCATCCGAGCGACTCCCAGGATCGCGGTCAGCGTTTGCACGTTGTATTCCGCTTCGGCCGGATGCCGGCTCAACAGCAGCAGCGTCAGCTGCCTGTCGACAGAGGCCACGTTCTCAGGTTTGTCCGCTTGCACGTCCAGCAAGCCCACGTATTCTGTGCCGGTGTAATACTTCATCAGCGTGAACGGAATGAGCACCGAGTTCTTCTGAATGTCTGAAAGGCCAAAGGTTTCCACGCGCTCGCGAAAAACGCCAATCACTGTGAAGGTCAGTTCGCCCATGCGAATGGGCCGTCCAATGGGGTTTTCCTGGCCGAAGATTCTTTCCGCGAGCTGCGTTGTGATCAGGCAGACCTTGCTGCGCATTTGCATGTCGACGGAGTCAAAGTACCGGCCGCGGACAATCAGCAGGCGCCGGATGGTTTGGTAACCATCGGTCACGCCGACAAGGTTAACTGCGCGGTCCACGCCATCCACGGTCATGGTCATCGGGTGTTCGCGGGTGCCAGCCACAGCAATGACGTGAGAAATGGACTTGGCCGCTTCCATATCTTCCAGTGTCAGTTCATAACTAAGGGGCGGTGCTTTATCCGGCCTTTGCACCAGCTCCACCCAAACCAGGTTGGATCCCACAGCTTCAATTTGCGAGAGCACGAACTTCCGGCTGGTCAGCGCCACGGTGACTACCAAGACGATGGAGGCACTGCCGATGATGACTCCCAGGGAAGTGAGAGACGCCCGCAGCTTGTTCGCGCGCAGCGCGTCGATGGCCACCGATACGGTTTCTCGAATATGCATCGTCTTCTATCTCTGCGAGAACGCTGGAGGTCCGGCCGGAAGGAGTTCGGAAAATGCGCTTAGTTCTTCTTCAGTTTCTTTAACTCTTCCTGTGCCATT
>DATDNK010000385.1:0-6155 GCA_036518275.1 Candidatus Acidiferrum sp.
CGGCTCGACAAGGCCCGGCATCTTCTACAACAAAGAGCATGGTGCCAGACAATCCCAGCGAACATCCGGCGCCCACCCAGCCAATTCCTTACAGCCATAAGAAGCATTTGGCGTTTGGCTTGGAGTGCAAGACCTGTCACACGAATCCCGAGCCGGGGAAGTTGATGACCTTTCCCGATACAGCGAAATGCATGCAGTGCCACGTCACGGTCGCAAAAGACAAGCCTTCAATTCAGAGGCTGGCAAGTTACGCGAAATCGAAGCAAGCGATCCCCTGGGTCCGTGTGTACAGCGTGTTGCCGGGAGTGGCGTGGAGTCACCGGCCGCACCTGCAAGCCGGAGTGAGTTGTGAGACGTGCCACGGACAGGTGCGCGATATGGAGCAAATGGCAGAGGTCACCAGCGTCACAACGATGTACGTCTGCTTGAACTGCCACGAAATGAATCATGCGAAAACGGCCTGCGACACTTGTCACAAGTCTTGATCGGGCGGAAAATTTACAGCTGAGGAGGGCTCATGGCGATGGAAATCGAAGTCAACGGAAAACGCTACGCCGTCAGCTACCCTCCGGGCACGCCACTTTTGTATGTGCTACGGGATGAACTCGGCCTCACGGGCACTAAATATGGCTGCGGAGAGGGGCAATGCGGCGCATGCACAGTGTTGCTGGCGGGAGTGCCGAGGCGTTCGTGCCAGATTCCTGTGAGCGCGGCGGCGGCTAAACCTGTCACGACGATTGAAGGGTTGGAAAGGGAAGGAAAGCTGCATCCGGTACAGCAAGCGTTTCTCGACGCTGGCGCTTTTCAATGCGCCTACTGCACTTCGGGAATGGTGATGAGCAGCGTTGGCTTGCTGCAATCGAAGCCGAACCCCAATGAAGCGGACATCGTTCAATTCCTGCAAGGAAACATCTGCAGATGCGGAACGCATCCGCGCATCATCGAAGCCGTGCAACACGCAGCGAAGATGATGCAGGAGCGTGCGCGATGAACACCATACGAGAAAGACTTGTTGCCGAACCGGAGCGCTACGAATTCAACGCGCTGCCCATCCACCAATTCGATCTGGCGCGCCGCGAATTCTTCAAGATTTTGGGCGCGGGGATTGCGGTGTTTGTTGTAGCGAAGGATGCGCTTGCAGCGCAAGAAACCGCTCCCGGCTCGCCGTCGTTCCACGGCGAAGAGCTGCCGAAGGAAATCACTTCGTGGCTGCACGTCGGCGAAGACGGCGTTGTGACCGGCTTCACCGGCAAGGCGGAGATGGGGCAGAACATTCGAACATCCATCTCGCAGACCCTTGCGGATGAGCTGCGCGTGTCTTTTGAAAGCGTGCGCCTGGTGATGGGAGATACGGCTCTGACGCCATTCGATGCGGGCACGTTTGGTAGCCGAACAACCCCGACAATGACGCCGCAATTTCGCCGTGTGGCGGAGGCAGCCCGCAACCTGCTCATCGGCGTGGCGGCCAAGGAGTGGAATCTTAGGCCAGAGGGACTCATCGCTGCGGATGCGAAAGTGACGGATCCCGTTTCGAAGCGTTCGCTAACTTATGCAGAGCTCGCGCGCGGCAAGACGCTGGCGCAGAACCTGCCTGCGGAGGACCCCATCACTCCCGCGACGGAATGGAAGATTGCAGGAAAACCTCTTCCGAAAGTGGATGGCCGTGCATTTGTCACTGGGAGTCACAAGTACACCAGCGACGTCCGGCTCGAAGGCATGCTTTATGGCAGAGTGCTGCGCCCGCCTTCTTTTGGAGCGACGCTCGCTTCGTATGATGACAGCGCGGCAAAAGCGATGAGCGGCGTGACGGTTGTACGCGATGGCGACTTCATTGGCGTTGCGGCGCCCAGCGCGCACGAAGCGCAAAAAGCACTGGATGCCATTCGCACACAATGGAAAGAGGTGCCGCAGGTCTCGAGCAAGGAGATTTTCTCCTACCTTAAGAAAAACGCAGAGCCCTCTTCAAATGAGCGATTTCGCCGCCAGAAAGGTTCCGTGGAAGAAGGGCTCGCCAGTGCGGCGCATCGCCTGGATGCGACCTACAACGTGGCGTACATTGCGCACGCTCCGCTCGAGCCGCGCGCGGCGGTGGCGCAATTTGCCGATGGCAAGTTGACGGTATGGACTGGAACGCAGCGGCCGTTTGCAAATCGTGACGAACTTGCAAGCGTTTTTCACATGCCGGAGAGCAGTGTTCGGGTAATCGTTCCCGATACGGGCGCGGCCTATGGAGGCAAGCACACCAGCGACGCGGCCATCGAGGCGGCGCGCTTGGCGCGTGCTGCAGGGAAGCCCGTGAAAGTTGTCTGGACACGTGAAGAGGAATTTACCTGGGCCTATTTCCGGCCTGCGGGCGTGATTGAAGTCAAAAGCGGAATCGCTGCGGATGGCAAGCTAACCGGGTGGGAATTTCATAATTATCATTCCGGGATGTCGGCGATCGAAACGCCCTACGACGTTGCGAATCAACTGACGCAATACCACCAGGTGCCGCTGGTTCTGCGCAGCGGGTCATATCGCGGTCTGGCCGCGACGGCAAACCATTTCGCGCGCGAAACGCACATGGATGCACTGGCACACGCCGCTAAAATGAATCCGCTCGAATTTCGCTTGAAGAACCTTTCCAATACGCGGATGCAGGCCGTGCTGGATGCAGCAACGAAATCTTTTGGCTGGCTGCGCAAGAAAACGCAGGAGGGGCAAGGATTCGGACTGGCTTGCGGTGCTGAGAAAGGAAGCTACGTGGCAGCGTGCGCCGAAGTTGCGGTGGACCGGGCTTCGGGCGGCGTACGCGTTGTCCGCGTCGTCGAAGCGTTCGAATGTGGCGCCATCGTCAATCCGGATGGCTTGCGCAATCAAGTGGTGGGTGCAATCATTCAAGGACTGGGCGGAGCGCTCTTCGAAGCCGTCGAATTTGAAAATGGGCGCATCACGAGTCCGCACTTTGCCACGTATCGCGTGCCCCGCTTCCGCGATGTGCCGGAGATTGAGGCGGTTCTCCTCGACCGTAAAGACATTCCTTCGGCGGGGGCAGGTGAGACGCCGATCATGGCGATTGCGCCAGCTGTCGGCAACGCACTCTTCGATGCCACGGGCATCAGGCTGAGTGATTTGCCGCTTGTGCCGAATGGGTTGCGTAAGGCCTGAAACCTAATCGTTCCGAGCTCTGAATCGTTAGAGAGGATCCCGCATGAAGAATTTGGCTCCGGCCATGGGAATTCTTTTATTGTTCCTAGGTATCGGTGCTTGCAAAAAGCAAGCGAATGACAACGACGCGATCCGCGCCGGCATTCTGCAGCATTTGACTTCCATCGGCACGCTGAATATGAGCGCCATGGACATGGATATTCGGAGTCTCTCTGTCAATGGCAATCAGGCACATGCGGAAGTCGAGTTTCGACCCAAGAACAGCGGCACGCCCGGCGCCGGCATGCATGTAGCCTACAATCTTGAAAAACGCGACGGCGCTTGGGTGGTGCTGAAATCGCAAGCTTTAGGTGGCATGATTCAGCATCCTGACCCTGGCCAGAATCCGCATACGAACCCGGACGTGCATTCTGGAGCGATGCCGAACTTCAATGAAATCTTGAATCCTTCGGCTCCTCCCACGCAGAGCTCGCTTCCGCCGGGACACCCGCCCGTGAGTTCTTCTCAGCAACAAAATCCCCAGCCCGGCAGCCAGAGCCAGACAACTCCCAGCAAACCGAACTAAGTCTGCGCCAAAGATCCGTCCGCGGGCCAACGATCCAAGACGAATCCAGCTTCAAATTGATTCTGGCGGCTTCCTGCTTCTCGGGATCCATTTGAGTTTTCTTTTACCGACAAGGTGTTTCCAGTCAATTCGAGTAAACACATACACCAAAGCCAGCAAGAGAACCTGGGTAGTGACAAAGTACACGCTGAAATAAGAGAGCGCCTCGGTGTTTTCGAGCGTGATCCTGCGCGCGATGCTGGATGCCGTAAGAGTCCAAAAGGAATAACTGACCCAACGGCCGATAAAAAACGGAATGGTGATCAGCTTCAATTCCATCGCCGTCAGTCCGTACGCAATGAAGAGATAGTTCGACGGAAGAGGGGTAAAGGCATAGAAGAGAAAAATGCTGAAAGTGAGCCTCTTTCTTTGGCTCAGCTTCTCTCGGATGACATCGACGTTTTGTCTCGCCTCGTCGCCGAGGAAGCGGCGGCGCACAATCACATTCGATCCTTTTGCAAGTGTGAATCGCCCGAGCGTGGCGGCAAGAGCTCCGACAAAGGCCAGAGCGACGCCCATATGGTCGTGGAAGCGGAACCCCAGGAACGAAAAGACCATCCACGTGGGCGGAGCGAAAGCCGGGATTACGTTGAGCAGAAAAACGAGCAGGAAAAGCAGGAGAATTTTGAGCATGAGTTTCTGTCTAGAAATCTTGTAACTCGTCGGTTGGCAAAGCAACGCGGACGGCATTCAACACAGCAAGCAAATCGATGAGTTCCTGCGCGATTGCTCCTCCGATCGGCGGTAGATGGCCGGCGGCTGCAAAAACCATCCCGACCATGCTGGCAATCATGCCGCCGAGCGCGCTTTGCAGAGCGATGCGTCGCATGCGCCGCCCAATGTGCAGGAGTTCGTCGATCTTCGCGAGAGCCGATTCGAGCACGACAGCGTCCGCTGCTTCCGCGGTGATGTCGCTGGCTGAGCCGAAGGCCACGCCCACCGTTGCCGCGAGCAGTGCGGGAGCGTCGTTGATGCCATCTCCGACGAAAAGCGTTTTGTCTTGGGCCGTTTCCTGCTTTACGATCTCAACTTTTTCTTCGGGACTCTTGCTCGCGTGGACTTCGGTGATTCCCACGGTCTCCGCCAGGTATTTCACTTCCGATTCTCGGTCGCCCGAAACCAGCATTACTTTTCGGACGCCATGGCGCGGCCGGAGATGCTCGATGAACGTACGGCTGTCTTTTCGTGGCGTGTCGTGAAAGTGCAGCGCCGCTGCATAACGGCCGTCAATAAAGACTAAACATTCCAGGCCGCTCGCCAAGGGCGGCAGAGGAAGTTGCTCTGCAGCGACTTTGCCGCGGCCTGTAATCTGAACTTTTCGCTCTTCAATGATGCCGAGCAGCCCTTCTCCGGGACGTTCGCTTACGTGAGCCACTGGCAGCAGCGCGAGATTTTCTTGCTTCGCGGCGGTCACGATCGCGGCGGCCAGAGGATGCTTCGAATATTGCTCCAGGCTGCCGATGAGCTGCATTACTTCTGCACGATCAAAGCCCTTCGCGCAAATCACGGCCGTTAGCGTGGGTTTGCCGTAGGTGAGCGTTCCCGTCTTATCGAATATTAGCGTGCGGCAGGAATCGATTTGTTCCAATACGCGAGGATTCTTAATGATGATTGCTCGCCGGGCGGATAGCGAGATTGCGCCAACGATTGCCGTCGGAATCGCTAGCAGCAAAGGGCAAGGCGTGGCGATGACCACAACCGCCAAAAAACGGTGCGCGTCAGCGCTCAGGAATCCAGCCACGCCAGCGACAGCAAGCGCCAGCGGCGTATACCACGCGCCAAGCTGGTCGCCCAGCCGCCGCAACCTTGGTTTCTGCTGCTCCGTTTCATGCATCACTTGCATGATTCGCGCATAGCGAGAATCCACCGCCAGTTTGCCGGCGCGAATCGTCAGGGCTTGTTCCCCGTTGATAGCGCCGGAGATTACTTGCGACCCCGGCGTCTTGGAAATTTCGTAGGGCTCGCCGGTAAGGTAGGCTTCATCCATGACGCCTTGGCCTTCCAGCACTTCGCCGTCCACGGGGCAGATTTCGTGCGGAAAGACGGTCAGCACGTCTCCAACATGAATTTCCTCGAGCTTTATATCGTGGAGCTGAGACCCATCGTGCCGGTGCGCGATGCTGGGGACTCTCTTTGCCAGCGCGTCGAGCACGGAAGAAGCTTTTGCCGTCGCGTAAAATTCCAGCGCCGCGCCGCCCGAAAGCATCAGTACGACGATGGTTGCCACCAAATACTGGGCCAGCAGAACCGCGGTGAGAATAGAGACGCCTGCCAAAAGGTCCGAGCCGAATTCCATTTTGAAAAGCTTTTTGACAAGCTCAAAAACCAGGGGAATTCCACCAATCACTAGCGCGACGAACAAAGGCAAGAGAGCAACTCGGGGCGGCGCGGCCGTCGCATAGCG
>DATDNK010000386.1:0-4165 GCA_036518275.1 Candidatus Acidiferrum sp.
AATCGAAATCTTTCGAGGACAGCCCGAGCGCTGCCGCGAGTCTCTTTTTGTCGAGTTTTGCGGGCTTAAAGAACGCTTCCTTCTGCGTCATCGTCACGCGGTGCGGGCGGCCATCCTTGAAACGAATTTCCACGGGCAGGATTCCCGCGCCCGTTTGTTGCAACACGTGGACGCCACCTTCCTGCGCCGGAACGACGCCAAGTTCTGCGAGCAGAAACCAGGTTCCGATCACCGGATGCCCCGCGAGCTTTAATTCTTCTTTTGTCGTGAAGATACGCAGGCGCGCGAGCGCTTCTTCTTCCGTCGGCTTTTGCACAAAAACGGTTTCGGAAAGATTCATTTCGCGCGCAATCGCAAGCATCTCATCGTCAGATAGGCCATCGCCGTCGGTGAAAACCGCGAGCGGATTCCCTGCGAAGCGTGTGGTGGTGAAAACATCGAGCGTGTAGTAGCGGTGTTCCATGGCTGGTTCCCTTGCATACAGCTGCGCGTTAAACGCGCTGAAGCTGGGCCACCGTCCTTTCGTTCGTGATGTTGCCGGTGTTGAGAGTGGATTTCGGCTCAAACAGCACAACGTGAACTTCTTCATCGGCGACCGGAAGATGTTCGACGCCGCGCGGCACGATGATGAATTCGCCTTCCTCCACAAGGGTCTCACGATCGCGGAACTTCATGCGCAATGTCCCTTTTGTCACCAGAAACATTTCGTCTTCCTTCTCGTGATGATGCCAGACGAATTCTCCCTTGAGCTTGACCGCTTTCACATAAAAATCATTGAGCTCCCCGATGATTTTAGGGCTCCAGCGATCGGAGAAGCTACTGAACTTCTGCGCAAGATTGACGGTGTTCATGATTGGCTCCTAGAGGCTTTGAACGAGATCGGCGACGTTGGCGAGAACGCGGCGCGTCGTTTCCGGCTTACCGGTCTCGGAATAAATCCGCAGGACGTTTTCCGTGCCCGACGCGCGGACCATCACCCAGCCGGCTTCCCCGAGATACAGTTTGATGCCGTCCATGTTTTCCCGACGCACGACTGGAAAATCGAGGACGCGATTCAGCTTGCCGTCGGAAAAATGCGCGATGGCTTTTTCCTTTTGTCCCGGCTTCAGTTCGAGGTCCACGCGGCCGTAATGATACTCGCCAAACTCCACGTGCAGCGCCCCTAGCAATTCGCCCAGCGATTTGCCGTGCCAGGCCATCAACTCGACAAGAAAGAGGGCGGAAACGCTTGCGTCGCGCTCGGGAAGATAGAGGCTCGTACCGATGCCGCCGCTTTCTTCGCCGCCTATCAAAATGTTCTGCTCCAGCATCAGCTCGCAAATGTATTTGAAGCCGATGGGCACTTCATGGAGCTTGCGCCCGAATTTCGTTGCCACCTTGTCGATGAGCTTCGTGACAGAGAAAGTTTTTGCAATATCGCCGGGAAGATTCCGTGTCCCGGCGAGGTGCCACACGAGCAGCGCCAGAATTTGGTGAGGAGTGATAAAAGCACCTGTGCGGT
Source organism: Candidatus Acidiferrum sp. (assembly GCA_036518275.1). Taxonomy (GTDB): domain Bacteria; phylum Acidobacteriota; class Terriglobia; order Acidiferrales; family UBA7541; genus Acidiferrum. Next base: position 1,502 of record DATDNK010000386.1, read on the forward strand.
CAATCGCGCCAATGCGGTCGCCGTCGCCGTCAGCGCAGAAGCCGGCGTCGTATTTCCCCGCAAGCACGGCTTCGCGCAGCACTTCGATGTGTGGCTCAATCGGCTCAGGATGCACGCCGCCGAAGCGCGGGTCGCGCGTTCCACGAATTTCGTCGCACGGGATGCCGTTACGGCGGAGCAACTCCGGCAACAAACCGGCCGCGGCTCCGTGCATGGGATCAAAAACAAATCTCAGTTTCGCGCCGCGCAGCCGCTTCCAGTCCACCAGTTTTTCAAGCGCATCAATATACGGCGCTCGAGGCTCTACAGATTGAATCAAGTTCTTGCGTGACGGAAGCGGCGGCACGCCTTTTTCCAGCACGCCCTCCAGCTCCTTTTCGATTTGCGCGACAATCGAGGGAAGCGCGCTGCTGCCGTAGCTTGCCTTGTATTTGATTCCGTTCCAGCGATAGGGATTGTGACTTGCGGTGATGACAATGCCGCCCGCCGCTTTCTGGTGCCTCACCAAAAAAGAAATCGCAGGCGTCGGGCAAGGCTTGTCCGTAATCCACACCGGAGTCCCCGATGCGCTGATAACTTCGGCCGCTGCCGTGGCGAAGCGGTCCGAAGAATACCGGTGGTCGTAACCAATGATCACGCCCCTAAGCGCGTCTTCGCCGCGAACCACGTAGCGCGCAATCGCATGCGCCACGATTCGCGCGTTCGCAAACGTAAAGTCGTCCGCGATGACGCCGCGCCATCCGTCCGTGCCAAACTTGATCGTGGGAGTCATGAATGCAGGAAAAGTATACGCGAACCCAATTACCTGCCAACAGCCGGATTGGCCTGTGTGGGAACTTGACGTGATGGCTTGGATTGGATTAGCGATCTGCCTTCAGCTCTTCCCCACGTCCGGCTGAAGCGAACCTTACCCTAGCTGTCGTAACTGCCATTCGGCAGGGATTGTCTTCTTGAGCTTCTTGATGACGCGGAGAAGGTCTGGTCGGTTCTTGGCGGAAAGCAGCCAGCTAGGGAGATTGTATGGCATTGCCCCATTCAGGGAGATTCTCGCTGTGCCCCAGACAACTTTTTCTCTCAGGGTTGCTGCCACTATTTCCTCCAAGAAGTCTAGGTGCTCTCCATTTACCGCCCATAATATCTTTCCGCGGAAGTCGGCCTTGAGCCAAAGCGGCAGATCAACAAACTGGCGGTCATAGTCTCGGGCAATAGCGATCTGATAGATCGCCCCGCAAGTTTTACATTTGCACTGGCACGTTCGATTGCTCCACTCGGCATTCGCAGTCGCGATGCTACTGCATTCTTTACATTTGACCCACAACGGTGCGAAGTCGTTGATGCGACGAATCGTGTTTGTTGGCAGACGTTTCTGTATGGAGCGCCGTTTCATTTGAAAATTCGTATCACAAAAGATGAGTCTTTTTGTCTTCTTCTAGAAAGTTGACCACTTTGGCGACGTCCTGGGCCCGGTCGCGGGGACAGATGAGCAGGGCGTCAGCGGTTTCCACGACGATTAAATCCCGGACGCCGATGGCGGCAACAAATTTCGAAGGCGCCCACAAGAAATTCCCTTCGGCATCGAGCGTATGGCCCGCGCCAGCGAGCACGTTCTCACCATTTTTCTTCGCAAGCAGTTCGTAGACGGCCGCCCAGGAGCCAATGTCGCTCCAGCCGATTTCCGCGGGAATCACAAACACGCGCGGCGGACCCTCGGTTCGCGTAGCAGGCTCGAGCACCGCGTAATCCACAGAAATGCTCTCAAGCTTCTGATAAATGGTGCGCAACTGGCGTTCATAATTGCGCTTGCCAATCAGCGCGGAGAGCTCTTCCAGCGCCGCATGCGTCTTCGGCAGAAAACTTTTCAAATTGTCCAGGAACGTCGAGACGCGCCAGAAAAACATCCCCGCGTTCCAGTGATACTTACCGGAGGCAACGTATTCCACTGCAAGCGGCAGCGCCGGCTTTTCCGTGAAGCGCTTCACCGCAAAAACAGGAAAGCCTTTGCCGGAAATCGGCTCGCCCATCCGCTCGATGTAACCAAATCCCGTCTCCGGCCGCGTCGGAGGAATGCCCAGAACCACCATGCGCCCGGGCTCGCGCGCCACTTCGAGCGCAGCTGCAACGATCTCGCGATATTTTTGCGGCTGCGCAATGTAGTGATCCGCAGGCAGTACCGCGAGCAAAGCATCGCCGCGCGAAACATGCCGCACATGAATTGCGGCAAGCCCGATCGCCACTGCCGTGTTCAATCCCTTGGGCTCGTTCAGCACGCGCTTACGCGCACCCGCAGGCACCTGGTTTCGAACCGCCGCAGCCTGCTCCGCGTTCGTCACCGTCCAGATGCGTTCCACGGGAATCAACGGCCGCAGCCGCGCGACTGTCTGCTCCAGCATCGTTTCCTTGCCAACAATGTTCAGCAGTTGCTTCGGTGTGCGCTTGCGGCTTCGCGGCCAAAACCGCGTCCCGCGCCCCCCGGCCAGAATCACCGCATGCGCGATCACATTTTCGTTTGGCATGGGTAATTTTCTAATCAAAAACTGTTGCAGCTATCGCCTTTTCGGAATGCTGCTCACCTTTCAGTTCGGACCGAAGCTTGGCCATATCTGGAACGTATGAGCAGAGCATCGCTGCATGCGGGGCTGTCGCCGGCGCCGTGGCTAGTGAGGC
>DATDNK010000387.1:0-8898 GCA_036518275.1 Candidatus Acidiferrum sp.
TCCGGCGAGCGATCCCGCGGCCTGCCCTTGTGGAACGGTGTGGTAATCCGTGAACTGTTTTTCATAGCGCCACTGATCGGTGTTGACGTAATGCCAGCTCGGCGCATTCTGCAAACGCGCCGCCGGCATCCAATCCCGCGCAAAAGCGATGGAAGACCAGGACTCCATCGGCGCCAGCTTTTCCTGCCCGACGTAGTGCGCCAGCCCTCCGCCGTTCACGCCCACGCAGCCGCAGAACATCAACGCGTGAATGGCCGCGCGGTACATCAAATTGCCGTGATACCAGTGATTGATTCCGGCGCCGATGATGACCGTGCACTTGCCTTTGGTGTAGTTCGCCGTGTTTGCCCACTCTCGCGCAAACCGGATCACCACATCGCGCCCCATGCCCGTAAATTTCTCCGCCCAGGCCGGTGTATACGGGGATGCTTCGTCGTCATAATCCTTCGGGTAGGCTCCTGGCAGGCCGCGCGGTACGCCGTACTGCGCCATCAGCAGGTCGTACACCGTAGTGACCATCGCCACGGTGCCGTCGGCAGTCTTAATCTTGCGCGCCGGGACTCCGCGGAGGATCGTCTTTCCTTCGGCAAAATCATCGAAGCGCACCTGGACGACTTCTTCGCTCTCTTCAAGGAAAGTCAGCGTGGGATCAATGGCCGAACCGTCTGCGCCATCCTTCAACTCCAGATTCCACTTCCCTTTTTCCTTTCCCCAGCGGAACCCGGAACTGCCCATGGGCGTCTTTGGCCGCTTCTCGGCGGCATCCCACATCAGAAACTTCCAATCGCCATTTTCGACGCTCTGATAGGTTTTGAGCCTGTTCGCGCGCAACAACTGCCCCGCGCGATATTGGCTACCGTCCTGGTTCAGTTCGACAAGGTAGGGAGCATCCGTATATTTCTTGGCGTATTCCAGGAAATAAGGGATCTTCTTTTCGTGATGGAATTCTTTCAGAATGACGTGATCGGCGGCCATCCACCACGCGCCGTCCTGGCCCGCGTTGATGCGCACCCATTCGTCGGCGTACTTGGCCACCTGATTGAAATCCGGCGCGAAGACCCACATTTTGCTGCCGTTGTGGCGCGCTTCCGCGGCAAAATGGCAGTCTGGCGTCCGTGTCATGTTCAGGTTCGAGCCCATCACGGCCAGCAGCTTGGCGTTGTACCAGTCCGCTGACTCATTCACGTCGGTTTGCTCACCCCATGCTTCAGGCGATGCCGGAGGGAGATCGCAATACCAGTCGTAGAACGAGAGCGAAAGACCTCCCAGAAGTTGCAAGAAACGCGCTCCGGACGCGTAGCTGATCATCGACATCGCAGGAATTGGGGAGAAGCCGGCGATGCGGTCCGGTCCATGCTTTTTTGTCGTGTACAAGCAGCTCGCGGCGATGAGTTCCTTCACCGTCTCCCAATCGCTTCGGCGAAAGCCGCCTTTGCCGCGCGCTCTTTGCCATCGCTGTCGCGCTTCGGGATTTTCCACCAGGGATTGCCACGCCTCGACCGGATCATCAAATTTCGAGCGCGCTTCCCTCCACAAATCCACCAGCGCTCCCCGCACGTACGGGTACTTCACCCGCAGCGGGCTGTAGAGATACCAGGAGTAGGAAATTCCCCGCTGGCAGCCGCGCGGCTCATAGGGCGGAAGCCCCGCTTCCAACATCGGGTAATCCAGTCCCTGCATCTCCCACGTGACAATTCCATCTTTGACGAAGATCTGCCAGGTGCATCCGCCCGTGCAGTTGACCCCGTGCGTACTGCGGATAATCTTGTCGTGCTGCCAGCGGTTGCGATAAAACTCTTCCCAGCTGCGCAGCTGCGGATTGCTCTCGTCCTTGATCCAGCTCACGCCCTTCTTGCCGTTCATTCTCCACCTCGCTGCGCCGCGCTAACCAGACTTCTCCGGATCGAGCGCAGACGGCTTTGCCAGATCCATCCCATCAACAAAAGACCCAGACCAGTGCCCGCGAAACCCGTTACAAAGAAATTGATCTCGCTTGTTGTATCCACAGGCTGCGAGCGCTTGGAAGCATCTTCAAAAACAGAAAGCAGCGGCAGGATTTCTTCGGATTGCAGAGGATGTTGCCGAAACACGGATTGCATCGTTTGCGTACCTGGTGCGGACAGCCATGTGCCAACCGCTTTTCGCCCACCCAGCCGCTCGTACACTCTCGTCAGGTCGGGCCCCAAGCGCCCTCCTCCCAAGCCCCCGACCGTGCCAAGTGTGTGGCAGGAGATGCAGGGCGGCCCGCCCTGGCCTAATTTCTGATTGCCCGTGAACAGCGCCATTCCTTTTGCAACGTCGTTGGGAGTAAACGGCCGGTCGCTGATGCTGACACCACCAAACCGCGATTTCGTAACGAGTGATTCCGCATCAATGAAGTCAATCAATGCTTTCGCCGTCTGCGGATTCATTCCGGGAATCGTGGGCATGACCACGCCGCGTGCGTCTTGCTGCAATTGCAAGGCGAAGGGATCCCCGCTATCGATTACGGCTTTCGGGTTCTGGATGAAGTGCTCGAGCCAGGCGCGGTCCTTCTGCTTCGTGACGTCCTTCAGGTCCGGCCCGGTCAAGCGGCCGCCGCCGATGGTGTGGCAGCTGATGCAGTTCTGTCGAAAAAAATCGCTAGGTTGCTGCCCGGAGACACTTGCGGCACACAAGCCGGCAAGCACTGGAACGGTGAATAAAAATTTGAACTTCATCACAACCGCTTCCTTTCGAATGCGTCGCGAGCCTCGGGAACGCCCCGTGTCTGCTCAACAAATCCCAAATTGGGACCGGCCGAACGCCGCTGCATGACATCCACGAGATCGGCCAACGTTGTCTTTTCAAGAAAGTTGTGAATCGCTGTGCGCAGGGGTAGCCATTCTTCGTGAAGAGCGCAAGGATGGTCTTCGGAGCACATCCCCAGGCCCAAAACACAATCCTCCAGTTCCTTGAGACCCTCGACCGCTCGAACCACTGCAGCCAGTGAGATCGCTTTGGGTGCTCGCCCTAGTTCCATTCCCTTTCCTGGACCACGAAAAGACCGCACCAGGCCGCAGCTTGCGAGGCGCTGCAGAATTTTTGCCAGATAAGCTTCTGAAACGCCGTAATGGGAGGCGATTTCATGAACGGGCGAGAGCTTCCCGGGCGCTTGCTGCGCGAGGAAAAGTGTCGCGCGAATCGCGAGTTCGGAAGCATGCTGAAGAAGCAACTTGCCGGGCTCTCCATTCAGGAATTCCCTGTCTTGTATTCCTGAATAGGCCCAGTTTGCAGAAGCGCTGGCGGCGAGCGCAGTGACCGGGGGTACAACCCTACGTGACAGCCGTCACTTGTTCCCTCCAAGCTGTTTCCCAACTCGAAAAAACTGAGGACGAGAGTCAGCTTGCTTGAGTAATACTACAGGTGTACCCGAGCCACTATCTTCGTCGAACAGCGGACGGTCATTGGTGATGGAAAACGAAATGCCGGCGAGGACTCAAACCGTCCGGCTCATCCTTCGCCCCTTCGAGCCGTCAGACGCCGAGGCAGCATTCCGATGGCTTGGCGACTCGGTCGTCATGCGATTTACTCCCTCGGGGCCTGATAAGTGCATCGAGGAGACACGGGCAAGGCTGGCTGGCTACCAGAACCACCAAAGAGCGCATGGCTTTAGCAAATGGCTAATTCTAGAGCGCGATTCTGGAGTTGCTATTGGAGATTCTGGGCTGCTTGTATTGCAGGACTACGGTTGGGTAGACCTTGGCTTCCGGTTCGCGCAACCGTATTGGGGCAAGGGCCTCGCCACGGAAGTGGCGTCCGCTTGGATTCACACCGCCTTCGACGATCTGGGAGTCAGCCGGTTGGGCGCATTTGTCCACCCTCAAAACGCGGCTTCGATTCGCGTTCTTGAGAAGGTCGGGTTCCGGGTCGAGCGACACGGGATGGTTATGGGCATGGATTCAATCGTGTTCTCTCTCGAAGGGAAGGCCGGAGAAGGGTCCGGCTCCGCCGTTTCATCCAACGTTTAGACCGGAAACATAGGCTGCGGATCGTACCGGGCACGTAGGTAGCAACCTCTGCCCTGAACACAAAAATCATCTTCAGCCGAATCCTGAAGCGACTTACCGCGAAATTTCTGCATCGCCGGGCATCGGGTGGCGCGCGGTGTTCGCGTGCGGCACCAACTGGCGATACGCGGCCGCAGGAATGTGCGAATCCCACAAGCCCACTGCTTTCGCGTAGCCCACAATTCCGAAGAACAAGACAGCAACGCCCGCCGCCATCGCCCACGAAGGAATCCGGTGCGGAGTCTTAGAGACCTTCGGCAACGCCAGATGCAGAGCGCCTTCCGCGGGGCAAATCGCCACGCACTCGAGGCAGCCCGTGCATTCCGCGGACTTGATGGTGATGAGCTGGTCCACCGGCAGATTCGACGGGCAAATTTTCGCGCACTTGGCGCAGTCAATACACGGCTCGGGCTCGCGCCGGATGCGCAGCGGACTCAGCAGCGAGGCAAATCCCAGCAGCGCGCCGTAAGGACACAGATAGCGGCACCAGAAGTTCTGCACAAAAATCGAAGCCAGCACCAGGATGCCAAGCACGATCAAGCCGGTCTCGCCCAGAAAGCGGAAGAAGTTCAGCATTTTCACGCCGGCCACCACGCCGTAGTCGCTTTGCATAAAGCCTGCAATCGCCTGCGCCGACATCGAGGAAATCGCCCACACAAAAAATCCCAGCAGCAAATATTTCAGTCCGCGGAGAGGGATGTCGAGCCAGCGCCAAATCCGGAAGTTGCGCTTGAACAGTTTCTGCCCGAGCAGGCCAAGATATTCCGAAATCGTGCCGATGGGACAGAGCCAACTGCAAAACGCTTTGCGCAACAGAAACGACATCGCCAGGAACGTGATGAGCAACCACATCGCCGCGGGATGAATCGCGGGGACGTGCCCGCTCAGCAGGAAATATTTCAGGTTCATCAAGCCAGCGATGGGCAGCCAGCCTTCGATCCCCGCCGGAGGACCGGCAACGGTCGTGGCCGTTCCTGTTTCCGATCCCCGCACCCAGTAATAAAAGATGCTGCCGAGCCAAACATTCAGCAGCAGGAACGCCGCCTGGTAGCTCCGCCGCACCAACTGCGAGTAGTCGCGCCCCGTTCGCCGAGCCAGTTTCTTCTTTGTTTTGACGGGCTTATGCGAAGCTGCCCCGGCTTTGGACGGGAGCGCCGAGCAGTCGAGTACCTGGTTCTGGGTGCTCATGTCCAGGACAGATTATCGGTCCCGCGAACGCCTGGCTGTGACCAAGGTCACTTGGCGCTGAAATTCAGCTATCGAAAGGAAAGAACCTCAGTCGTAGCCGCTTCGTTTAGTCCGTGAAAGCCCGGAAAGCAGGTCAAATGACTCTCTGAAAAGCTTCGAGGAGGCCTGGTACTTTGCGATGAGTAATTGCGTCAACTTTTCTTCGAAGTCACGGCGAAGAAGGCCGCAGCCTCCTGGTGAACATGTTCCTTTCCGCACTTCGGACATCGGACCTTGCCCTTTTCATATTCCGCAAGGGTAAGAATGAGTTCAAAGGGCTTCTTGCAATCGTCGCAATAAAATTCATAACGAGGCATAGCCACCTCCGTACAAAAAGCGAGGAATGCACCCCCAGCGAACGTTTACGCTCACGGAAAGGCCATGTCAAGGTCAAGCGTCACATACGCCGGTTTGTGCGCGTAGCTTTCCCTCTACCGGGTGCCGGCTGTACCCTCTCTCTTCTTTACCTGAGTTCCAATGAAGGGCCAAAACAGAACTCCATTTTACCAACCTCGACCATCCTCCAATCGTTCTTCTGCCGCTCCCCTTGCAAACCTGCGGCGCAACATCTACGCTAATCGCAGGGGACAACAAGAAACAGTTCATGCCCAATTTCTCACCCGACCTTCTCGCCATCGGATTCATTTGGTATGTGGTCTTTCTCTTTTCCACGACTTGCCACGAAGCTGCGCACGCGCTCGTTGCCAAGCTTGGCGGGGACGAAACGGCCTTTCACGGCGGACAAGTGACCCTCAACCCCGTGCCACACATCCAACGCGAACCGTGGGGCATGGTCATCATTCCCATCCTGATGCTCTTCATGAGCGGCTCGATTATCGGTTGGGCCAGCGCGCCTTACGATCCGAGTTGGGAGCGCCGCCATCCGCATCGGGCCGCCTGGATGGCCTTGGCGGGACCGGCTACGAACTACACCCTCATGCTCATCGCCGCGATTGGCTTGCGCGTGGGATGGAGCCAAGGATGGCTGCACCGCGGCTCCTTCGCCGAGACGTTGATCTGGGCGATGTTCTCGCTCAATCTTTTATTGGGCACCTTCAACTTGCTTCCCGTAACTCCGTTGGACGGCAGCACCGCCATCATGCTGTTCATGGGCGAGAGGCGCGCGCTCCGCTACCTGGATTGGCTGCGCGGCAATTCTTACGGCATCCTGGGTTTAGTGGTGGCGCTGGTTACGTTTCGGTATGTTTACGCCCCGGTTGAGGCTTTCGCCAAAGGCATTCTCCTTTGGAACCATTTCTGACGTCATTCGCCCGCTTCGTCGGAAATGGGTTGAGATGCAGCAAAAAACTCCAGGGATCTGTCAAACTGAGCTTGCTTTCCGCAAGGAAGCCAAGCGAAGGTCTTCAACGAAAGCAGAGTTCACACTTCAGATCGGGTTGGGATTCTTCAAGCCCACCCGGCCGGGCCCACAGAATGATGGGGTTTTGCATTGTCTGCAGTGCCAAACAGCGCGGCCAGCGAGAAAGTCAGGCGCGCCGAAATCGGTTGGCTGGTGTTTCAAGACGTTGCCCCAATTGTGAACACTCCAGAGAGAAGCGTCCCGGCCGCGCACAGTTCAAAGCTGCCGCAATCCTCTAAGTTCTTTATTTTCATTCTCATGGCAAGAGCGCCGGTGGCCCACAGTCTGCAATCCTCATCTGCGGAGGTCACGAACCCGCATGGCAGCAATCGAACGCCAGCCCCTTGCCACCACGTACAGCGTCGAGGTCTCGGGCTGGGATAGTTCCCATACTTTCTTCGTCGAGAGGTCGGAACTGTATTGGAATGAAGAAACCGGCAAGCAACTGACGCTCTGCCACCGTATCGCGCCGGGTGCGATGATTTTTGTACGCCTCCTGCAATCGACCGACGGCGAACGTGCGTTCCCGGTGGCGTATGAAGCCGAAGCCTTGTCCGCTGATACCGAAAAGCCGCAACAGTTCCGCCTGACACGCGTGGTGCCGCGCTGCATCCCGACAGAAGAGAGGTAGTCACGGAGGCGCGCAGCCTCGTGAGGAATGCTAGGGAATCGTAGCCGCTTGAGTCGGTGAGGTAGTGATCTACAAAGATTAACGGCTGTAAACGTTTGCCACTATCCGCAACTCATGGCGGCTATCTTGTGCGAAGGGAAATAGAGTAGTTTCCCGACGCAGTTTGCTACCCGCCGCCGACGAATTGCACAATTTCGTAGCGGTCGCCGGGCTGGACGTTGGTTTTCTGCCAATCTGGCCGAGAGAGAATTTCGAGATTGCGTTCAATAGCGACTCGCCCTGGATCCAGGCCCATTTCGCGGAGCAGATCGGTCACTGTGGACCCGGGCTTTGCGCCGCGTTGTTCTCCGTTGACGGTGATGGTAATCATGGTCGCTGGTCCTCACTGACAATTCTACCGCGCCGAAGGTACGCGAGGCTTGGCTCGCATTTGGAAGCGCAAATGCGCGCGAGCCTTTCCTTTGGATGCTTCGATTACCAGCGCCACCTCGGGGCCTACCAGAGCTGGCATTTCAAATTCGAGTTTCGCACGTCCGAGCGATCCGGTTTCTGAAGCAAACGCCGCCGGCTCCGCCGCGCCTTCCACACGAACCATCACCGTGGCATGTTCGACGGGCTGATTCGCATGATCGTTCACGGCGATTTGCAGCATGGCGCGTTTGCCGGTGAGCCATGTTTTGGCGTTCAGCAGTTCCAAATGAAGCGCTGCAACGGGCGATTCAGACGGAGCCCCCGGGCTGGGAACCGGAACCCTTGCTTCACTGGGAATCGTCAAGCGCAGCCTGCCGGAGCGAAGCTCATCGACGACGCTGCGATGTTGCGTATCCACCCGCAGCTTCAGGGCCTGCTCGCGATCGGGATTGAGGGGAAGCAAGTCCGAGAAGCTGTTTGTGCGCCGGTGAAGCACACGGCCTTGGAAATAAACCGTTGTGTCGATGAGCGCCTGAGTGACTCCGCGCTCCTCCGTCTGGACGTGATAGGTGTCCCCGCCGACGGTCACGTTGGAGTTGTGGCCAAATTGCATGTCGGTGTCCGCTCCGGCTTTCGCGCGGGCGGGAGGAACCCTCGCAAAAATCTTTCCGCCCGAATTGACCGGGCGGCTCGTAAATCGATATTATAGCAATTTGACCATGACGGATTCCGGCTTACAGACCTATGCTCCACTTCTCTTACACCTGCTAATTGCATTCGGGCTGGCTGGCGCGCTGACAGCGGTTTCCGTTCTCGTGGGGTGGCGGCGGCCGACCCGGGCCAAGCTGCAGGCGTATGAATGCGGCATGGAACCCACAGGTGACGCGCGGGAACCCTTCTCCGTTAAGTTCTACCTCGTGGCCATGGTTTTCATTCTGTTCGACGTGGAAGCCATTTTCCTGTACCCCTGGGCCTACATCTTTCGCAGTTTACGCTGGTACGGCTTTGTGGAGATGATGATCTACATAGCCGTTCTCCTGGTCGGTTATCTCTATCTTTGGAAAAAGGGCGCGCTGGACTGGAATAAATAGCAATAACAGCGCTCGTGGGATTGAATTGTGACGGAGTCTTCCAGCCAAAAAGCTAGTGTTGTTGTCGAGTGCTTGCGCTCGTGGAGCCAACAGGCCGTTGCAGAGGTCATTGAATTCCGGGGCGAAACGACCATTGTGGTGCCGCGAAAC
>DATDNK010000388.1:0-2056 GCA_036518275.1 Candidatus Acidiferrum sp.
CCTCGATTTCTCGCGCCCCTAGCTCAATGGTCCTTGTTTCTGGCGTGGCAACGGTTTCTTGGCCGGAAAACTGCCGAACTCTTTCGATGGTTGTGACCGGGGCGATGAAACGGTAACCCCGTCGCGGGCGTGTCTCCACGAAGCGCGGATTTTCCGCGGAATCGGACAGAGCTTCCCGAATCTTGTTGATGGCTGTGCTCAGGCTATGGTCGAAATCAACGAAAGTGTCACCTGGCCAAAGCCTTTCGCGCAGTTCCTCGCGAGTGACCACTTCCCCCGGGCGCTCCAGAAGGATGGCAAGTACCTGGAAGGGTTGAGCGGGCAAACGGAGCCTGAGCCCGTTCTTCCGCAATTCGCCGGCAATAATATCCACTTCAAATACGCCGAACCGAACTGGGGCTTTGGGCTGGTTTGAAATGGCCATGGTCCTTGCCCGAATGCGCAAAGCGTAGCATCTCACGGGAACCCAAGCAATGTCGCTCCAAGGGTTGGAGGAAAGATTCTCTTAACTCCTTTCGTTTCAGCGCGGTATCCATTGAAAGAAATTTGAACTGGTGTGTATTGACCAAGAACAAAGACAGGCTCAATCTGCGCCCGAACGCGCGCGTTGAACTGACCGGGCGGAAGAACTTTTTCAGATCGGTTAGGCCGAGGCGCTTGATAGCAGCCCAAAAGGAGATAAATATGAAACGCATGGCAGTCATTTTGTTGTTGTGCTTGGCATTTGGAGCCGAGTCGAGCTTCGCTCAATCACTCTCGAATGGAGATGGCGATCTGCGTGTCATGACTTACAACGCAAATGAAGGCACGGACTTCCTGGAAGTAGAACAAGCCGGAACCACGACACAATTCCTGCTTGCTGTGGGCCAAACGATCACGCAAGTACGCGAAACCAAACCGCCCGAACGCATGCAGGCTCTGGCAACCCAAATCGCCAGTGCGTCACCGATGCTCGTCAGTTTGCAAGAAATCGATAAGTGGTACACAGGTTCGTTTGATCCCACAACCGGCACATGCGGCGCAACAACATTGGAATTCGACATGTTGCAAGACCTTTTGGGCGCACTGGCCGCGCAAGGAGCGCACTACCAGGTTGCAGCGCAGGTGCAGGAGCTTGCGTTTCCGCCGACGCCCGGATTGATTCTACCTGCCACCTTTTTGTGCGTAGCGGTTGCGGACTACAACGTGATCCTTGCGCGCACGGATCTCGACCCTTCGAAGTTTCAATGGAATAACCCACAATCCGGTACTTATGCCAATAAAGTTCTGCTGCCCACTCCTATCGGACTCGTCCCGATCTTCAGGGCCTGGGTCTCGGTAGATGTCGCATTTCACAAACATTCTTTTCGCTTCATTGACACGCACTTGGAGAGCGGCTCGGCGGCGATCCGCGAATTGCAAGGAGGCGAGCTGCGATCTGGTCCGGCCAACACCTCTTTGCCGGTGATTGTGGCCATGGATTCAAACGCGCAAGCCTTCCCAATGCCGCAAGACCCGACATACGTGGACTTCCTCAACGCGGGCTACAACGACGCATGGAATGAGATATTTCCAGCCGACCCTGGGTTGACGTGCTGCCAAGCAGAACTGGACAACAATCCCGTGTCGCAACTTTCGCAGCGAGTGGATCTGCTCTTGCTTTGGGGAAATGTCGCGGCACAAAACATCGCATTGTTCGGCGCTGATCCGTCTGTGCTGACAGCGAGTGGGCTGTGGCCTTCGGATCATGCGGGTGTTGCAGCACAAGTCGTTGTAGGACAGTAGAAACATGAATTGAAGGGCAGCCTGCGAAACTTCGTTCGATTGCTAATGAAAGACTGGTTCCATGCTTGCAGCCGGCCGCGGCACGCCCAAAGACCTGCCTGCCGCCTATTTTTGGATTTTCGCGGCCGAGTTGCAGGGTGAAGACCGGAGAGAAGCGACACTACGAGTTCTCGAGACCCAGTTGACGAGCGCGGAAGTCGAGGAAGCAAAGGTGCGCGCCCAGTCGCTCATAGCTGCGCGCAAGAGCGGCGCGGTCAGCTCTTCCTCAAAGCTGGCTGTTCTCTTCGAGCCC
>DATDNK010000389.1:0-5876 GCA_036518275.1 Candidatus Acidiferrum sp.
ACTGGAGAAGTTTAGCTGCAGGCGGCGCAAATCCACGAGAAGCTCTTTGGCCGATTGATAGCGGCGGTCCGGGTCCTTATCCAAACACTTGAGGATGATGGCCTCGAGATGCGGCGAGATGCGCGGATTCAAAGCGCGCGGCGTAACCACAGACTGGTGAAGGATCGCGTCGATGAGCCGGGAAGCCAGTTCCTCCCGAAAGGCGCGGCGGCCAGTGGACATTTCATACAGCACCGCACCGATGGTATAGATGTCCGCGCGCCCATCAACACGCTCGCCCTTCAACTGCTCCGGCGGCATATAGGGAAGGGTGCCGGCGGCCGCTTGAGAGTCGCTGAAGACTTCTGTCGTTCCTTCTTCCACTGGGCGCAGCAGTTTAGCCAGGCCAAAGTCCAGAATCTTCGCGTAACCCTTCGCGGTAAGGGCGATGTTGGCCGGTTTCAGATCGCGGTGCACGATGCCGCGGTCGTGTGCCTCTTGAAGGGCTGAGGCAATTTGTATCCCGAGCTCAATGATTTCCTTCTCGGGGAGGGCGCCGGTCGAGAGGCGGTCGGCAAGAGTCTTGCCGGGAACATACTCCATGACAAGAAAGTCGATGCCGTCCTGCGTGCCAAAATCGTAGACCGTTTCGATATGGGGATGGTTAAGTTTGGCCAGCGCGGTGGCTTCCTTGCGGAAATGCTTTCGAGCGGCGTCGTCACTGAGGGTGCCTGAAGGAAGCACTTTCACGGCGACATCGCGCTCAAGCTGCTCGTCACGCGCGAGATAGACAACTCCCATGCCGCCGGCTCCGACTTTGTCGAGGATGCGATAGTGGCCGAGAGTCTGGCCAATCATGAGGCAGGACCTGCTTGCTGCCGCCATCTTAGGGCCACTGGAGAGACAAGTCAACGCAATGGGCGGCCTCAAATCCCCTCACGGTTCCTTTCGACCTCAGTAAGTTGTGAATCCTGGACCCGAAACGTTGCAATTTGGAGCTATTCTAGGCGCAGACCAGCCCGCCCGGTCGTGCGTTCTGCGTGGGAAATGATTTAAGAGCCGCTCAAGGGAGCCGAGACGTGCTCGTGCACGACAATCCAGCCCTTCGCGCGCTTTTCGAACACCATCGTCCAGCGCGCGTCGAGGTGTGTCGTCGCGCCTTGCTTGTTGGTGATGTCCGCGCCAAAGGTGAATGTCGCCCAAGCAAACTTACCACTCGAATGCACGCGCAGGTCGTCGTTCATTTTGGCCTTGATGCTACTATTTGGATCGAAGAGACCCTTCTGCGCACCAGCACGATACTCGGCCCAGTTGTTGTACTTCAGAGGAGCGAGATCGAAATAGGTAAGGTCTGCATCGGATGCGTAATACGGCTCGATCTTCGAAAAATCGAAGGTTTCCCATGAAGCCACGATCTTGGGAACCAAGGCACGCAATTCCTGTTCGCTCTGTTGCCCGGATGTGTTTACGAGCAAAAGAAAGCAGATTGCCAGCACGATCGAAGCGGGCCAAAATCTCCTCATAGTTTCCTCCGTATTGCTGAGTTTAGGCTATAGTTTGAAACCGGGATTTGCGGGCTAGCATAGGCCTGACGCGAAGCTTTGGCAACATCGGAGCGATGCTAGAAGAGGAATCGGGGCCTTGGCTCAGGGAACATATTGGGCCGAATTGGCGTACCTTCTGTCAGAACGCACGGTTTCTCATTATGGAGGAGTCTACAGATGAAAGCTCTTTTACAGCCAGCAACGGGCTATCGCCTCGGGATCGCCTGCGCGGCCATACTGGTTGCCGCCATCTCCGCGCCCAGGGTTAGGGCCGAGGAAGTAACCAAGTCCTTCACTGTGGCCGGACGGCCGAATGTGCGCGTGGAGACCAATGATGGCAGCGTGCGGGTCACTTCCGGGGCCGCAAAACAGGTCGAGTTTCGGGTCGATTATCAGGGCTACGAATTAGACAGGAACCTGCGCATCGATGCACGCCAAGATGGTGATAAGGTTGAGCTTATCGCGCGCGTGACGGGCCACTGGGGCATCAACTTCGGCTGGGGGCACAATCGGCGCCTGCACATTGAGGTGCGCATGCCGCAACAGGGCGACTTGCAAGTCAATACAGGCGATGGGGCGGTAGAAGCCAGCGGTCTCAGCGGAACCTTGAATGTTCATACGGGCGATGGGGCGGTGAAGGCCAATTCCCTTGATGGCACGATCGACCTGCATACTAGCGACGGCGGCATCACCGTGGACACGCTGAAGGGCGACATCCGCCTGCGCACGGGCGATGGGGCAATTGAGGCTCGCGATTTGGATGGTAAGGTCGATGCGGATACCAGTGATGGT
The DNA here is from genome assembly GCA_036518275.1 of Candidatus Acidiferrum sp. GTDB lineage: Bacteria > Acidobacteriota > Terriglobia > Acidiferrales > UBA7541 > Acidiferrum. The sequence continues at coordinate 2,316 of DATDNK010000389.1, forward strand.
CACATCCGGCTGGTGGGCCGATTTGAGGCGCTGAACGTCAAGACAGGCGACGGCAGCGTCGATACCAAAGTGCTCTCTGGCTCCAAGATGACCACCGCGTGGACACTCCGGACGGGGGATGGCAGCGTAGACCTCACCTTGCCTGCGGACTTTCAAGCAGACATCAATGCAACCACGGGGGATGGGCACATCAGCCTGGGCATACCGGTGACTGTCGAAGGCACCTTCAGCCGATCCGAAGTGCGCGGCAAGATGAATGGTGGGGGGCAAACCCTGACGATTCACACCGGGGACGGGGCAATCCGCCTCAGCAAGACCTAGCCACATCCTAAGTTAGGTGCGCAACAGCACCAGGCTGCAAGTCAAGCGAGTACCAGTACAGCAGTTGCAGGAAATCTGTGTCAACTCGTGTCCTGGTTTGGGGACTTCTAGCAGCGGCATTGCAAGCGCAAGCTACTGATAAGTAAGCCTGTTAAACCTTGGCGATGGAGTTGCTTCACCTTGGGCAAGACCAGGAGAGCTCCCTTGATCGTCTTTGCCTTGCTCGCCGCCATCCTGATGCTCGTGGGCATCACCGCCGTCAGTGCGATTGATTTCACGAACGGGAAACGCCGCTGAACATCGTCGGTCGGACTTAACTAGAATTGCGAAGGTTCGCGGCAATTGCAACCTAGAAAGTACAATCCCTGCCGGTAGGAAGATTCGGGACATCACATGCCTAAGACCAGAGCACATGGCCGGGGACTGCGGGTAATTGCCGCGTTCAAGCTGCTGAAAGCATTCGCCCTGGTCGCCGTAGGCGTGGGCGCGCTGAAGCTGCTTCACAAAGATGTTGCCGCAATTGCGGAACACTGGATTAATGTTTTCCAGGTGGATCCGCACAACCACTTCATTGATCTGCTTTTGGAAAAACTTTCGATTCTGGATGACCGCCGGCTGAAGGAGCTAAGCATTGGCACGTTTATCTATGCAGCGATTTTTCTTGTGGAGGGCGCAGGACTCGCGCTACAAAAGCGCTGGGCAGAGTATTTCACGATTATCACCACATCTTCGCTGCTGCCGGTTGAAATTTATGAGCTGGTGCGCCGCGTAACCATTGGCAGAAGCCTTGCGCTGGCAATCAATCTTGCCGTGGTCGCGTATTTGATTTTCGAGCTGAAGCGCTTTCCCAAACAACATTGAACTGAAATCAAAAATGATTACGGCGCAGAGCGTTGGTCTGTGCGCCGGAAGATATTGGTTCGGGGACGCGCTGGAAGAAAAAAGCGGCGAATGTAGTTCGCCACCTTAGGTTAAGAAGCCAAAAATTTGTGTGGAAACCCTGGATGGCTCCCAAACGAGCTTATGGAATCGAAAGGGTATTGCCTTCGCGGACGATGGCTGCGGCTTCCCTTCCCTGGTAACGGTAGATAACCACGAGAATCTTGTCCGCGCCGACGGCCGGGTCGCCGCCCAAGGCGCTATTGGTTACGACGAAACTGATTTGACCATCGCGCATTCTGCTGCGCAGGACTTCTGTCACATTGACGGTACTTCCGCCCCACCCGTAGTAAGCGCGGATGATGCGGACGCTATTCGGGTCTTCCTGATATTGACCGTATTGCGTGTAATTGGCCGGGCGATCGTCCCAGTCGGTGCGCACATTCACATTGAACGTGCGGACTTCGATGAAGCCGCCTTCTTTATATTCGAATTCGCGCTCCTCGTTCCTGCGGTTTCTGGCCCAGATGCGCAGATGCTTGTCGGCGCCAACCGCGGGGTCGCCGCCCATGGTCTGGTTGTTCACCGCGACGCGGCCGTTCACGCCGCCGCGCCCGATGAGGTCTTTCACGATATCGGTAACATCATTATGCTGAGTTCTTGTGCCGTACTCCGCGCGGGCGATCACCCAGCCTTCATCCTGAGCGCCCGCGGGCGTGCTTAGAAAAGTGATTCCCGCGGCGACGAAAAGCGCCGCAAAGGCAAATATCACGTAACGAGTGGAAAGCTTCATTCGAGACTCCTCCGTGGCGGAACGCCCCGCCTCATTTCTTTCAATGTAAGCCAGAATGGAGAACGCAACGTGGGCAAAGGCAGCGGCATTGTCCTAATCGTCTATACCCGCCACCAGACCGTTGCTCAGCAAGACGCAATGCACGGCACCAAATTCATCCTGATATGCTAACTATTCGCTGTGGAGAATGTGAAGACAACGCAAAAGGGTCAGAAGGGGCAGGTTCCCGCTCGCCTGTTCATAATCTTCGCGCGTAAATCCCCCACGGCCGTCATTTTCCGTCGCGGCCCCTCCAAATGGGTCCAAGTCATCAAATGGAATACGAAAACGGATGTCCTTGAACCGGGTGAATGGTTCAATGGGAGAATCTACGAGCGACGATCTGATCTCTCGCCTGACGGGTCGCTTCTGATTTACTTCGCGCAGAAAATTTCGGCTCGCAGCAAGAGAGACACTGAGTACACCTACGCTTGGACGGCAATCAGCAAACCTCCTTTCCTTACAGCGCTAGCCCTTTGGCCCAAAGGAGACTGCTGGCACGGTGGCGGCTTGTTCAAAAACAATAGTGTTGTTCTGTTGAATCACAAACCTGAAGTTGCAAAGCCTCACAAAGAACATAAGCCGCATAGACTGTTGGTGATCCCAAATAAGCAAGCTCATGGTGAAGACGATCCGATCTTCTCACAGCGTTTGGAGCGCGATGGTTGGGAACTGAAAGCACCTTAGCAGATTGAAAATCGTGGATACCAAGCCTCTATCACACTGTCCAGGCGGAGGTGCGCGAAAAGGCCAATCCAGACGGTACACATGTAATCCGACTGACGCGGTCGATCGAGTGTCTCGATTATTCTGAGGAGTTTGCGGTTTGCAGAGTGAAACGATCGTTGGTGACAGAGATTGACAGAGCAAGCTGGATGGATTGGGATCAGCAAGGGCGATTGGTCATTGCAAGAGATGGGAAGATATTTGTGGGATCAATTAAGGACGACGACCGTTTAACCCAAGAAGAACTCATCGATCTCAACCCGTCGAAACCAGAGCACCTACCTGCCACCGAGTGGGCGACTAAATGGTGATTGGATCATAGCAGAGAATTCCATCGATCCCCCTACGGGAAACCCCTGATAGTTGTCTCACTCCCATTTGCAAATCCAGGGCGGTTCCCTCATCATTAGTGGTTTGTTTGGGGCCGACAGCGCGCTTCCGCTGCGGCAATCCTTGTTTGGTTTCTGTTGAAGAGAGATTCCTCGCTTTGCTCGGAATGACAATCGATATAGTTTTGTGGCATTTGCTAAAGGAGCGGCATGGAAAAGCCAGCTAAAATCGCGCCCGCGAAGGGGAAACTGGGCATTTTGACTCCCGGAATGGGCGCCGTGAGCACGACGTTTATGGCGGGAGTCGAGCTCATTCGGCGAAACAAAGCGTGTCCCGTGGGCTCGCTGACGCAGATGGGCACGATCCGCCTGGGCAAGCGCACCGAGGGGCGTTCGCCGCTGATTAAGAAATTCGTTCCGCTGGCGGACACGAAAGACCTCGTTTTTGGCGGATGGGACATTTTCAAGGACAAT
>DATDNK010000390.1:0-6080 GCA_036518275.1 Candidatus Acidiferrum sp.
TTCCCCTATCGGCGAAGCTGACGGCTGATGGCAACGTGCAAGTCTCGAACAGCAACGCGGAAGAGATTCCCAACACGATTCTTTTCGAGCGGCGCGGAGAGAGGGTAGGCTACCGCATTGGCGGAGCGGTAGCGAAAGAAATTGCGCTGGAGCAGCCCGAGCTCAACGGCAACGTTGATGACCTCGGAAGAGAGTTGGTGGGAATGTTGGTGGCGCAAGGACTGTATGTGGACGAAGCACAAGCGATGGTCGAAACGTGGCGTAGCTCGTGGTTTGAAGAAGGCAGCCGGCTGATTTACATCGTGCCGCCGGGCTTTGTGAACCGGATTTTGCCACTCTCGATCCATCCTACTCCCGCGCAAATCGCTCGCGTGTTCGTCGGGAGGCTCGAACTCGTCACGCCCGCAACGGAACGGGCCGTGGAAACCGCGTTTGCTGCGCGCGACAAGGCGACATTGAAAAAGTATGGACGGTTTCTTGAGCCGATTCTGCAAACGATGATGGCGAAAGAGTCGAACCGGTCGCTGGTGCAGAAGTTCTCCGAGTATCTGAACGCGGTCTACCCAGCGCAGATGGCGCAGGCGCGCCGCCCGGAGTGAATTTTCAACGCCAAAGTCTTGTTTGGTCGAACGGCCTCTTTGAGAATTCACAGATCTCAGCCTCAGCTGAGGGCCACAACAATCTTTGAAAGTCTTCTTGACTTACAACTTAAGACCAAGAACTAAAGACTTCAGCTAGTGGTGAGCGGCCGCAGCGGGCTGCGCAAAAGTGATGAAGTGGCCGCCGGGATCCTGGACCGCGAATTCCTTCATGCCGTAGAACGCCGTTCGAACGGGCATTACCAGGGGAGCTTCCTTCATCGCGGCGAGGACCGCGTCGAGATTATCCACCTCTATGTAGAGATACGTCGGCCCCTTGCGAGCTTCCGCGGCCATGGACGGCGGAGCGTCCTTCTCCACGCTCGCGTAGGTCTGGTACATCACTTCCGCTGATCCCTTCTGAAAAATCACGAAGCCGAGCTTATTGCCGTCGGGGACTTCGACCGCCTTGGTGAATCCAAGGCGGTCCACCCAGAAAGGGACGAGCGGCTCGATTTCCCTGACCAGCAGGACCGGGGTGATGCGTTTGACGTTCATGGGCAGCCTCTCCTGAGTTGGATTGACGTTGGAACGGGAATCCGGACAGCACAGACCAGAAAACAGCTTGGGCCGGTAGGCGCGGGGTGCGAACCGCCCCGAAGGCAGGCGAGCGGAGGGCAGGACCACCGCCCTTGCGCTCGCTGCCGTGCCGGGCCGCTTGCGTGAAGCGGGCGAAGGCAGGGCACGAATCGGGGACCCTTGGGCCTGCGGGCATGCCCGGAGGAAGGCGACGCCTGCGTGGTCTCGGCGCGGGGCGAGAGCGGCGAAGGTGAGGCCGGAGCACCAGGAGGGGGCTGGCTGAGGCGCGGGGCGATTCTCTCCTTGACAAGGCGGTAGTCCCAGTTAGACTAGTCAGATCAGAGTAGTCAGGCCTGACTAGTCTAATTAGAGTAGTCAGGCCTGACTGCGGAGTCAAGGAGGTTTTCATGGCCACCACCACACGACAACTCGGCGACCTGATCTCCATCGGGCCGGCGATGCTGCGGGACTTTGAGATGTTGGGCATCCGCAGCGTGGCTCAATTGGCGAAGCAGAATCCGAGGCGTATGTACGCGAAGCTGAACCGCGCGACAGGCCAACGCCAGGATCCGTGCGTGCTCGACACTTTCTCCGCAGCGGTGGCGCAAGCGCGGAATCCGCGGCTGCCTGCCGAGCAGTGCCAGTGGTGGTACTGGAGCAGGAAGAGGAAGTCAGAGCGCTAAGTTAAGAAGATGAACAGAAAAAATGACGCGGGGGGACAGGGCCCACAGAACCCTGCAGAAAAACCGGCGGCAAGCCCGCGGCTGCGTCCGGTGCTGGCTGCCCTGCGGAAGCGCGAGGGTGCAAGGCGGGAGCGGGAGCAGGGGCTGACGACATCGGACCTGGCAGTGTTGAGCCTGCTGGCCGAACAGCCGATGTACGGGTATCAGGCGAACATGGAGCTGAAGCGGCGGGAGATTTGGGACTGGGCGGAGGTTTCGCAGCCCCAGCTGTACTACTCGCTGGAAAAACTGGCGCGCCTGGGACTGCTGCGAAAGTTGGATCCGCGCGAACCGAAGGCGAGGTTTGATCGCGACACGTTCGAAACCACGGAGCAGGGCCGCGAAGCGCTGGCCGATACCCTCGAGCGCGAAGAATGGACGACGCAGCGCGACCGCCCCGCGTTCCTGACCTGGATGGCGATTTCCTGGCTGGCGCGGCCCGGCGTGTTCCGTACGCAGTTGAAGAAAAGGCGGAAGTTCCTGCTGAAGGAGCTGAAACGAGAAAAGGCGACGCTGATGTCGATTCTCGGCGAGGTGGGTCATAGGTTCCACGAAGCGGTGTGGATGGTCAGCTTAATGATGGATCAACTGAAAACGGAAATCCGCTGGAACCGGCAACTGGAGCAGGACTTGAAGAGGAGAGCGCGGGCGCTCCATCCTTCGGTGTTCACGGAAAACTTGCCCAAGTAAATCTCAGCGCTGTGAACTTGGAGCGCATGCCCAGCACCTTACAGGCTGTGTGCCAACCGCGATGCGTGCAATAAGCGTAGCGCGAACTACCAATCAAACAGCGCGACGCGGAGCAGTCAGCATCGCCAGCAGACTCGCGCACAGACGATGCCCGGAAGTTCCTTGAGCGAGTCTCGTGGGTCTCCTCGCGGGCACAATCGAACGGATCGAGTCTCGCAAACGTCATCCACAAGGGCTATGCTAATGGCATCCCCTAGAGCTCTCAAGCCCCATTTCGGAGGAAAAATGCTCTCACGATTTTTTCGGCTAGGCGTTACCGGGATTCTGGCAGCGGCGCTGTTTTGCAGCCCGGCGTTCTCGCAGGGTAACAGCCAGGGGCACGGCAAAGGCAAGGGACACAACAAACATCAGAACAATGACGATCAGGGAGAAAGCGGCAAGTACGTCTTCACCACGCACGAGCGCGAAGTAATCACGCGCTACTATTCGAGTCGCGGTTCGGGTCTGCCGCCGGGATTGGCGAAGCGTGGAGGGAATTTGCCGCCGGGGCTCGAAAAGCAGCTAGAGCGCAACGGCACGCTGCCGCCGGGTTTGCAGAAAAAGATTCAACCGTGCCCGGTGGAGCTGGAACGTCAATTGGCGCCGATACCCGCGGGCTATCAGCGAGCGGTGATTGGGGCACACATCGTCATCTTTAACAAGAGCACCAACGTCATCGTGGATGTCATGAAGAACGTCGTCCGGTAAAGCAGTGATTCGTGACTGGTGACTCGTGGAAGAGCCGAGAGCTAGATATGGTCCGCATTGACTGCACCACAGTTTAAATTCAGCCCTGACCCCTCGGCCCAGGATGACGCTGCAAGAGGGGTTCTCGCTCCCCTCGAAATGACTTGAGGGAAGGTACGCGGCGCAGAGCCAGAGAAAAGCACGGGTTTAAAGACCCGCCACTACAGGTTCAGGGAGGCGGAGAAGGAGACGCGGGCTTTGCCGGATTCGGCCCGCTCGATGCGGCCGATGCGAAAGAATTTTTCACGGCGCTTCTTGAGGTCGGCTTCGACGGACTTCACAAACTTTGGCGGCACCACCAGAATCATTCCCACGCCCATATTGAAGGACTGAAGCAACTCATCAGTGTCAATCTTCCCGAGCTTGGCGAGGTATTTGAAGATCGCCGGAACGGGCCAAGAAGCCGAGTCGATTTCCGCCTTGACGCTGCTGGGCAGGACGCGCGGCAAGTTTCCGGGGATGCCGCCGCCGGTGATATGCGCGAGCGCGGAAACCCAGCCTTTCGCGAGGATGCCTCTTAGCGCGGGCGCGTAGCAGAGATGCGGTTTGAGAAGCTCCGCACCGATCTTGTTCCCAATTTCCGCAACGTAGGTCTCCGGTTTTAACTTTTCAACTTCGAAAATGAGCTTGCGCGCCAGGGAATAGCCGTTGGTGTGCAAGCCGGAGGAAGGCAGGGCGATCAGCGCGTCGCCGGGTTGGACTGCTTTGCCAGTAAGCAGCTTTTTGCGTTCAACGACGCCGACGATGAAGCCCGCGAGGTCGTATTCGCCCGGCGGATAGAAGCCGGGCATTTCCGCGGTTTCGCCGCCGATGAGCGCGCAGCCCGCCTTGCGACAGGAGCGGCTCATGCCTTCGACGAGCTGCTCGACCACCTGCGGCTCGAGCTTGCCCATGGCCAGATAGTCGAGAAAAAAAAGCGGCTCGGCCCCCTGAACTAGAATGTCGTTGATGCAGTGATTGACGAGGTCGCCGCCAACGGTGGAGTGCACGCCCATGGCCATGGCGACTTTGAGTTTCGTGCCGACGCCATCGGCGCTGGAAACCAGCACGGGCTCTTTCCACTTCTTGTGGTTCAGGGAGAAGAGGCCGCCGAACCCACCTATGCCGCCGAGTACGTCGGGAGTAAACGTGCGACTGGCGTGATGCCGGATGCGCTGCTTGGCTTCCTCGGCGACGGCAATGTTGACACCCGCATCGGCGTATTTCATAAGCGGCGTGACTCGTGTTCTGTGTACCGTGGTCCGTGAAAACCGCCGCGAGAAATCTCTCGAACGAACGGTCCTACAGAACAGCGTTCAATTTTACGTCAAGAAACCAGGAATCGCCGCGGCGGGTGGCAGCCTTTGTTTGCAAAACAGGTGAACGGCAAAACTCAAAAAATCAAAATGTGCGGAAAATCCGCCGCCAGCGCACTTCGCCGGGATGCAAGATGGCGTTGGCGTAGGCGAAGAAGCGCTCGCGAAACTGGCCCGGTTCCCAGGCTTCCGGGGAGACGTCGAGCGACATGTAGATCATCACGGGAGTGCCGATGATGTCGTTGCGCGGGACACAACCCCAGAAGCGACTGTCGTAGGAATTGGAGCGATTGTCGCCCATGACGAAATAGCAGTCGGCTGGAACCTTGTACGGCATCTTCAATTCATAAGGCTCAGTGGGACCGGTGGTGTATTTCTCGACGAGGCGCTGGCCGTTGACCCAAACAGAGCCGTCGCGAATGTCAATGGTGTCGCCGGGAAGTCCGATGACGCGCTTTACGTAATCTGGCGTGTCCGGTGCGAAAGGCGGCTTGAAGATGATGACCTGTTGTCGTTTGGGACTGCGCCAGAGAGGAACGTGCCAGTTGGTGAAAGGAATGCCGGCGTCGTAGCCGATGCGGCTCATGATGAGGTGGTCGCCGATAAGCAGCGTCTTTTCCATGGAGCCGGATGGGATGACGCGCGCCTGGCCGATGGCACCGTTGATGAGCAGGAAGACGAGGCCCACCCAGAACCACGCGATAATCTCGCGCTGGATTTTCGTGCCAACGGGAACGTTGGTTTCCCCTTTCTTTGCTTTTTCGGCTTTTGCGTTGTCGGCTTTCACTTTGTCAGCTTGTTTGTCAGCTTTCACGATGCACCACCACCGGCGGCTCTGCGGCCCCAGGTTCACTCTCCATTGTAACCGAAGGAGCGCCCTGCTTCCCATTGGAAGCGGATTCGCGTACCTCGAGTTGCACGAGGTCCGTCGGATAGACGCCCGTATAACAAGACGTACAAAACCGGCCTTCGGTATCGGAGACGGCTTGTTTGAGCGAAGGAAGAGATAGGTAGCCAAGCGAATCCGCGGCAAGGAATTTGCAGATTTCCTCCGGCGAGTTTGAGGAAGCAATTAACTCTTCGCGCGTGGGCGTGTCCACGCCGTAATAGCAAGGCGAAATCGTGGGCGGACAACTGATGCGCACGTGGACTTCTTTGGCGCCGGCTTCGCGCACCATGCGCACGATTTTGCGGCTGGTGGTGCCGCGGACAATGGAATCGTCTACGAGGACGATGCGCTGGCCTTCGATGAGGCTGCGCACGGGATTGAGCTTGAGCTTGACGCCAAAATTGCGGATGGCTTGCGACGGCTCAATGAACGTGCGGCCGATGTAGTGGTTGCGAATCAAGCCCATGCGAAATGGGATTTTGGATTCGAGCGCGTAACCGACGGCGGCGGGAACGCCGGAATCAGGCACGGGGACGACGAT
>DATDNK010000391.1:0-8465 GCA_036518275.1 Candidatus Acidiferrum sp.
TTTCGACCTGACCAAGCGTAAACAAGCCGAGTCGCAGGCACGACTCTTGGCCATTACCGACCCCCTTACTGGCCTTGGCAACTATGGTCGGATTCTAGACGTCCTCCGAGCGGAGATCGAAAGATCGGGGCGCACGCGACGCCCATTTGCGGTTCTGCTGCTGGACTTGGATGGGCTGAAGAAGATCAATGACCGCTACGGCCACCTGACCGGCAGCCGGGCACTATGCCGCATCGGTGGCGTACTCCGTTTGTTTTGCCGGGCGATTGATACGGCCGCGCGATATGGCGGCGATGAGTTTGCTGTCATCCTGCCCGAGACAACCGCCAGTGCCGCAGTGTTTGTCGCCTCTCGCATCCGCGAGCGGATAGCAACGGACTGTGAGCAACCGGCTCTTTCCGCAAGCATCGGAGTGGCGGTTTACCCGCAGGACGGTGAAACGATTGAAGACCTCCTGCAAGCGGCAGACCGTGAGTTGTATAAGAGCAAGAGCCAGGGTGCGGAACAAGCTTCTTTGCTCGTCACCGAGTGAATTCGCAACCAGCTTTGGGGTAAAGAAAGTGTCCTTCGAGAGGACGCATAAATTGGTCACTCGCAATGAAGGACATCGGAAGATTCGATAAAGGGAGGGATGTATGCATTTACTTGCATGGGTAGGAATTGGGGCAGTCGTTGGCTGGGGAGTCGGCAGAGTTTTTCAGGGCAATGGCTATGGTCCGTTCATGGACGCCCTTATGGGTATTGGTGGCGCTGTAGTAGGCGGGCTTCTCACACGCTCCGTCGCGTTCGGCCGCTTCGGCGGAACGATCATCACCACGCTGGTTGCAATGATTAGCGCGGCTCTTGTGACGGTGGCGGCTGCTTACGTAAACGGCAGAAGGGTTTACGCCCGTCAGCTCTAAGTATCTCTGCACACGAACGCCCGGGGATCTTGGCTCAATCTCAAGCGTTGCCGTTCGCATGTAAGGATGTGAGCCGAAACTTTCAGGCTGTGTCTTGAAAACGCTTGCTGCTGGACCGGAATACTGGCGGGGCAGGCGCGGAAACAGGATCACGCAAACGCGGCCACAAAGCTGTAGACGGCTCTGATTTCAAGTTCTTAGGAATTCGTGGGAGATACAAAAATGAAAAAGCTGCGCAGCTCAATTCTTTGCCTTGTCCTGGTCCTTACGGCGCCATTGCTTTGTGCACAGGACTTTTCTAAGTATCGGCACTTTACCTTGGGAATGAACTTGACCACATTGATGGAACGCACTGGCCAAAAGATGGCCGACGTAAAGACGATTCATGGCCGTCCAGCGCTAATTCAGGAGCTGACTTGGTGGCCCCCGAACATCCCAGGGACGTCCCTCCAATCGGACAGCGTCGAACAGATTCTCTTCTCCTTCTGCAATGGCGAGCTCTACAAGATTTCAGTGACTTACGATTCATCTTCCACGGCGGGGCTCACTGAGGGAGATATGGTGAAGGCCATTTCGGCGAAGTACGGTCCGGCCACAATTGTCCCGCCGGAGATTGGCATAGGGGCGGACACCGCATATGACACAAAGCAAAAGGCCGTCGCGTCGTGGGAGGATGCACAATACTCCCTCAAACTGGTCCGTTCCTCTTTCAGCGACGTCTTAGGGCTGGTCGTTTTTTCGAAACGGGCCGATGCACAAGCCGAACTCGCCATTGCCGAAGCCGTCAAACTCGACGAGCAAGAGGGCCCAAAAAGAGAAGCCGAACGTCAAAAAAAACAAACGGACGACCTGGAAATGGCGCGGCGGAAGAATCAGAAGGGCTTTCGTCCGTAGCTCTGCCTCCCTAAGTCATTGGACGCCGCCTCTTCTATTTCGTTGTAAATTGTTGTCTTTCTAATCGTGGTGCGTTCACATGGTAGAGGTCTGGGGTTCGAGTCCCCAAGAGCCTGTCATCTCACGCAAATGCCCACGGGCAGGAGCCCTTTCAAGGATACTCCCGGGAAGTCGGCTTGTAGGAAGTGATTCTCCACAGGAAGTTATTTCAAGGCTCGGCAACTTGCTCGACGACAACACTTCGAGAGTTCTTGTCCTCACGCAGCCCGACAGACCTCCGATGTCACGGCAACGAGTCAAACGGTGGCCGCATTTCTCTTCGCATCGCGATCTTCAGGAAAGCAAACGCCAGAGATAAGTAAGCGCTGAGACTCGCAGTGTTCTAAGACCCTCGCGTTCATGGCGTAATGTTCCACATTCATTCGGCCTTGGCTGAAGCGCTTTTAGGGTAATGGTACAGTTTGAATCTGCGCGGCGGCCATAATAGTGGGCGCTGCCGTGATCTTCGGAGGCAGGACATGAAAGCGTCGGTATTTTATCGAGTAGCTTTGCATGCTCATAAGCAAACGCTCACGCTTGCGCGGGCTGCGGAATAAGATGGTGGCTGATGAGCGCAACGGTAGGATCGGCTGGGCGCAAGATCATTCACATCGACATGGACGCATTTTATGCGTCGGTGGAACAGCGCGACGATCCGCTGCTACGGGGAAAGCCGGTGATCGTCGCGTGGCGCGGGAATCGCTCCGTGGTTTGCGCTGCTTCGTATGAAGCACGACAGTTTGGAGTGCGTTCGGCGATGCCGGCTGTTCGAGCGGAACGTCTTTGTCCTAATGCCGTGTTCCTGCCCCCGGATTTCACGCGCTATCGAGCCGTCTCGCGCCAGACGCATGAACTTTTCCTGCGCCACACCAATCTGATCGAGCCGTTGTCGCTTGACGAAGCGTATCTCGACGTCACAGAAAACAAGATGGGCTTGCCTACAGCTACGCAGGTCGCGCGCACGATTCGCGAACAGATTCGCACGGAACTCCGCTTGACGGCGTCGGCAGGCGTAGCGCCGAACAAATTCCTCGCGAAGATTGCTTCGGACTGGAAAAAACCGGATGGGCTCTTCGTTATACAGCAGGAAGAAGTCGATTCCTTTTTGATGCCTTTGCCGGTGAGCCGTCTGCCGGGAGTAGGCAAGGTGATGGAAGAAAAGCTGAAGGGCTTGGACGTACAAACCGTCGGGGATTTGCGGAAGATGGAGCTGGCAGCACTCGAAGGCCACTTTGGCCGCTATGGGGTGCGTCTTTACGAGTTGGCGCACGGAATCGACAAGAGTGAAGTGATTCCCGACAGGCCAACGCAATCCATTTCCGCCGAAGACACGTTTGAGCGCGATGTGCTATTGACCGAGATAGAGCCGATGATCCGCCGGCTTGCCGAACACACCTGGGCTGCATCGCGCAAGGAATCCCGAATCGCTCGAACGGTAGTGCTCAAACTGAAGACCAGCCAGTTCAAGATTCTTACGCGAAGCCACACGCCACCTTCTCCTCCCTCATCTTGTGAGGAATTGACGAACATCGCGCTATCGCTTCGGGAGCGTGTGAGAATGAACCCAGGACAGCGTTTTCGCCTGGTCGGGGTTGGCCTGAGCAATTTTCACGATCCCGAGGATGCATCAGCTCAGCAGAATCTATTCGCCTAGGAGTGGAGAGTTATTTTTCGGTTCGCCCATCAAACTGCTCAGAATGTGGGCAGGCGCCCGCTTTCCCTAGCGAGCGCCTGAACCCCGTTCGCACCCTCAGTTAGTGGCAGCCATCTGCGGCGTTTGCTCGTTGATCTTTCCGGAGTAGATGATGAATTTGAACGGGTCGGTATTCTGGTGCTTCTCCATCAGCTTGAGGTAGACGAGCCGCCTGGCATTCGCCACCGCGGGGCTGTGGCCGAAGTTGTCTCCGGAGGATTCCAGCAAGGAGGCGGCAAGTTCGTATTTGCCGTCCGCGGCCAAGTGTTCTACAGCCTTGACAAGCTGACGTTCTGACACGCCGAGATAGTCGACCAGGAGTTCTGCATGGTCGGCGCGCGTGAGATGTTCGAGGCCCTGCAGATCCGGCTGCCAATAGCCGACGTTCTGATCGTACAGGCGGTCGATGACGTGTTCACGCAAAATCAAATAAGGGAGATACGCGTCGGGCCGTCCGCTGAACATGCCCGGAGGAATCAGGTTGGCCTGGTGTATCACGCCACGCTCGTCGCCGCGGCGGATTGCAGTCAGGACCTGCTCGTTCAGCCATGCCAGGTTAGTTTTGAGCTGCGCCAGCATGGCAGGAGAAGAGAAATTCCGGGTGAGCGGCTCGTGGCCGTGAAGCAGGTGCTGCGGATTCTCTTGCACAACAATGTCGATGGCGTCCAGCAGCCCTTGCAGGTCGCCTTCTTCGACGAACGGCGCGCCAAGATAGGGCATGATGAAATCGCCGACGAACAGAACACCCAAATCCGGCATGTGAATGAACATGGCGTCATGGGTTTCACCGCCTTGCACGGGAATGAGCTCGATGTGGGTGCCACCGATTTTGAGCTCGGTGCGGCGATCGATCGTGACATCCGGCTTAAAGCTGCGTACTTCGTCATGGTTGTACCGTTCGCCGAAAAATTGCTTGGCGAAAGAGTCCGGGCCTCTGGCTCCGCGGGCGATTTCCTCTCCGTAGTTGCTCCTTGCATAAAATTTCAAGCGAGGATTCAAACCACGGAAATAGGCGTGTCCACCAACGTGATCCCAATGGGAATGCGTGATGAAGATGGTCGTCAGTTGCGGTAAGCCGGGCGCATACGCTTGCAACGCTTCGTAGGCGGCTTTGGCGGAATCCGGGCGGGTGCCCGCGTCGATGCCAATCAGTCCGCGGCGGTCATCGGAGACCACGAAATAATACTCCGTGAACTCAAAGCCGGAGAGAACGTAGACGCGGCCGGGCACGATCTCGGTGATGCGCCGCGGGGCAAAAGCGTGCCCGGTTGCAGCGTCCTCCGAAAAAGGAGTGGTGAGGGTAATCGTCCGCTCGAAATCCTTATAGCCACTGCGCCGCAGATAGTTTTGGGCCTTGGTCTGATCGCCATCAACAAGAGCCAGCTTTCCCAGGTGATAGTAGACCTCTCGCAGCCATCCTGCATCAGGCGCTTTGCCGGCGTTTTCCAGGCACCAGGCCAGTTCGCGCTGCGCGGCATCTTTCTGGTGAAAGCGGCTTGGGAGTTGGGAGTAGACGACGCCAGCGATCCAGTTCACCACGAAGACTTGCCCGCCGGAAAGCTGCTTGGCTTGCTCCAGCATGGCGATCGCGTCTTTCACATAGCCAATTCGGTGCAACAACTGGACCGAAGAGGCATTCTGGGCGCGCAACAATCCGATGGCGCTCAGGTACAGCGCTTTTTGAACGTCGGTCAGGCGGGGCCCGAATTCCTTCAGCCGCGCAGAGAAAAACTCGGCGCCCTCGCCCTGCCGGTTCGCGTTCGAGTATTCGGCCATGAGCAAAAAGAGCAACTGAGGATCCTGAGGCGGGGCCACGCTGTTGACGGTTTTCAGATACTCGAGTTCCGGACGATGGGAAACGGCGGCAGAGCTGACCTTGCTGTCTGCCGCAGCAGTCGCTTTGTAAAGGAAAGCAACCGCTGAGGCCAGCAGCAGGGCCGCGAGCGCGTACATGATAGTTTTCATAGACGCTCCTTTTCTTCCTGTTTGTTTTTTTGCTTCTCTGTGTTAGATGTATATACATCTATTTCGTCACAAATTTTTTTTAGCCCACCAACGCCGCCTCAGTTATTTGCGAGACTGCCTGTTTCATGTTTGTCCAGCCAGCATCCCCTAGCTCTTTTCGCAGCCTGCGTTGCGCCGCCGCCCAGAAGGGCTGAGCCGCCGCCAGCTGCCTGCGACCGGCCCGGGTGAGACTAAACTGACGCTCGCGCCTGTCCCTTCCGCGGTGCGCGCGCACCCAGCCCTGTTTGCGCATCAGCCCGAGCGTGCGCGTCAGCGTCGTGCTGTCCATCGCAAAACCCGCGCTCAGCCGCTTTTGATTTGCTTCCCCTGTCAGAGAAAGGGCCGTGAGCAGGCCGAATTGCGTGATCTCGATTCCTGCCTTCGCCAGCTCCTGGTCATAAATCCGGGTTACCACGCGAGTGGCCCGCCGCAGGTCCTGGCACGCGCATGGCAGGTCAAAAAGTGCTTGTGCGGGTTGTTTTTCGACGGCCTCTCTTTGCATATCAGATGTATATACAACTATCGTCGCTTTGTCAAATCTTTGTCAATAAAGACTACTGCGAAATCATGCCGATGGTGGCGAAGGGGGTGTTTCTTGCCTGCGGCCAAATAATACGTCAAGAAGAATGAGCGCGGCGCCAATGGTGATAGCCGAGTCCGCGACGTTGAAGGCGGGGTAATGATAAGAGCCGAACCACACTTCGAAAAAGTCGGTCACGGCGCCGTGGAAGATGCGGTCGGCGACATTGCCCGCGGCGCCGCCAAGCAAGAGGGCCAAGCCCGCATTTCCCATTGCGATGGTAGTTTTGCCTGCCACCAGCAGCCATGCGAGGACTCCGATCACGGCGAGCGAACCGGCAATTAGGATCACGCGTGTCGCCGTGGACGCGGAATCTGCCAGAACTCCGAAGGCGATGCCGGGGTTCCGGCTGTGCACCAGATAGATGAAATTGTGAATGACTTCGCGGCGCCAACCTTCCGCGGTGCGCACCTCGAACCACGCTTTGGTGGCGCGGTCAAGCAGGGCGATCGCCAATGTGAGCCAGAGCCAGCGCAGGCGGGAGGAAGGGCTCATGAGACAAAGGCGGAAAATCGAAATTCGAAAATCGAAAAGCGAAATTCGGTTTGAAGGATTAACCTAAGGGCCCTTCGAATGTCGAGTTCCGAATCTCGAGTTTCGAATTTCGAATTTCGAGAAGGCGGGGCTAGCGGAGAAGGCTGCATGTCATCTCGCCGCAACGCCGGCAGTCGCGTCACTCTCGATTTCGGCGAGGGCTTTGCTGCAGCGTTCGCATACCGTTGGATAGCGCTTGTTCTCACCGACATGTGTCGAGTAGTTCCAGCAGCGCTCGCATTTCTTGCCGTCGGCGCGTTCGATCTTGACGGATAGCCCCGGCAAAGTTTCACTCGCGACAAGTCCGTCCCCTTCCGCAGAATCCACAGCGACCTGCGAGACGATAAAGAGCGCGGGAAGAAGCGACCCTTTTTCCTTGAGCAATTCTTGCAGGCGTGGCGCTTTGGAATTGGCGTGCAGACGGACCTTAGCTTCGAGACCACCGCCGATGGCCTTTGCGGCTCGGGCTTGCTCAAGCGCTAAAAGAACCGCGGAGCGAACCTGTGCAAGACGCTCCCACTTTTCCGCTTCTTTTGCCGCAATGCCGCAAGCCAATGACTCAGGCTCGGCAAAAACCGCCATGTGCACGCTTTCGGGCGCGCCGGCGACTTTCGGAAGATACTTCCAGATTTCTTCCGCCGTAAAAACTAGAACGGGCGCGGCAAGGCGCACCAGCGCATCGGCGATTTTCCAGACGACAGTTTGCGCCGAGCGTCGCGACCGGTTCTTCGGCGCTTTGGTGTACAGGCGATCTTTCAGCACGTCAAAATAAAACGCGCTGAGGTCCACCACGCAATAGTCATAGATGGCGTGGTAGACACGGTGGAATTCGTAATTCGCGTACCATTCGCGGCACTTCTTGACCAGGTCCGCGGTGCGGTCCAGCATCCACCGGTCGATCTCTTCGAGCTTGTCGTTCGAGAGCGCATCACGCGAGGGATCGAAGTCAAAGAGATTCCCCAGCGCAAAGCGGAACGTGTTGCGAATCTTGCGATACGCTTCGCTGAGCTGCGTCATCACGCGTTCGCTCATTTTCACGTCGGCCTGGTATTCGACGGAAGTGACCCAAAGACGGAGCAAGTCAGCGCCCCACTTTTCATTAATCTCGGCAGGTGTGATTACGTTGCCCAGATGCTTGGACATTGGCTGGCCCTGCTCATCGAGCGTCCAGCCGTGAGTCACCACGCTGCGGTACGGCGCCGCATCACGCGTGCCGGTAGCCACGAGCAACGAGCTGTGGAACCAGCCGCGATACTGGTCAGGCCCTTCGAGGTAAACATCCGCTGGCCATTCCGGACCTTTGAGCACCGATAAATGCGACGAGCCGGAATCGAACCACACGTCCAGAATGTCGTTCTCTTTGCGCCAGCTCGTAGCGCCGCATTCGCATTTCGTTCCAGCGGGCAAAAGCTCTTGCGGAGAGTGTTTGTACCACGCGTCCGCGCCTTCCTTCTCGAACCATTTCACAACATTGCGCAGCGCGGCATAATCTTCGAGCCGCTTCCCGCACCCGTCGCAGTAAAAAACGATGATTGGCACGCCCCAAAAACGCTGCCGCGAGACGCACCAGTCCGGCCGCTTCTCGATCATTTCGTACATGCGGTCTTCGCCCCAGGCCGGGAACCATTTCACCTGGTGAATTTCTTCGAGCGCTTCCTGGCGAAGCGTTTTTGGCCGCCCGTGCGCGGCCTGGTCCATCTTGATGAACCACTGCTCGGTGGCGCGGAAAATCACCGGATTGTGGCAGCGCCAGCAATGCGGGTAGCTGTGCTTGTAAGGATGATTGGCGAGAAGCGCACCTCGATCGGCGAGAAGCTTT
>DATDNK010000392.1:0-4796 GCA_036518275.1 Candidatus Acidiferrum sp.
GGCTGCGGTGAAGAGCTCCGTCACCGCATCAACCACTTCGAGCGCATCCACCGCATTCAGGAAGATACCGGCGGATTCACCGCGTTTATTCCGTGGATGTTCGCCGTAGAAAACACCGCGCTCGGCAAAAAAGTCCAGGAAACCACAGCCGTCGATTACTTGAAAACTCTCGCCGTCAGCCGGCTCTATCTCGACAACATTGACCACATCCAGTCGAGCTGGCTCACTCCCGGAATCAAAGTCTGCCAGGTGGGCTTGCAGTTCGGCGCGGACGACGTAGGCAGCATTCTCATCGAAGAAAATGTGGTGTTCGCCGCCGGCGTGAAAAATCGCACCAATGAAGGCGAACTCCGCCGCATCATTTCCGACGCCGGCTTCATTCCTGCGCAGCGCGACACGCTGTATCGCTCCTATGCGCTGAAATGAAATGAGCAGTAGGGGCGGGGCTTGCCCCGCCCGCGTGAGACTCTAGGAGGGCTCGCGTTTCTGCAACGGAAAAATGGAGACTTCGACGACGGTGCCGTCGGGCAAGCCCACGTCTTCGAGAAGGTAGAGCACGCCGCCGCGAAAACGCGCCGGAACTCGCCGCGGGCCGGTTCTCTCCTGCGGACTTGATTTTGCCGCTGCCGCGGCCGCTGGATTTGCCGGCTTGCCTTCGGTTTCGTCGAGCGCCTCGTTGGCAAGCACATCGGCTTCACGATTCTGCTCGCGGTACACGTGGTCGATGCGGAAGGAATCAAACGACTTCGACATTTTCTGCGCGCGTTCGTAGAGCGGCTGGAGGTCCGCGCTTTTCACTTTGTACAGGCCGCGCATCTGCTTGACCAACAGCTCGGAGTCGCTCTCGATGCGAATGGCGCGAACGCCATGCGACTGCGCGTAATCCATCGCCGCAATGAGACCGTAATACTCCGCGACGTTGTTGGTGAAGCGGCCGATGTACTTTTTGAGTTTCGCGGCGACTGTGCCGTTCGCGTCGCGAACCAAAACGCCATACGCCGCGGGCCCCGGATTGCCGCGCGAGGCGCCGTCAATATTCAAACGGTGTGCGGCTGATGCGCCAAGTTTCGCCTCAGGCGCACCTTCGCCGAAGAGGCTCTTCGCTTTGGGAGTTGGCGAGCGGCGTGGCATCAGGCAGTGGACGCTGGTGAGGCAGCATTCGCGGAGCCGTCCGTAGTTTTCGCGTAAGGAATCGGCTCCAGCGTGTAAAGAATGAGGCCGCAGCTTTCGCAGCGGTAAACCTCTTCGCTCGTTTCGGAGCGCAATTCCTGCACGATATGCGGCAGTACGCGCAAGCCGCAACCGCGGCACTGTTCGTCGCGAACCTGGGCCATGGCCTTGCCGCCGTGGCGCTTGGCGATGCGCGCGTAGAGGTCGCGCAAATCTTCCGGCACGGGCGCGATGACTTTTTCGCGCTCGGCGGTGGCTGCGTCGAGCTTCTTCTTGAGTTCGGCGGCCTGTGCTTCGATCGCCTTTTTCTCCGCGGCAAGGCTCTGTTCTGCTTCTTTCAAGCGCGACTCGGCGAGCTTCACGCGGCGCTCGGCTTCTTCGGCTTTCATCATGACTTCGAGCTGGCGATCTTCGGATTTGGCAACTTCGGCTTCGGCGTTGGTAATTTCATGCTGGAGCGCGCGGTACGCTTCGTTGGTTTTAACCGCGCCGCTCTGGTCGCGGTATTTGCGCGCACGGTCTTTCCATTCCTGGCCCTCGAACTCAAACTTTTTGCGTTCGGAGTTGATCTTTGTGAGCGCATCTTTGGCCGCAGCAACTTCCGCTCGCGCGCCGGTCAATTTCGTGTCGGCTTCGCGGAGGCGTTTCGGCAAGGATTCGAGTTCCGAGCGAAGAAGGGCAATCTGGTGGTCAACCCGCTGGAGCTCAATCAGATGGGGAATCGCCGGATGCATGGAACGGCCATTCTATCACAGAGCTGCGCCTGCCCTTGTGGGAGGCGCGGCACCAGAGTGGCATCGCATGCGTACCCAGCGGTGGGTAGAATGCAGAGGTCTTAGCTGCAAAGAAACCGGAATTGGTCGTTCTAAGGAGGAGTGAAATGCCGCACGTGCAAATTACCTGGGTCGAGGGCCGGACCGCGGAACAAAAGCGAAAGATCGCCGAGCGTGTCACGGCTGTGCTGATCGAAGACGGCAAAGCGAAGCGCGAGAACATTCATGTTTCGTTTCACGACGTCCCCGCGACCAATTACGCGGAGGCGGGAGTGCTTGTGGTGGATCAAAAGCGCACTCCCTGAGGCCCGGAAGCTGATGGAGAGAAAGAAGGCGAGATCCCTTTGAGAATCGAAAGCGAATCTCGCCTGTAATCGAGTGGAGGTGACTGTCGCTTACGCGCGGGCGTCGCGGTGAATCAGTTTCCAGTCCACGAAGTAGCCGACGCCTACGGCCAGGGGAATGATGCCGAGTGCGGCGACGGTCCAAATATCGCGATCGGCTTGAATTTGCGCGATCAAACTGAACGTTACGATGAAGCCGATGGCGCCGCTCACCAGCAAAATGCCAGCGCGGCGGGAACGCGCCGCCTGATTCAATTCCGGCTCCATGGGAATGTCGACGCCGCGCGCAATGGCCGCGAGCCGCTCTTCGCTGCGCAGCTTGCGAACGCGGTAATACGTGTACAAAGCGCCCAGGGGAACGCCCAAAGACATGATGACCGCCACCAATCCGATGATATCTCCGCCCATATATCGCTCCTTCTCTCGTTCCTGGAAGCGCCCTTCGGGCGCCGTATTGTGGAACCGCCTGCACTAGAAGGTACGGAGGAGCGGTCCGGAAAGTTCCGAGAGTTTATATGCCGGAACCGGTGAAGAAACGGGGCTAAGCCGCTCTTGAAAATCAAGGCGAGCTGGAGCATTGGATTTTTGAAGGCTCAAAGCTCAGGCGAGGGTTGGACTTGAGCTACCCCAAGAGTGCTGGTCCGAAGGTACTGTTGGAGCAGCCTCCAGTTTGGTACAGACAAGCTATTTCCCTTCAAAGCGGCAGAAACTACTCTTCTGATTAGAACAAAGAGCCTCGAGATCGAAGAAAGCAGAGGACCCCATCGCACATGCCCACGCTTCATTTTCGCCGCGTCGAACGCCGCCGAACCGTCCGGGTATCCATCTTTGCCGATTTGACAGTCCAAGGAATCAGCGAGCAGAACGAGAAGTTTAAAGTCCAGACGCGCTCTCTTTCCGTAAGCGGCCATGGAGGGCTGACAGTGCTGGACGTCCCGGTGTCAGTGGGGCAAACGCTCGTCCTCAGTAACGACAACAGCAAGCAAAAAGCGGAATGCCGAGTGGTGTCACTCCGACCAGGGGGAAATGGCAAGACCATCGTGGCCTTTGAATTTCTGGCGCCTTCGGCAAACTTTTGGAAGATGTCCTTTCCGCCAGCCGGGGCAAAAATCCCCCGCCGCTCGGTACCCACAGAAGCCACGGCATAGTAGAGCAAAGGTCTCCCTACCAGTGCAGTTTTAGGCCGAATTGCACCTGCCGGGAAGTAGTGGAAGTGCTGGTGATGGCTCCCGCCGTGCCTGACACGCCGGATGGTGTGAAGACGATCAGATTGGGTGTGTTGAAGTTGGCGCGGTTCAGAAGATTGAAGATCTCCGCGCGGAATTGCAGGCCCAGGTTTTCTCGAAAAGTGGTGTCTTTCAAGACGGAAAAATCCCAAGTGGCCAGGCCCGGACCGATGAAAGTGTCTCTGCCGAGGTTGCCATAAAACCCGCTCTTGGGCGGAGGCGCCAGAAAAGCGGCGGGGTTAAACCACTGCGAAGGATTACCGAGAATGACGGGGCCAGTGAAATTGGGGTTCAAGAAAGGCCGCACGGGATTTCGCGTGTCGTTGTTGTTCGAGGGGTTGAAGCTGAGTTGCGGCGTGAAGGGGAACCCGGACTGCACCGTAAGAATCCCACCTAGCGACCACCCACCTACGACCCCATTGCCCCACCGGGCCAGTTCGCTTGCGAATCTTGTTCCCCGGCCAATAGGCAAAGCATAAAGGGCATCCACTACCGCAGCATGTTTCACGTGAAACGTGGCCAGGCCTTTGTCCGCGGCCAAGTTATAGGGATTGGAAACAAGGCCGGGGGCGTTTCCGGCAGTGGTCTGGTTCAAGGAGTCGCCATCGTCGATGGTTCTCGCAAAGGTATAGACACCGCGAAGAGAGAGGCCATGGCTGAAGCGCTTTCGCAGTTCCGTTTGCAAGGCATGGTAGGAACTGTCACCGCGCGAAAACCAGGTCCAGGTATTCGCCAAAGAAGGATTTGCATTCGGTGTTCCGGACGGAATGAAATACGTGCCCGCGGGAATGGGCGAATTGGCGAGAGGGGCGGGAAAATTCGCTGGGTAGAGGGCAGGGCAGGGGGAGGCCGGACAAATGGTGGGGACAGGCTCGTTGGCGTCCACACCAATGAGTTCGTGATAGCCGTGAGAACCCACATAACCGACCGTGAAAGCGGTGTTGGGTGAAAGCTCACGCTCGACGCGCAGGGACCAGGAGATCAGCGTGGGAGTTTTCATGTCCGGGTGAACACCGCCGGGGACGAGTTTCGCGCCCGTGGGCGGCGGGGAAGTGGGATCGATCGGCAAGGAAGAAACGGGAAATGGCGTGGTAGCGCTGCCGACGCTGTAGACGGGATTGAAAGGGGCGTTTTGATCGGCGCGGTAGCCGAGGGCGTCCTGCAAATCGTTGTACATGCCGAATCCGGCGCGGAAGACGGTTTTTGCTCCGAAGGGGCTCCAGGCCAGGCCGACGCGGGGCTGCGGGAGAAACTTGGCGTTGTTGACCGTGAAAAGGGAATTT
>DATDNK010000393.1:0-3369 GCA_036518275.1 Candidatus Acidiferrum sp.
ATTCTATGACCGAAGAAACCGCGGCTTCCGCAACTCCCTGACGTTGCCGGATCACCTGCTGAAACGTATCAATGATCTCTGGGATTAGATTTGTGCGCCGGTGGTCGGCAATCACAAAGAGGAAATTGCGGATGATTTTGCTCGCGCCCAGCCGTTTTAAGATTTTCTCTAGCACCCCGTGCTTGGCTTCTACGCTTATCGCCGGGCTTGCCAGAAAGGTGCGCAACTCAGCTGATTGCGCGTACGCCTCGCCAAAATTTTCCAGTTGCTTGGCTGAAGGTTCGGCTGCGCCTTGTTCCAGCGCAATGTCGGCCAGCGCGTTCGCGTATTGCAGGCTCGCGGATTTCAATTCGGCATCCCTTCGAGGCTCTTCACAAAATTGCTGATGAGCGAGGCCTGCGCTTGCGCAGTTAGCTGTTTGGTCAGAAGTGATTCCGCGCCATCCACTGCCAGTTTGGCCGCCACGGTTTTCAATTCCAGGCGCGCCGCGCGTTCTGCCGCTTCAATTTCCGCTTTGGCTGCGGCTACGATTTTTCCCAGGTCCGAACGCGTAACCGCACGGATGCGTTCGACTTCCGCGGCCGCTTCGCGTTCTGCAAACGCGCGGAGCTCCATGACTTCTTTCTCCAGATTGGCAAGTTTGGCTTCGGCCTCTCGAAGCTGTGCGTCCGCAGCTGCTTTAGCGCTGCCCGCTTTGGCAATGGCGGCACCGATGGCCGCCGCCCGCCCGCGAAAGTATCCCGGAGCCTTCTTCAGGCACACCCACACAACAGCGGCCACCACGATCGCGAAATTAATCCACTTGAAAATGTCAGTGGCGAGTTCCGAGTTGCCCGCGCCGCCCTCTTCCGCGGCGTGAACGGTCAGCGTAAAAAAGAGCGCCGCAATCGCGGCGCCCGCAAAAACGATGGCGCGGCGCCGGCCCTTCATCGAGCCTCCCTCGCGGGAGCGTCCGGACGAGGCGGCACCTGCAGGATGCGGCGCGCAATTTCTGCGGAGAGCAGCGCGACCGAGGATTCGACATCGCGGCGCGCGGCAGTCAGTTCGGCGGCCACGCGATCTTTTGCTGCGCCTACCTCACCGGACGCTTTGCTCCGCGCATCTTTCAATTGCGCCGCGCGTTCGTCGAGCAACTTCTTTCGCGCCGCTTCCTGCTCTGCATAAACCTTTGCGCGCGCCTGCTTCAGGGCTTCCTGGTATTGCTTGACTTTTTCGGCGGCTGCTGTCTGGGCCGCCTCCGCACCCTTTTGTGCGCCTAGGGTACGCGCCTCGCGCTCGGCAATGACTTGCAGCAGCGGCTTGAAGAAAATCGGCCGTAAGATGAAGTAAAAAATGAGGATAATCAGGGCTGTGGGCGCAGCCCCAAGGAACAGTTCGCCAAGCTGGTGACCGAGTGAGGGCATCGAATTGTCGCGCCTAAATTTCCCTTGCGTCTGGCCGGGCTCGCCTCCGGACAGACAGGTTGGCAGCCGCGCCTCGCTCCACCCCGTGGGAGCGTACGGTGGGCCTCAAGCCGCCGCATCAAAATGTACTTTATAGCATCCACCGCGCCTCTCGTCAACGCGACGCTCTCGGTGGAATTGGAAGGGTACATCGTTACCCCCTGGCGAGGTTGAAGTGTTTGACCGAGAAGCGGCGAGTGGAGCTGTGCGGGCAGCTCGGTAAGGGGAAGTAAGTGAGTCCTGTGATGGCTGAGGCGGTGGGAAAGTGGGAATCGCGAAGCGATTTCCAAGCTCGCGCCGCGAGCGGCTTTTCCACCGCCTGGTTCCGGCGCCCTGCGGATAGCATAGCCGCGTCATGGCCACTTCCGTACGTTACTTCGATCTGGTGCGTGAGATGAAAGACGCCTACAACCATCGTCTGCGTTTGGTCGAATCGGTCAGAGAGCGCGGCATTAAACCCACCGCCCGGCACTTTGCCACCAGCGTACTCACGGTCCGCAAGTGGTGGCGGCGCTATCAGCAGCGCGGTCGCACCGGCCTGCAAGAGCACAGCCGCGCTCCCCATCACCATCCGCAGAAAACCTCTGCCGCTATCGAGCGCCAAGTGCTCTTGCTGCGTCAACAACTGCCCACCTTTGGCGCCGCGCGTCTCCGCCGAGAATTCGATCTGCCCGTCAGCCACATGGCCATCCAGCGTATTTGGCGAGAGCACGGGCTGCTGAAAAAACGGCAGAAAAAATATCAGCGCAAGCAGGACCTCGCGCACATCAAAGCGCGGTGGGCCCTGTTTCAGCAAATCAGCGCGGACACCAAAGATCTCGACGACATCCCGCGCTACTGGCCGCAGGCTCAGCAGCTCGGCCTCCCGGCCATCCAATACACCGCCCGCGAAGTGCGCAGCGGGCTCTTGTTCTGGGCATTTGCCCAAAAGCGCAGCGCCGCGGCCAGCGCGGTCTTCGCTTCCCGCATTCAGCAACTGCTCGATCGCTGTGGCATTTCGTTGCGCGATTTGGTCTGGCAGACCGACAATGGCGGCGAGTTCAAAGGCGATTTCCCCTCCGCCCTCGGCGACAGTCAGCACGTACGTATCCCGCCCGCCGCGCACACCTACCAAAGTGATGTGGAAACCGTGCACCGCTTGGAAGAAGAGGAGTTCTTCGACCTGGAAGACTTCACCAGCCGCGGCGAGTTCCTCGCCAAAGCGCATACCTACCAGCTCTACTTCAACCTCGTCCGCCCCAATTCCCACAAGGAGAATCTTAGCCCTTGGCAGATCATCGAACGGCTCGCCCCTCGCGCTCCGCTCCAACTCTGCTTGCTTCCACCTGTTTTCTTGGATTACTACCTCAACGACTCAGGGGGTTACGATGTCCCTAGACTTCCCTACGCGAACTAGATTTTAGTCTATAGAGCGGGAAAAGTGAGGGGCTTCTGAACCCTTATATCATGTGATATAGGATTTGCGTAAAGTTTACTGACTTCGTGAAAATCCGGCCTGTCTGCAAGCGCCGCCATTTTACGCATACCAGGGTAATACACGAGGTTTAGGGCACTTAGAAGCATCCGTCTTTGGCCTCTTGAGAGCAATAGACGAACGCGCCTAGCTACTCCAATCCTCCCTGTCCCCCAAAAAGCGGAGGTAAGAGCCCTGCAAGCAGGGTCGGAGTCCGCAGCAAGCTCAACCTCTGGCAAGACCAAAGAATTGAGTAGAGGGGCTCAATGAACCCAACCATCTTGCTTGTGGACGTGGCTTCGGCGGAACGAGAAAATTGGAAAGCCTTCCTGAAGAATCAGAATTACGACGTTCTAACAGCTGACAATGCGGAATCGGCACGCGAGATGTGCCTGCGCCTGCAACCTGACCTGGTTCTTTTGCACGATCATCTACCCGGGGTTCGTGGCGCAGAACTCTGCCGCCGCCTGAAAC
>DATDNK010000394.1:0-2991 GCA_036518275.1 Candidatus Acidiferrum sp.
TTCTGCCGGCTCAAAACGCTTCGCAACGGCGCTGCAATTTCCCCTGGAGAGAGCGAGCCAGTGGCCACCTGATAGAGCAGCGGCTGAAACAGATGAAAATTCCTGCGGTCAATGAGCGTGACCTCCACCGGTGCCCGCTTCAACTTCTGCGCGGCCGCCAGCCCGCCAAATCCACCTCCCAGAATGACAACTTTATGTTTTGGCTCCATTGCCTGCCTCAGCGCAACTCCATTCCAGGGAATATCATCTCATTTAGCGTGATTCTCTTGCGTTTGGCACGCAAAATTCCTGCGAAGGCTCATACTGAGATTGATTGCGACCTAGCCGTCTGGTCCCGAGTCGAAGCACTTATTCGGCAGCAGATTTCCCCGGCCAACGCAAAATTGGATTGATTTTATGACCATGCTTGATCCCGCAAGCCGGCCGCTACTCGAAAGAAACACGCTGCGCTTCCTTTGCTCAGTCCTGATCAAAGGGGGAACGCGCGGCGAAATCTGTCGCCTGCTCGATCCAAGCGTCTTTCAGGATCCGCTCCGCCGCGTCGTCTTTGAGGAGATTTGTCAGCTCGGCTCCATCGATTCGCGCCGCCTGCGTGAGTTGCTTCCCGCCCGCGTCACCAATCGCGGATTCCCCGACTTCGATCTCCACTCTTTCCTCGCGCCTCACGAAGTCACTGAAAAGGAGATTGACCAGCTCTTTGAAAGCGCCCTCCAACTTCTCGATTTAAGTCACCCTGACGAGGAAGCGCTTCGTGATTAGCCTCACGATGACCGCGAAGACCTCGCGTCTCTTTCCTTTCATCGAAGCTTTGGGATTCACCGCGTTTGTTGCGTGGTTCATCTGGCAGCTTCAGGATGCCTCCAGATATTCGTGGATCGTTTTTCCTTTCTGGCTGATGATCAGCTTCACGTTGAATAAGGACACGCCGCAATCTCTCGGGTGGCGTGTGGATAATTTATGGAATGCCACGAGACGCGCTTCGCTGGTCTTACTTCCATGCGCTCTCGCAATTCTGGTTATTGGATTTTTTCTCGACGGTATGCAACAAGCATTCCATCAAGTGATCCTTCCCAGACGTTTCTTCGGCTACATGTTTTTCTGCCTGCTGCAACAAGTGGGCTTGAATTCTTTGGTAGCGAATCGTCTCCTTGCCGCAATCCACAGCCCGGTTCGCGCCTCGATAGTTGCGGCGGTGCTTTTTGCGCTGCTCCACTGGCCCAATCCCGTTCTTGTACCGGTCACTTTGATTGGGGGAGCTTTGATGGCCTGGCTGTTCGCGAAAGACAGAAACATTCTTCCGCTCACCGTGTGGCAGGCGATTCTTGGCACGCTCGTGTGGTGGGCTTTTCCCGTCGCCTGGCACCACGCTATGCGCGTGGGACCAGGCTTCTATCATTTCCATCCGCACTGAGGTGAACTACAGATTCAAGTGGGAATATTTCTTTGTGTCTGTTACCGGCCTGTGATTCAGCTTTCCCGTTGAACCATTGGTCCAAACACCCGGTATCGGGAACTCGCACTTCGGGCAGGCTCCATCTTTGATCCGATAGTCCACCACATCGTGCCACGACCGGCGCACGAGCAACTCTTTGCAGTTCGGGCAATACGTGTTTGCGCCGTCGCTATAAATGTTCCCCTCATAGACGTAGCGCAAGCCCACTTCCATAGCAATCTGCCTTGCGCGATCCAAAGTGGACGCCGGAGTCCGCGGCTTGTCCTGCAGCTTGAAATCCGGATGAAACGCGGTGAAGTGTAGCGGCACATCTGGCCCCAGGTGCGTCAGAATCCATTCCGCGAGCTTTCGGGTTTCTGACGGGTCGTCATTCAGCGTCGGAATCATCAGGTTCGTAATCTCGAACCATACGTTGGTTTCTTTCTTCAGCCACTCCAGCGTCTCCAGAACCGGCTGCAGATGCGTCAGCGTGATCTTCCCGTAGAAATTTTCCGTGAACGCCTTCAAATCCACGTTCGCCGCGTCAATGTGGTCATAAATGTCATGGAAAGCTTCGTACGTGACATACCCATTCGTCACCATCACCGTGTTGAGGCCGTATTTTTTCGCCTCCTTGCAAATGTCGATCACGTACTCGCCCCAGATCGTCGGCTCGTTGTACGTGAACGCCAGCGAATCGCATCCGTACTTCATCGCCAACTGCGGCACATCTTCCGGAGGAATTTCCTGCGAACGCACCTGGTCCGAGCGCGATTTCGAAATATCCCAATTCTGGCAGAAAAAGCAGCCCATGTTGCAGCCGGCCGTACCCAAGCTGAAAATGCGCGTGCCGGGCAGAAAATGATTCAGCGGCTTCTTCTCGATGGGATCAATTTGCAAAGCGGCCGGGGAACCGTATCCGAGGTTATAAAGCTTTCCGTCCTGATTGATGCGGATGAAGCAGAATCCCGACTGCCCCGGGTGAATGTGGCAGTGACGCGGGCAGAGATAGCAGTGGACCCGACCGTTTGCCTCCGGTTCCCACCAGCGCGCTTCGTGGAGTTCCCTTGTTTTCTGGAGGATCTTCAGTTCTTCCATGGACCCTCCCCCCTGCTAATGATTATACGCGCGCAAATGAAACTCGCGGCGTTGCGTCAAAGATTTCTTGCAAAACGAGGAGAATCGCAATAGTTTAGGCTTTCGCATGAAAGTGTTTAGAACACTGAGCTATTACTGGAGCGCGGCACGGGGCTATCGCTTGAAACCGTGGAAAAGCCCCTACATGTGCTGGCGCTTTGAGACCTTTCTTGGAAAAGAAGCTGCCGACATGACGCCCCGCAAGTTTTTTCATCTCGTCTGGAAATACCGCGAGCACATGGAGGGGTTCGTGGACTGGGCAGCGGAGCGGCGCCGCTTCCAGCGCCGCCACGCTTAGTTTTTGCAGCGGAGCTGACACATCGCTCCTCCCATTCCAGCTTGCGCTGCCTCTCCTTCAAGACAATTCGCGCGATTGTTCCTATAATTTCCTCCTATGAAAAACGCTTATCTTGTGAAGTTCG
>DATDNK010000395.1:0-18867 GCA_036518275.1 Candidatus Acidiferrum sp.
GGCACCGATGACCCAGCGCGCTCGAATTCGATCTGTACGAGCTACGACGCCTTCCTGGCAAAGTCCCACGATGGGCGTGTTCCACAAAAAGTGGACGCCACAACTGAGGGCGCGCTCGAGCATCCTTTGATGCAGGGTTTCGCGACGTATTCCGAGCCCCTGGCCGACAGGAAACTCAGCGCGGACCGATGCACTGCTATCCTCAAAGCAAATGCCGTAAAGTGGGTAACCTTCTGATTTACGGAACTCAATGCCGAGTTCCTGAAGCGCCGCCAGGGTGTCAGGCAGGAGCCCTTCTCCACACGCTTTCGTGATTGGAGGTGCTGCTCCATCGGCTACTATCACACGGAAACCACGATTGCGCGCGGCTATCCCGGCCGCGAGCCCCGCCGGACCGCCGCCGACTACGAAGACATCAGTTTCGTACCGCATGCATCCTCCGCTCGATTATTCAGATCCCCACGCGGAATCTCCGGAAACCGAATTCACGGATAAATCCGCGTTTGGATGAACGACTTTGACTGAGGGACCTGGCCTCCGGAGGTAAAGACCGCAGGCTCGCAGCCCTTCCTCTCCTCAGGCGGAGAGGGGGAGGAGCTAGGAGCCCGCGGCCGCCACAAGCGCAGTCGACTAGCGCTTGCGAACTTTGTCTGCGATCAACACGGGGTTCGGGGTGCTCGTGAAGAGCAAGCCGCGAAGCGAGACAGTCGAGCCGTCGGCAAGGCCGCTGACTCCGCTGACGTTTTCAAAATCCGTCTGTGAGGACGTCTGGACTTGGATCTGAGTGATACCCGCTGCCGTGAACAAGCCAGGGAGGCCTCCGACGTTGAAGTTGTTCCCGGACGGGGCGCCAGATATTGTTGCCGTGAAACGTGTGTCGCGGAGGCGGACACGATCGGTGGTGATAGTAATCGCGGCGGGTGCTGGTCCCCCCGTCATCGTAAGCTTTCGCACTTGCACGGTTTGACCTGGCAATAATTGCGAGGTGTCGGTCGCTGCTTCAAATGCTTGCTGCAGAGAAGACGGGACCGTGAGACCGTTTGTGTCCACTTGAAACGAGGTGCCCCCGCCCGAGGTGGTAAGCATCACGGTCACAGGATTGCCGACGGAAACGTTCGCGACGGCCTGAAGCTCGTCATTGACGACCATTTCAAACTGGGCCGGGCCGTCAATCTTAGAGATGACGCCGTCAAGTTCGTCGTCAGCCGCTTGTTGTGCGTCGTCTTCCAGTTCGACTTTCTTTGCCAAAAAGCCACCACTAGCAAGCAGCATCAAATCGACCTCGACAGACTGACCAGTCTGAATGCAGGTTGCGTTCGCGGCGGCACATGTATCGAATCCTTCGAACTGGGTGTTCGAATCGATGGTTACTGTAATGTTCCCCATGTCTGTAGTCTGCAATGTGAACTGACCGGACGCGGGATTCGCTACGATACCGTCCACATCATCGATATCCTCCAACTCCCCTTCGGCTTCCTTTGTTTGTTGAGTCGCTGTGACCGCGCTGGCGGCGCTGAAGTCCACGCCAAGCGATGGCGTCAGCAGATTGGCCAGATTCAGATCAACTAATACGCCGGTCTGTGATCCACCCATCGAGCTAAACTGACCGTTCACTGTGGCAGAAAGCGTCCCTGATGGCTTGATCTCGCAAACGCTTCCTGAAGCGCACCCCGCCAGTGTGGCGGGCGTGCCGTTGAGAAAAGTCAGCTCCGGATTGGAGAAAGTGAGATTGAGGCTTGTGTAGTTTCCAGCGGTGACGTTCGCAGTGCTAAGAAACGCATTCTCCGTCTCCAGCTTCTTTACTTCAATTCGTATAGGACCTTTTCCGGCTAGCACGTCCACATTGCCGGGATTAAGAGTTGCACCCGTCACCGAGACTTCAAACGTGAAGACGGTAACGCCCGCGGGAGGTGCATCAGTAAGGGAAACACTCACCTGTGCCGATTGGGGCCCTGGGTTGATGACGGGTGGGCTGGACGCCCCCCCACAACCTGCAAGCAAAACTGCCCCAACTAAGCCCAAGAAGAAAAATGCTGTTAGCTTTCGCATCTACGTCTGCCTCCGTCTCTCCAAATGAATATGCCTTTAAGAGCTGGAGACGGGCGTAAGTTCTCGCGCGCTGACGAATAGTAAGAACCACGGGCCGTCTCCTGACGACATGAGGATAGGGAAGAAAAAAGCGTTAGTTGTCCCAGGATTGTCACGTATAAGCAAACAGATTGTTATGATTTGTGCGGGCAGTCTGCTTCAGAAAACAGGAAAGAGCTTTTCCAGAAGAGGTGCATGACTACATAGTCTCAAAAGAAACTCATTGTGAGAAACCTGAGCACCTGCGTTATCGCCCACAGGAAGCACTGCATGAAGGGAGCAAGCGGCGAGAAAAACTGCACTGAGTAAACCCAAGGCCAAAGCCGTTATGCTTCGCGTTTAACGCCGGAAACGATGTGGAATCACCAGGCGACCTCGCCCCGCAAAGTCGCCTGGCAAAATAGCGTTGTATTCCTAAGGATTCAGGCTGTAAACGTACGCCTCTCCACCTGGATAGCCTTCGACTAGAGGATGCTGGAGGTCAGCTCCCACCAGCAGCGTGTTGTTTCTAATCGCCACGGCGAGGCCGTACTGACCTCCCGAGATGCCATCACTGCCAGAAACCTGGGCAACCTGCCTCCACCCGCCATCTCCCTGCCGATAAACGTAAGCAGACCCTGCGCTGAACGTGCCTGTGGCAGCCGGCGTGTGGCCCGTCGCCCCCACGAACACCGTTTGTCCGCTCACGCTGATAGAGACTCCAAAGTTGTCAAAGTCCAGCCCATCACTGGCGATGAGCTTGGCCTTCTGGCTCCATACGCCTCCCTCGCCGGCAAAAACATAGGCGGCCCCAGATTGCGAAGTGGTGCCCGGTCCTGCGCTGGCGCCCACGGCGATCAAGCCGCCGTTGAGACTGACGCTGAAACCGAAGAGCGCTCCGGAAGTTGCATCTGCGGCGCCCAGCGTCACAGGTCCCGACCACTGCCCTTCGCTAAACTGGAAGACATAGACAGCGCCGCCTTCAAAAGCGTTTGGCGCATCGCTGATATCTGAACCGACCGCCAGCGTATGTCCATCGAATGCCACGCTGGAGGGAAAAAAGAAAGGATCGTCGGGCACAAACAACTGGGTCGTCAGGGTCCAAGTGCCGTTGGCACGAGTAAAAACATCCACTGATCCGGGGAGTGACCCTGTGAGTGCGGTGCCCTGGTCCGTTACGACAATGGTGTTTCCGCTGATCGCCAGGCCGCCAAAATCTGATGCATCTCCAAAATGGTCTTGAACATTGGGGTGGGGTGGAAGCAGCTCGGCTTCCTGGCTCCACGCTCCATTTGTGCGTTGAAAGACGTATACCGCTCCTATGTCTCCTCCCGAAAGTTGCGTGGCGTGGTTGTGGCTCGGAGCGCCAATGATGACGGTATTACCGTCCTGGCTGATCGCGACGGTTAGTCCGAACGAGTCGGATATGAAGTCGCCGGGAAACAACGGCCCTGCGGGTCTGGCATGGCCGTCGGCAGCAATGAGCTTGGCGGTCTGCACCCAGGTATTCCCGGTTTTGTCGAAAATATAAGCAGCTCCGGCGCCGACCTCGTTCCCATCGGCGTTGAAGGCTCCGATAACCATAGTATTGCCGCTGATGGCCACGGCGCTTCCAAAAGAGTCGTGCTCGGCAGTCTCTCCGGCAGGCTGCAAGATCTGCTCACTTTGCTGAGTTCTTGTCGATTGAGCGTGAGCCGGAGCCACTGCGGCAGCCATAAAAAAAACTATCGCCGCAGCGATTGCTAGGGATGTAATTCCGCTCGAAAACTTCATGTGTGCTGGTCTGATGCTATTCATATGCATTATTTTTCCTCCGAAATGTTTCTGCTCTTGCTTGACCTCTTTTTGCTCTCAGGCTCGGCCACCTGAGCCTCCCACGCGGCCAACTAACCCCTTTTGAAGGTAGCTTCCGCGTTGCACCCTGCAACAGCCCTCGGTGGTCGTGAAAGATCGCGCCCGCCGCCTGTTATGGAATCAGCGACATCGAGCCCGCAGTTTTCACGTTATGCCGGTTGTGAGAGCCACGCCCCGTCTCTTGACGAGAGAGGATATGAAGAACCGAATCGCTAGTTGTCCCAAGATTGTCACGTACGAGCAAACAGATTGTTATGATTTGTTCGATTGATTGTTTCTGAGAAGAGCGAGAACTTTTTCAGTAGGGCTGAAGAGTGTTCCGGGTCATCTACTCAGAAACGGCACTGTTGGGCGAGAAAGACCCAGAATCTGTGTTGTCACACTCCTCGAATGGTTAGCTCTCCCACCATGGCCCAAACACATTGTCGGCCTCTTTCCCCTGGTTATTTCCTCTCTTGACCACTTTTTGAGACACTTCTACGCTCAAAGGTCTGAGTTCCGTCACGAAATTGTCAAAAATTTGAAAAATCACCAGCAAATGACTGCCTTGTACGTTTTCAAGGTTTACCATGCAGACGTGGGAATTCAGCCCCCGCTAATGCGGTTCCCATAGGTCTGCGCTTTGCGAACTTCAAGGAACAGGTCAGTTCTGGCAGAGGAGATGAGAGGTAGGGTGGCTTTCCATATCTCAACTATGCAAAAACGTCGTCCCATAAGTTAAGAATCCTACATGGTTCCCGCAGCCAGGAGTTATGATTATAGAAAGTACTTCTTCTGTCCCCGAGAATCTTTAGACTACTTCGGGCTCTCGGCAGGCCGAGGCGATAGCATGGATACAGTTCTTATAGTGGAAGACAGCCGCCCGATGCAGCGCACGCTTCGGCGCTTATTTGAAGCAGACTCACTTCAGGTTCAAATCGCTTCGGATGGACCGAACGCGCTCCAGATGTATCGCCAAGAGCTTCCTTCGGTGGTGGTCCTAGATCTAAAGCTCCCAGGCATTTCGGGTAAAGAACTCTGCAGGGAATTTAAGGCTCAGGCGCCGTTGGTCCCGATCGTAATTCTGAGCGCCAATTCCGAAGTGGACGATAAGGTCCTCCTTCTGGAATTAGGCGCGGACGATTACGTAACCAAGCCGTTCAGTCCGAAAGAGCTTCTGGCGCGCGTGCGTCGTGCGATGCGCCGCAGTGGAACGAAACCGCAAATGGCTGCAGAAGTTGTCACCAAGAAAATCAACCATGAAGTGCTCATTTTAGGTGATGCGCGCATCGACTTTACCAGCATGGAAGCATCTCGATCTGGTAAGGCTGTCCCGCTCACGGCGCAGGAATTCAAGTTGCTGAAATATTTAGCCACTTCCGCAGGTAGGGTGATATCGCGGGATGAACTGCTCAATGAGGTGTGGGGATATCAGAATTATCCCTCCACCAGGACAGTAGACAATCACATCCTCCGTCTGCGCCAGAAGCTGGAACCGGATCCTGCTGCGCCGCGCTTCCTTCTGACGACGCACGGTGCCGGGTATAAGCTCGCATTGGAGGCGTAGCGCCGGAGCGGGAAGCGCAGGTCTTCGGCAGAGAACACCATGCCCACGTATCGGCTACGCTCTCAGCTTCTTATCGCCGCTCTGTTGATCGTTCTTGGATTGGCCGGGTCGGTCTTG
Organism: Candidatus Acidiferrum sp.; assembly: GCA_036518275.1. Classification (GTDB taxonomy): domain Bacteria; phylum Acidobacteriota; class Terriglobia; order Acidiferrales; family UBA7541; genus Acidiferrum. The sequence goes on from DATDNK010000395.1 coordinate 5,585, forward strand.
CTCTTTATTCGCCATACTGTAAACGTCGAAGTTCAAAGGCACATGGGGGAGGGTACGGATAAATCAGTCCGTGCCTTCGAAACAGTACAGCGCGACCGGGAATTACAGCTATGGCGAACCGCGGCCATACTTGCGGAACTGCCCACACTCAAGGCGCTCATGTCAACTGAACATGCGCCGACGATCCAAGATGGTTCAGAAACCTTCTGGAAACTGGCGGGAAGCGATCTTTTCGTTCTATCCAAACCCGACGGAAAGGTTGTAGCGCTCCACGTGACGAAGCGCGGATGGCCCCCCGCCGCGGCCGAACGCGACCTGAAACGTTCCATTGATCTCGGAGAGGATGCCTCCTGGTGGTACGACGACGGCAGGCTCTACTGGGTTTTCTTGCATTCCATCACTTCTGGCGCTGGGCGAACGGCGCAACAGCTGGGTCTTCTTGCGGTCGGCTACCAAGTGGATTCCTCCGTCGCGCAACAACTCGCAGAAGTCGCTGGAAACCAAATCGCGCTCAGCACCGGCGACACGGTGATCGCTTCTACTCTGCCACCACAAGACGAAGCAGAGCTAGAACGACGAATTCGGTCTGGAAATATCTTTTCTACAGCAACTTCGGGCATCTTGGCTCTCGAAACGGATCAATTCGCATGGTCTTCAGTGTCGCTGCATGGATCTTCGCCGTCTCCGGTCCACTGTTACGTGATGATGCCGCTCGCGCCCGTCAACACTTTCATTACCAGGTTGAACCGTACCATCTATTTGGCGTGCGTCCTGGCGGTAATTGTTGTGGCGCTGCTGTTTGGATTCGTAGCTCGTACAGTGACTCGCCCTCTAGACAATTTAGTGGCAGGTGTTAAGGCACTCGCCGCTGGGGACTTCACGTACTCCATTACGCCCCGAGGTAGCACAGAACTTGTCGAGCTGAGCACGTCATTCGCGCAAATGCGAGACAAGCTCCTGGCACTGCAACAGCAAAGGATAGATACGGAGCGGGTCGCTGCGCTGGCCCGCGCTGCCAGCTCGATTTCGCATGATTTGCGCCACTATCTCGCCGCGATCGTCGCCAATGCGGAGTTTCTTTACGAGGCTGACGAATTAAAACTGAAGAAGGACGAGATCTACCAAGAAATTGATACCGCAGCTACGCAGATGACGGACCTGATCGATTCTCTCCGAGAGTTTTCTTCTCAGCGCAGCGCGATCACTCCCACACGGACGAGAATCGACCAAGTGATTCGGAGGGCCATTGAGGCCATCCAGGCAAGACCCGAATTTCGTGTTTCAAATATATGCCTCTATGCGGATGACGATCTGGAAGGGATGTTCGACTCGAAAAAGCTGGAACGTGTCTTTTTTAACCTGATTCTGAACGCATGTGAAGCCTCACAGGGGCTTGACCCCGCTATCACGATTACTGTCAAGCGTGCGGTGCGAGACTTCGAAATACGAGTTGCGGACGGCGGTCCCGGCATCGCCGACTGTATTCGGGACACGCTATTTGATCCGTTTGTAAGCTATGGTAAGCCTAACGGAACAGGTCTAGGTCTTGCGATTGTAAGCAAGATCGTACAAGACCACCTTGGTTCCGTTACTGTGGAGCAGACCTCGGAACGCGGAACGACCGTCCTCATACGGCTCCCCTCTCACAACAACCCGCAACTGAAAGCATAAAATCAGCACTGACCTAGCGCGACTCCAAGTATGATGGAGGACAGGTTCACAGAGGTTTCGAGTAAAATTTCCGAGCTGAGGTTAGCTATGGATTTGAGTAGGGTCGTGAAGGCGGAGAAGGGTAGTCCTGTCCGTATTTGTTCTTGTGAGCCGGGGAGAAATTGGGGTTCTCAAGGACTACGATAGCGCCAAGATCCTTCGTCGCCGCCGACACGGTGACTGTTTTCGTGAGCGCCTTTAGATCCTCCGGCAGACTTCGCTCGTACCACAGATGCAATTCATACTTGCCATCCGGGAGGTCAGGTATAGTGACGCTTCCAGTGCGGTCAGACACGCCATAGTACGGCGTATCCACAGCAATCACGACGGCGCTCATCTCTGGATGAATGTTACAAAACAGAAAGCTGACCCCGAGGCGATCGAATCGAACAGAATTGGTTGCTCCCGCTTCATAAAGCCCGAGGTCAAATCGCTTGCCATCAAACAGAGAAAAAACATTATGAAAGAATGGATCGCGATTGGGAAAATCCACCGCCGAACCAACGGGAACGACAAGGACATGAGGCTGAAAGCTTTTGTTCCTCTGAATTAGTTGCAAACGCTTGTGAGCTTGCTCGGCGGCAGCTCCTTCCGCCCCAGTGCTCTCAAGTGGTTTGAGCCACACTACTACTTCGGACAGGTTTGCCGGGGATCTGGCTCCCTTCACCTGCTTCGCGTCGCCTTTTTTCCTGATTTCCACATGCACACTCACCATGTTCAGTTGGCCAAAGGCAGGGGAGCCATACAAGAAAGAAGCGCACCAGAACATTCCTGCAAGCGCGATGCGCCGAACCTTTGTAGAAGCTCGCACTAAAATATGTACCCCAGACTGAAATTGACCAGGTTTGCTGAGTTGGGGTTGCTGTTCAATATAAAAGTATTCAGCCTTCTGTACTCCAAAGAAAACACGACGTCAGATCGGGGCTGATAAATAAAGTTCACAAGAGCGCTTTGGTTTCTTGAGAATAGCACGCCGTAATAGCTGCCATTACCGCCAAAATTCCTCAAGTCGGAAGAAAAAGGATTGTCTTGTCCGAATGCTCCGTTGAACTGCAATTTTGGCGTGGCTCTGTACTTTAGTTGCGCCCACCCTCCAACAGAATGCAAGCCATGTACCTGAGTGTTCGGGTCGGACAGCAGCCCGTTCCAAAGAACACTTTGTCCCAGGCCGCCGCCAATGCCCCCCGTGGCACGCCCTCGGTAAAATTGACTGCTGAATTCAAACATCCTGCCAAGTGGAATTTTCAAGTCCATCGTGCCTGCCCAGCCGTCCACGCTCCGGCCAAATCCCCAAAGCTGCCGACTGTAGTATCCTCCAACGCCGATTGTAAGGTCTTCTCCGCCAACCCTCTGAGTCAACGAAAGTCTCGTCGCGTACGCGGGCTGGCCAGAGTATTCGCCCCAGCTCGGATATCGCTCGTATAGGGAAGGGGGTGGATCTCCGGTCAAATTGTCCAGAATTCCACCTTGTATTGAAAAAGAAGAGGAGTCCGACAATGTAAGCTTGTGCTCTATGCGAATTTGAGGCGTCCAGCTCCAAAGATTTCCTGTATAGGCCAGGGCCGGGATCCCCAATGTTGCAATGGAAGTGGGGCTTAACGGCGCAAAGAAAAGTGAATCCTGTCCTCCGATTACCGACGTATTCGTCCAGTCAAGTCGAACCGCGCCAGTCCGTAGTCGCATAATTCCAAACGTCGCGCCGTTCTGCGCTTCAGGGAACCCACCGGCAAAATCAAATTGAAGATCCGCGCTTGTCCGTGCGCCGGCAATCGTAGGACCAAATGCCTGGATACCGACCTGTGACTGACGCACAGATGCTCCGAAAGATCCGCCTGAAGAAAGAAGGCCAGGAGGAACCGCCAATTGCGGGAAATCTACGTTTAATACGGATCCACGCTCACCGTACATATTGAGCAGCATGATTCCCGACAGTCTAGCCCGATACTTTGATGCACTCTCGACCTTGGTCTGGCTCTGCTCCGCGATCTTGGCGTCCGCGAGCTGCTGATTCTCCTCAAGTTTCGCGATGCGCTCCTCCGTTGATGTTTGCCCGGGAGTAGCTTCCGAGGACGCACGCTCCGAAACTACAGAATTGGCGGAAGCAGACTTGGCTACGAGTTGAGACTTGGCTTCCTCGAGTTCCTTCCGCAATGCCGCGGATTCAGCCTGCGATGACTCTTGTTGCATCTTTAGGTCCTTCACCTGCGCTTTCAGATTTTGCATCTCTGCTTCAAGCTGGCGCAGCAGAGATTCAACCGTTGCGAGATCGTCCTTCTTCGCGGACTGCGGTGCCTGGCTTGTGCCAGTAGTCCTGGTCTCTTGCGAGGAAGCACTGCACGGACATATGAGCAATAAGCCGAGCAGCAATAAGCCGAGCATTGCATTGAATGCAAGTGTGCGCTTCCTCTTGAGCATGCTTCGCATGACGACCTCCTCTACAAGCAACGGGAACTCAGTTGTGGCTATTCCTTGTTGGAGCACTACTGCAAATCTCGGATTAGACGGGTCCAACGGACCAAAGCGAGATCTCTTTACCGAGCATTTTAATCCCTGAAGCGTAATCGAACGGCCGTTCGGGAGTCTAGTTGGTGCCGAGTGCGTTGAGCAAGTGAGTTACCTGCCGGACTGAGTCGGTTCCACACCGTTTGTTCGAATTTCCGAAGCGAGGGTTTCCTAGAGCGTCGCACCATCAGCCTTCGCGATCAGCAACCGCATGCTTGATGAAAGAAATGTTCGAAAATTTGAGTGTAATTAGGGTCCAATAGGACGGTCCCGAGGTTCACTGATGGGCGCCGACAGTGGCGATCAGTGCCATGAAGTTACAGCTAGTTACCTCTGGATCTGGACTGTCACGGCAAGAGTCGAATCTACGAGGTTCCTTCGATCCACCAGCTCAAAGTTTGGGCACTTAACGGGCACCTGGCAAGCTCTGAGTCGGTGCGCCTCTCGTGGCGACAATCAGCAATCTGCTTCATTAATGGACACAAGCGCGTTTAGCGGTACTGATTCGCTCAACCTGTTAGCCGCTGCCGTGACAGGTAACACCCAACACGTTAGGTGACCATGCTTGTTCCAATTGACCGCTTCGCGACGCGCTTTATGAAGTCGCGCTACAATTGCGGAATTACATGGGCATAGACCTTCAGGGAGGCTCGCACATCCGCGTGCCGATTCGTCGAAGTGCTTGCACACCGTGCAAATTCTCGTAACATCCAAGATCTCATGAAATTCAAGAAAGTCGAACCAGAACAGTTTGATTGCACGAGCACGGCAATGCGGCCTTTTGGATGTATGGAGCTTTGGGCCGGCAACGAGAGAGCGCATCGTTTTTTGGAGCTCGCCAGACTCGAAAGCGATGTAATCGCCGTTCCGTCTGGCGGGGACAAAGGGGGCGATCTTTCCGCCGTATTCTCCTGCAGCGACAACATCGCCCGCGTGGTGCTGGCGGATTGTGTTGGACATGGTTATACGGCGAGCGGCGTGGCGCGGCATGTTCACCACCTCTTGCATAAGTTTCAGGACGTTCGCGACACAGCGGGATTACTTGCGGCGCTCAATGATGCTTTCACTCTTTCGAACGAGAACTCGCCTGGTCCGCTCCGGCTGACCACGGTGGTTACAGGGACGTTCGACGGCAACACGGGCGAATTCAATTTCGCCTACGCTGCCCATCCACGCATGCTGCTCTGGCGACACCACGAGCGGCGGTTCTTGGAACTTGGCGAAGGGCTCGAAGGGTTCCCGCTGGGATATATCACGGGTGAGACCTATAACCAGCAGAGCGTGCGCTTGAACCTAGGCGACATGATCCTGGCGTTTTCTGACGGTGCGACGGAAGTGCGCTCGCCGGCCGGAGAACAACTGACTTCAAGCGGCTTCCTGGAACTCGCGGGAAAAACTCTGAATGATCTCCCTCAGCCTGTCGTGATTCATGATTTTTCCGAGGCGCTGCTCGATGGCGTGCAGAGATTTCGTGGCGCGGCAAGAGAACTCGAGGACGACATCACACTGCTAACGTTACGCCGTGTTTCATGACTCCTGAGCACCCATGGAAAATCGGGAATTACTGCGGTTGCAACCTATTTCACTGGATGCATGGCAAAATATTGTTCGAGGCCGGTTACTACTTCCTTCACGCCGGCATGCACATTTCGGTCCAGCGCCGCAACAATGGCGGGGACATCTTTTCCGCTGACTGGTTCGTCGTGGGTATAGAAATGGGTCCATACCGTTGTGCCGGATTTCAGCTCGCGCAACTCCACGTCGAAGGTCACTCTCGCCAGAATGGGGCTGCCTGAAACCTCTTTGAAGTCGTATAGCCTGCCCCGGAGTGCAAAGTCGCCATTGGCATCGCTGCGATGCATATAAACGGCCTTATAGTGGCCTGAGGCGCGGAGGCTGCGGAGCAGCACTTCCTCGATCATCTCTGTAGGAGGTTCCGCCCAACGCTGATACTCGTAGGTTCCCATTTGGTCTCCGCCCATGCTGTAAACGATGCGGTCTTCCCGGTAAAGGTGCGAAGCCAGCAAAGGGCCAAGCAGTAGAGTCGCGGGAACTGGATCTGCAGATTGCGAGCTGGTTTGTTCGCCCGGAATCGTCAGCTGATAGTACTTGCTTGGCCGGGCAGCGCCGCAGCCGCTGAGAGCCAGCAAACCTGCCGCAGTCAACAACCCAAGGAGCGCTATCTTCGCGAAAAATGCGCGGCCGCACACGCGCTTCTCGACAGCAGGGCGCTGCTTGTTGCGCGCCTCTTTCACTAGAATCACTGCCGCCCTCCTGGCCTGTGCTCGGGGGGACTGCTCGAACGGATCAGTGTGTAAGGCCGCCTCTTGATGGTGTCCGTGAATTCTTTCAGATTCTCGGAAACGTGGCGGAAATTCTCCAGCAGCTCGTCGATGTTTTCCGAATTCACATCCAGGGTCTGGTCAAGCCTTGCCGTCAGATCCGTCACGGTCGCAAGAGATTTGCGCAGCTCAATCACCGCCTTGCGCAGATCCTCGCGATTTTCTCCGATCAAGGAGTCCACGTGATTCAGCGCCTCGTTTGCTTGTGCCGAGGTCTTTTTCAGGTCCTCTATCAGGGGTGTAAATTTCTGGCTCGCGGTATTCAGATTTTGTACTGTTGATTTCACACCCGCGCGATTTTCGGCGATCATTCCGCGAGTCTCCGAGAGCGTTCCGGCAAGGTTGGCGCGGTTCCGGTCACTCATCAGGTCGTTGATGCGGTCGACCGTCAATCTCAACTCGGTTGCCCGGTCATTGAGCGTCTTCAACAGCTCCTGCGCTTGCGGTGCAATCTCGTTGATCTTCGCGGTGAGCGCGTTGAAGTCGACATAAGGTTCGGACGGCAGAGTCGTTCCTGAGGCCGCCAGCCTCGCTGTCTCGCTTCCGGGAACAATTTCCAGATGATTGTCACCCAGCGGGCTCATGCTCATGATTTTCACGCGGCTGTCCGTTTTCACCGGCAAATCCGATTTCACGCTGAAGGTGATCTCAACGCGCGCCGCATCCTTAGGGTCAAGCTGCAACTTTTCGACGCGTCCAACCTTCGGTCCCCCCGCGTAGCGGACGGTCGCACCTGGTTCGAGTCCCCCGGCAAATGGGAAATAGGCTCGGTAGGTTTTCGCCGGTCCGCCGAATGCACCGCTCAAAGCAAAAACCGTGCCGACAAGGACGCCGGCAGCAACGAGCACGAATGATCCCACCATGGCTTGCTCACGTTTCGAATTCATCGCGCACCTCGCTTGCTCCGCTCAACGGTCCGGGCGGGTGATTTCCGTCAACATTTGTAGATAGTCCAACTCTTGCGCAACCTCTGGTTCGGCGATGCGGTCCAGAAACTGCCGAACACGAGGGTGAGCGCTTGAACGCATCTCCTCCGGCGTGCCAATGGCGACCACATTTCCTTTATCAATAAGGACCATGCGGTCCGCGATTAGGAAGGCGCTGGCCAACTCGTGCGTGACCACAATGATGGTCATATGAAATGCTTTCTTCAACTCCAAAATGAGTTGGTCGACGCCGGCTGCGATAATAGGATCGAGACCAGCGGACGGCTCGTCGAAAAAGAGGATTTCGGGATCCATGGCCAATGCTCGAGCCACTGCGGCGCGTTTCTTCATTCCCCCGCTAAGCTGCGATGGCATGTAGTTTTCGAATCCAGCCAGGCCCACTTGATCGAGTTTGAGGCGCAGAATGATTCCAATGGTCGAATCTTCGAGCTTGGTGTGCTCGCGGAGGGGCAGGGCGACATTTTCCCCGACGGTCATTGATCCAAAAAGCGCGCCTCCTTGAAACGACATCCCAATTTTCTTTCGAATTTCGTCCATTTCCGGACCGGAAACCGCAGCCAGGTTTTTCCCGCGAAGCCAGATTTCGCCGGAACTGGGCTTTTCCAATCCGACCAGCGTCCTTAGGAGCGTGCTCTTGCCAGAACCGGAGCCGCCCAGAATCACCAGCGTTTCCCCACGCATCACTTCGAATTGGATGCCGTGCAGGATTTCTCGATCACCATAGCTAACGCGAAGATTCCGCAGCGAAATCATCGTGTCTGCCTGTCCGAGTGATTGAGCCATCACTTCCGCTCCGACTTTCAAAAATCTACCGTTCCGTCATAAAGAAAAAGATGGTCGTGAAAACCAAGTCGACCAGGATCACAAGAAAAATCGAAACCACCACGGCGCGGGTCGTCGAGCGCCCCACCTGCTCCGCTCCTGCTCCGGTGGAGAGTCCTTCATAGCATCCGACCGCCGTGATGGTAATGCCGAACATCACGCTCTTGACCAATCCGGTCACGATGTCGCGCAGAAAGAGCGCATCCAGAGATGCCTGAATGTAGCGCGTCCAGGTGAAATCCGCCTGCGTCACACCAAACAACGCCCCTCCTAGAATTCCCATGGAGTTCGCCCAAATCGTTAGGCATGGCAGCATCACAATCATGGCCAGGAATTTCGGCGTCACCAGGAAATCAACCGGATGGATGGCCATCGTTTCCAGAGCGTCGATTTCCTCGGAAACCTTCATCGTGCCAATTTCAGCCGCAAACGCCGACCCCGAGCGGCCGATGACCACGATGGCCGTGATGAGCGGTCCCAGCTCTCTGGTCATCGAGATCGCCACGGCGTTCGCAACGTAATTTAGCGCGCCCAATCTGCGCAGTTCATAAGCGCTTTGCAGCGCCAGGATCAGGCCGATGAAAAACGTAATGAGGGAGAGGATCGGCAGTGCACGAACGCCCACCTGCATTGCTTGGGAAATGGCGCGTCGCAACCGAAGCGGTTTGCCTCGAAACGGGGCCACGAACGTGAAGTACGCAGCGCGGCCGCCCAGCGAAGCCAGCCCTCCGAGATACGCAAGCCCGTCTGTAATGGATCCTCCGATTTGCGATGTAAGTTCCATGACGTTCAAGGCAGGCTTCCCCAGGCTGTGGATTTGACCTCCTAAGGCGCCACCGCCTGTTCTTCGCTATCAGTGATCTCAAAAATCTTGACCAATTTGGAAAGTTGCAGAACTTCTCGCACCGCCGAGTTCAGGCCAAACAGAACGAGGCGCGACCCTACATCCCGTGAAGCCTTGAGCCCTTCCACCAGCGATGCCACGCCAGAACTGTCGATGTAATGAACGTCCTTCAGGTTGAGCACCACGCGCGGCATCCGCAATTCCCGAAGCTCACGCAAAAGAGCTTTCCGCAATTCAGGCGAGCTCGCCAAATCGATATCTCCCGAAACATCAAAAACTGTAATCTTTTCCAAATGTCTTGCCGCGATTTGCAACATGGGCTCGCCTCAGGGCTCCTTTCGCGTTTCTGCTGCATGTAGCAACTTAACCATGCGCAACTGATTCCGGCCCCACCTTCGGCGGAATTCTACTTTATCCATGCTCTCCCGTATGAAATGCAACCCCAGGCCACCCGGCCGCACATCTTCTAACTTGCGCCCACAGAGCTTCTCGCGGTCTACAGTCGCGCCGCGATCTTCCAGCACGATTTCAAGGGCCGGTTTCTGCGCGCCATCCCGAGCTACGCGAATGCGGCGGAAGGAAGCTTCAATTGGTTGTTCTGTTCTCCCTTGATAAGCGTGCCGAATGATGTTTGTCAGTGCCTCGTCGACGGCTAGAACTACGGCGCGACATTCTGCTTCCGGAAAACCCAGAGTTTGGGCGAGTTCTCCCAGCGCGTTTCTGACAACACAAAGGGTTTCAGGGTTGCTGCGCAATTCCATTTTGAGGAGTAAACTTCCCTGACTCACGAGAACCCACTCCCTCCAGCTTAGGAAACCAGGTGTACTCCTGTCGTCGGACCAATTACTTCAGCAGGTCGTTTGCATATTTGGCGGGGACGGCGAGGTTCGATCCACCAAAGCCCTTAAGTATGGCGAAGTTTATACCAATCACTTTACCGTCTCGGTTAAAGAGCGGCCCCCCGGAACCACCCGAAGTCGTCGCCGCATCGTACACGATCTTGTCTTTGAGGACATCGCCTATGTGTCCTTGCGTTGTAGTCGGCCGAATCAGTTGCTGCGAGGCAATCCGCGACATGACTTGGCTGACGTCTTGCGCTCCACTCGCAATTTTCTGAACCACATCCGAATTCGCCCGCGCGAGAATACCTTCTACACCGGTGGGATAACCCATTAGGACCACAGGCTCTCCGGCCACGGTGGCCTCGCTTCGAGCATCCAGCTCCAGGAGTTGCGTATGAGTTGGCGGAGGAGTTTCCAGCTTGAGCGTGGCAACGTCAGCCTCGGATGAAATTCGATCAATTTTGGCTTGGATGGCGGCAGACTTTCCCGGAAAGTAGGCCTCGTAGACGGCGACGTAGGGATCAACACCTTGATCAATGAGATGTTTCAGCTCGTCGTCATGCCACCAAGGTTCTGCAACGTGGTGGTTTGTGAGGATAGTTCCATCGGGCCTTGCGAGAAAGCCGGTCCCGAAAGCGTCTACCTGAAGAAGGGGCCCTGAGCCGCCGATGTCAAGCTGAGCCATCCCTTTATCATCAACCTGTGGCTTACCGGCCGCATCCACCGCCACTTGAAGCGATTTACCGGACTGTTTGTCGCGGAATTCCACGACAACGTGCAGCAAGCACACACTGGGTCCATACTTCTGAACAATCGTCTCCGCAACGTTGCCCTCTTTTTCCAGCAGGGCCAAGCGATTCTGAGTTTCAAGCAGCTGCTTCTTCAGAGCATCGGCATCCACCCCATCCGCTGCGGCGACCTTTTTGCGAAGATCTTCGGATTGCGCCTTTAGAGAATCTTGCGTCGTCGACGAGGAACGTGAATTGGCGTCGATCGAAGTGCGCGCTTGCTCTGCGCGCCGGACCAAGTCGCCTTGAGGCTGCAGACCGACATTCAGTCGAGCGATTTCCGCACGCAGTTGCAGCGTGGCCTTGCGACTGCTTCGGGTCGAAATTCCCAGAAACACGGCCGCTAGAACGGTCACGGTGCTTAGTGTAAGAAGCGCGGGAATCAGCCAGCGGCGCTTTCTTTCGGTACTGCCGCTCAGTGATTCCACTGCAATATCCGCGTATCGCTCCCTCTGGACCGCAAATTTGAGCATCGTTTTGAGCTCTTCCTCTGGTCTGCGCCCCCGGAACTGGGTCCTTATTCTTGCGGCGAATTCCACCCCATCAAACGGAAGCGAAATGACGTCGTCGGTGCCGAGGTCAAGGGCGCGGGCTCGCTCCAAAGCGCCTCCATGGACAATCATTACGACCTTGATCGTTGGCACGGTGTCGGGCTGGGACTTGATCTGCGTGATGAGCCCGCAGCAGCTCAAGTCAGAAGGAGTTGCTTCCGTTACCACAACTTCGGGAGATAGCGCGAGGACTTCCTCGACGGTCAACCCATTTTCCGTGGTGACCTCATATCCTTGATCGGCTAAAGCGTGATTGATTTCGTCAAGTGAGCCGGCACTTAGATTTAGGAGTAGGATGCGCATCGTGTGTTTGATGCAAGGCTGCGCTCAGGCGGTGCAGCGTTGCCCTGCAATGTCCTTTGTCGCGCTTTGAAGCCCATCATAACCCGCTTGACGCGGCTTTAAGAAATCTTCAGATTTCCACGCAAGTGATTACTTCCGGTTTGCTCGTTATCCGGCAGCAAACCCGAAGAACTGAGCCATTTGGTACGAGATAGCGACGAACCGTCAACCTCGCATGCGATGGTATTGGCGATACCTTGGTATTGGTCGGAGCTTGAGGCGGCTTTCACTAGGGCACAATCGCTCGAATACAGAATGCTCGACAGGTATTTAATCTCGCTACTTCGACGGCAGGCACGAGATACGCCTTTGCAGACGCATTCTGTCGCGAACCGAAGGCTCTAGGCACGCCAAAATTTTGGGCACTTAACGGGCACCTGAAATGCTGAAGGCGTGCCCGTGTAGTTTCATTGGAAGACTACGCGGATTAACTGATGACTGTCGGGAAGTGACCGACGAGCATTTCTCGATGGTCAGCAAGCCGTATGTTCTCTGATGCTTACGGACGCGCGGGGCACTTGATCGTCGGCTTAAATTGCAGAAGACAGCTAAGTCGTGTAGTATCAAGCTGCGGGGTGGAGCAGCCTGGTAGCTCGTCGGGCTCATAACCCGAAGGTCGTCAGTTCAAATCTGACCCCCGCAACCAATTTGAGGACCAGAAGGCCGGAGACCAGGACTCCGGCCTTTCTCTTTGCGGAGAAAGGCATTAGGTCAGCACGTATCCTCGAATCTTGGCCACCAGGAATCCTGTCTCTAATTAGGTCTTGATTTGGCTCGAAGAGCTTCCTGTAACCCGATCACCGTGTGCCGCAGCTCCTGCGTCACCGCGGCGTAATGCCCCTCTGCACTGGCCGGTGAGCAATCGTTCTCCGGAAAAGCGCGGAGCTGCAATGGCACTCCAAAGTGCAGCTGCACCCTTGTCCCCGACCACGGTAGAGTCGCGCGCCACGAAAAGCCCCGATTCCGCGGCCAAATCGGAAACACACCATTGAACGCCACCGGGACGATCGGAACTTGAAGGTGAGAGCTTAGGATCGCCGCCCCCTTCTTGAATTTCCTCACTTCCCCATCGATCGAGCGTTCCCCTTCCGGAAACAACACCAGGATTTTCCCGCGCTCCAGCCCAAACGCGCCCGCCTGCAGCGCTCGAACCAGGTTGGCATCCGGATCCACCGGCGCAAGATGCATCAGTTTCGCTGCTTTTCTCCGCAGTGGCGTGGCAAAATACTCGCTGGCGCCCACGTAAAACAACTTGCGAAATACCTGCCAAGGCACCGCGCTCGCCAAAAAGAACGGGTCAATATAAGTCTCGTGGTTCGGACATATTAGATAGGCGCCGCCGCTCGGCAGATTCTCCACGCCGCTCACTTCAAATCGCACCAGCAAACGCGCCAGAAAATTCCAGACCCTCAGGGCCACAAACGCCGCCAGCATTACGAACGTGCGCGGCTCCAGCAAATCAGTGAAAAGCGGATCCTTCTCAGGCAATTCTCCCAGGAGCCGGTTCCAGGCATTGGCAGCCGTTGTCTGCACGGCTGCGTTGCCTGTCGCGCGGGCCGCCTCCACAAGTTGCCGGACCGTGTAAATGGCCTG
>DATDNK010000396.1:0-3117 GCA_036518275.1 Candidatus Acidiferrum sp.
GAAAGAACTTTTTCGCTTCGCCTTGCAGGCGCTGCGAATGAATCGCGCGCGAAGTGGGGTCTTGCGCGCTGATTTGCCGCTGGATTTGCTCGTCGAGCGGCATGCCGTGAACGAAATGCGGCCTCCCAAGATCGAGCGAAGAGGGATTCCTCGCTTCGCTCGGAATGACCGCTTGGTAGCCTGCCATTCCCGCGAGGCGAGCGCCGGAGACAAGGCCGTAGCGCGCGGCGTCGGCGGGATCGTCGCCGTCGCCCTTGCGAACGTCCTCCTTGCGTCCCTCGGCGTACACCAGGTTCGGCAAACACTCGATCAGCTCCGAGCAATTGTCGGTGATCACCCAGCGGTCTGATTGCAGCAGGCTGTACATCCATTGCCAGCCCCCTACGCGATCGTCATCGGCGAGCGACGGACGCGGCAAGCCGTTGGCCACGAGCACGCCGCCGAGCTGCTCGGATACGGACGCTTCTGAAGTGCGGTGCGCGAAGGCATCGGGCGAGAGAAAAATCTCGCTGATACGTTCGCGGCCGCTGCGCTCCGCGATCGCCTGCGCAAGCATGCGCGGCGAGAGGCCGTTCTGGACGAATTCCCTGTACGTGACGATTCGCGCGCTCGGCGAAGTGTCTCTCTGCGAGGCACTCTCGTCATTCGAGACTCGAAGATCGAGATTCGGCGCACCCGAAAGCGAGTTTCGTGTTTCGTATTTCGAGTTTCTATAATCTGGAACGGCGCAGTGCCAATAGACGGCGCTGTCGTGCTGGAAGCCCCAATCGACCGAAATCCAGCGCGGCCACCACGGTTCCATGCGAATTGCTTCCGGCCGCGCGGTGTGGCGGCCGTAATCGAACACATCGAAGTACTGCCCGGCGAAAACGTTCCAGTCGCCTTCGAGCATAGCGAGGCGCAAGTGTTCCGGGAGCGTCTCGAGCTTTCGGCGATATTCGGCGTCGTCGGCGTAAATCGGGTTGTCGTCAAGGCGTGCGCGGATGAAATCGTAATCGCGCGGATCGTAGAGATCGGCGCGCTCGAAGCCTGCCGGCGGAACTTTTTCCACCCACAGCGCTTTGACCCAGGCGTGGCCAATGTTGCCGGGGTTGGTGGCGCCCGCCATGCACGGGACGATTCTCTTCCCTTTATTCTCGAGGTCGGAGTAGACACGCGCGGGACAGCGGTTGCGCGAAGTGAGAAACTGCCACTGCTTCAACGTGAAGTGCGTCAGCTCGTCCAGGCCGATGAAGAGAAACTCGGCGCCTTGATAGCGATAGACGTCGTTTTCGTTTCGGCAGTAGCCAAAACGCGTGGTGGAACCGTTCTTCCAGGTGATGACGTGCTTGGACTCGTTGTAGCTCTTGTACAACGAACGCGGAACGCTGCGCCGGAATTCCCTCAGAAGCGACGTTTCCAGCTCAGGGTAAGTCCGCCGCAGGAGTAGGGTGTCGCAACCAGCAACTTCATGTGCCTGTCCAATGGCCTCCCATAGCAGAGCGGTTGTTTTTCCAGGACCTGCAGCCCCACCGAACAAACGATATCTCGCCTTTGACTCGTGAAACTGCTTCTGACGCGAAAAGGCCTTGTACGAATCGCTTAGAACCTGCAGGCCTTCCCGTTTTCGTGTCCTTCGAGACATTGGGCCGGCCCTTGTTCCAGAGTTACTGCGCGCGCAGCTTCTTGCCGATGTAGAACGCTGCGCTACCGCCGATCAGCGCTGCCGCTGCGGGCCAGTGGTGCAGGCTGAGCACCACTCCCGCCACGAATGCGGCGACGCCGGCAACTTGCGTGACTTCACCGATAAAAATGAGTTTTGCATTTGCCATGTTTTTCCTCGTGAATGAAATTAAGGAAGTTCAATCTCTTTTCGGTCGGGGCAAATCGAAGATGAATGGCTGCGGATCGTCGTCCGATAGGGCGCAGTCTTCGTAAAGCATGCCGGTGAGCTTTTCGATGGCGCGCTGACGGACCTTTTCGTCTTTGGAGCGCAACAAGCCGTGCCAGACCTCGATGAGGTCAATCTTGCGGTGAACTTCCTCGACAAATTCCGCGGGACTGTCGGGAAGCGGATTCCGTCCCGAAGGCAGTTCTTTTTCGGGCGTGTCGTTTTTGCCGCTCGAGTTGTTGTTTGCTGACACTTGCGTTTTTGCCGCTTCGTTGGGAAGGGGCGGCGCCGCAGCAGCGCACGCCTGGCAGTCCGTGTCTGCCTGCGTTTGCAGGTTTGTCGCAGAACAAGCTGCGGCAAGTGCAACGGGATCTCTGCCGGCGTCGTCAGACGCAGCCTGGCTCCGGAGCCTGTCAGTGCAGGCTTGGGCCGGAGCCCCGCCCCGCTCCCCGCCTGCCAGGTGGGCAGGCGCATACGCCGGACCTTGGCCGTTGGGACGGCCATTTGGCCCGGGATGACCGTTTGGTTTGCGTGAAGTTCTTTGCTGAGTCATAAACGATTCAAATCGGTGTTTGCTGGCCGGTGGCTTACTGAAGTAAAGGAGATAAATGAGATAAAGGACCAGGAAACCCAGCGAGCGCGAGGGTGGTCGCCTCTCTGTTCTTTACCGCCTTTACGATTTCCTCGACTTCCTTTGTGTCCCTTGCTTCGATTTTCTCCAAGTCTCGCAGCGCGGACGGGGCGTAGTGTTTTCTCGCCCAGTTCACGACGCGATCGAAAGGAACTTCGGCGTAATCGCAGACGAGCCGCAATCCTTCTTTTTCACCGTGCGTATCGGCGCGAAGAAAGTGGCGCGCGCGAATCTGCTCTATGAACAGCTCATCCTCCGCGTCCACACCAAGCGGGAGCTCCGCGTCCGCGTAGGCCTGCTCGAGGACGCCGCGCCAAAGCCTGCGCTCAGCGGTGAGAATGCGCTCGTGCGCGAAGACCGATTGCGATCCTTCAACTCCATGAATCATGGGTGAGCCTCCACAAGAATGGAAAGACACAGAGAGGCAAAAAAACGCGAGGAACCAAGGAGGTAAAAGAGGTAAAGGAACGGAGCTCAGCCCAAGCAAGCAATCCTCTGATCCTTTACTTCCCTCAGCTTCAGACCATCATCTTCGCGGTCAAGCCGCTACCGCCGGTCGAAGAGACAAACTTGATGCGCAGGAACTTGGCCTGGACGCCGCTAACGGTGCGCGCTT
>DATDNK010000397.1:0-3945 GCA_036518275.1 Candidatus Acidiferrum sp.
TTGCTCGCATTCCAAGTTCAAAAAGGTAAGTTACATTCAATTGAGAGGCCGTTGCCGAAATTGCGGTCCGGCTGGGCATTGGTACGCGTGCGGCTGGCGGGAATTTGCAACACGGACGTCGAGATTTTGCGCGGGTACCACCATTTTCGCGGCACACCGGGACATGAGTTCGTTGGAGAAGTTGCCGAGGTTGCAGGTGTTTCGGCGGGCGAGCGGGAGAAGTGGATTGGGCGGCGAGTTTGCGGGGAGATTAACGTTACTTGCTGGGGGTATGGCTTCAAGCCGGTGTGTAAGTTTTGCCGGCGCGGGCTGAAGACACATTGCACGCGACGAACGGTGCTGGGCATCGTTGCCCATGACGGGGCATTTGCCGAATATCTGGCGCTGCCGCTGGAGAATCTGCACGTCGTGCCGGATGGCGTTGCCGACGAGCAAGCGGTGTTTGTAGAGCCGCTGGCGGCTGCGTGCGAGGTTCTTGAACAAGTCGATGTAAAGAAGTTTCGTTCAGCGGCGGTGCTCGGGGATGGAAAGTTAGCACAATTGATTGCGCGGGTGCTGCGAACGAAGATGCCCCGCGTGATGATGTACGGCAAGCACGAAAAGAAGCTGGCGCTGGCGCGACAGGCGGGAATCAAGACGAAGAAAGTTCGCGGGGATGCGCGCGATTTGAAGCGAGTGAAGGAAAGTTATGCGCTGCTTGTCGAGGCGACAGGCTCGCCAACCGGGTTCGCGCTGGCACAACATATGACCGAGCCGCGCGGAACGCTGGTGCTGAAATCGACGTTTCATGGAGCGGCGGCGGTGGAAATGTGGCCCATCGTGGTGAAGGAAATCAACCTGGTTGGCTCGCGCTGCGGGCCGTTTGAAAAGGCGATTGCGCTGCTGCGCACTGGCAAAGTGGATGCGAAGCCGCTTATTTCGCGGATGTTTCCGCTGGCGGAGGCGCAAAAGGCGATCACCTTCACTCAGCGACCAGGAGTGATGAAAGTCTTGCTGAGAGCTTGTGAGAAATGAGCCACGGAGACACACTGAGCCGCAAAGAAATGGCGAGTGGGAGTCGAAAATAGCGAGGCGATAGAAGATGAAGCCTTGGTTGAAGGAAGTGAAGTCAGGTCTGCGCTTGGCATTCATCATCGTGGGAACGATCCTGACGATTAGCGTGCTTGGCTTGGGCTTGCGGCTCCTTGGCGCTGCTAGAGGAAAAAGTTTGGTTTTGGGAATAGGACTGGTTCTTGCTGTAACCATCCTTCTCTTGGCGACCGTCCGCTGGTGGGCCAAGTGGTATTTTGCAGCTTGCTGCCTAACCACATTCCGTGCTGTCGTAATGGGCGCTCTTGGCCGGACTATATCCGTTCCCAGTATTGCTGCTCCTAGAAGTGTTTTTGCGGAGGTAGCCGGGATCTCTGCGGTAATGACGTTTCTTAGCTATAGGTTTGTGAGCACCAAACCGAACTGGTTGGATTCGATCTGCCTCGTTGGAGCAGTCATAGCTACTTTATACTCGGTGTTCAGCAACGAACCTATTCGGTGGATTTTCGCAGCGGTACTGCTCTTGGCTGTATGCGGCGCAGCTCGCAAATTCGTTGCTCGAGGCCGCGGCCGAAGGCCCGTTAAAGTGGTGTGACGTACTGCGTCCAGTGATCAAGTGGATTCTCATTTTACAGGCGGTTGATGCAGGAGGCGACGCAGGCGGCGCCAAAGCCGTTGTCAATGTTGACGACGGTGACATTCGAGGCGCAAGAATTGAGCATGCCGAGGAGCGCGGTGATGCCGCCAAAACTCGCGCCGTAGCCAACGCTCGTGGGCACGGCGATGACCGGCGCGGCAACCAGGCCGCCGACGACACTCGGAAGGGCACCTTCCATGCCCGCAACACAAATGATGACCCGGGCTTGCGCGAGCTTGCTCTGGCGATGCTCGAGCAAGCGGTGAATGCCGGCGACGCCGACGTCGTAGAGTTGATCGACGCGGTTGCCCATCATGCGCGCGGTGAGCAAGGCTTCTTCGGCGACGGGAATGTCGCTGGTGCCCGCGGAGATGACGAGGATCACCCCTTTGCCGACGATTTCAGCGCTGCGCTCGATGGTGATGACGCCCGAGAGCGGATGGAATTCCGCGGCACGCGCGGTCTTTCCGTTGGCTTTTTTCACCGCGGCAAAGACTTTGGCGTCGGCGCGGGTGACGAGGATGTTTTGGCACGAGTCTTTCTTCTGGAGCATGGCGCGAACGATTTCGGCGACCTGCTGCGGCGTCTTCCCTTTGGCGAACACGACCTCGGCGAACCCTTGGCGCAGCGCGCGGTGATGGTCGACCTTGGCGAAGCCGAGGTCTTCAAACGGCAGATGCTTGAGGCGCTCCATAGCCGCAGCCGGGGAAAGCTTCCCGGCGAGCACGGATTCCAGAATTTTCAGCAGTTCTGTTTGATTCATGCAATTCAACCGCTCGAAATTCTATCATTGGCGCGCGGGATTGCCGCGGCTTGACTTGGTGCAGAGCGGCTGCGAGACTGAATTTATCCGAAAAAAAGCAAGAGAAAAGAGATTTAACGTAGAGAACGCAAACGACAGAACATAGTTCACGGAGAAACACCAATTTGGTTTGCGCTTTTTTCCCCGAATTAGCGACACGATGAAGGAGCAGATTTCGCAGCCATGAGCAGAGGGCGCATGCGCACGGTGCTGGAAATGATCAAGTTCGAGCACTCGGTGTTTGCGCTACCGTTCGCGCTGACGGGAGCACTACTGGCGGCGCGGGCGACAAGGCATGGTTGGCCGGCGTTGCGTCAAATCCTTTGGATTGTGGTGGCGATGGTGGCGGCGCGTTCGGCGGCGATGACCATGAACCGCATTGCGGACCTGCGCTACGACCGGCAAAATCCGCGCACGCGGCAGCGGGCGCTGGTGACAGGCGCGCTCTCGGTAGGATTTGCCTGGTTTTTCACGCTGCTCGCTGTCGCGATATTTTTTGTGGCGGCGTGGCAACTAAATTTGCTGGCACTGAAACTGGCGCCGACAGCGATTGCGATTCTGTTTTTCTATTCGTTTACGAAGCGGTTCACGAACTGGTCACATCTTTTTCTCGGCTTTGCGCTGGGCATTTCTCCCGCCGCCGCATGGATCGCCATAACCGGCGGGCTCGACTGGCGAATGCTGATTCTTTGCGCCGCGGTGACGCTGTGGGTGGGCGGATTCGATGTGTTGTATGCGTGCCAGGACATTGAGTACGACAAAGAGGCGGGCTTGTTTTCGATTCCCAAGAAGTTCGGAATCGCGAACGCGCTGCTAATCGCGCAGGGAATGCATGTCGGCGTCATCGCCCTGCTTTCCTGGCTGGCGCTGAGCTTTGGATTGCCGTGGCCGGCATGGGCGGGGATTGCGGTGGTTGCCGGGCTGCTCGGGTATGAACATTCGCTTGTCAAAGCCGACGATTTAAGCAAGCTGGACGCTGCGTTTTTCACGGTGAACGGCTATATTAGTATGTTGTTCTTGCTCTTCTGGGGCGCGGCGGCAGCATTTTGGCGGGTGTGAAAGTTTCGACGGATTCAAAATGAGCGAATTGACCATTACGGATCAGAGACTGAAGCCGATCGCCGAGAGAGTGCTGGCGGACGAGCGGCTAAGCTTCGAGGATGGCATCACGCTGTACCGCTCGCCGGATTTGCTGGCAGTGGGCTGGCTGGCGAATCACGTGCGCGAGAAAAAGCACGGCAACGTGACCTATTACAACGTCAACCGGCACATCAATCCAACGAACATTTGCGTGGCGCACTGCAAACTGTGCGCCTTTGGGCGCGACCCCGACGCACCGGGTGCATACAACTTCGCGCTGGAGGAGATTTATCAACGCGCGGAACAAGGCATGCGCGAAGGCGCGCTGGAATTTCACATCGTTGGCGGGCTGCATCCCGATCTGCCGTTCGAATACTTTCTGGACATGATGCGCGGG
>DATDNK010000398.1:0-2651 GCA_036518275.1 Candidatus Acidiferrum sp.
GCGATGGGAATTGGGTGCTGGACTACCGGCGATTGCGCATCGCAGCGTGGAAGACGGAAGAGAGTGATAAGTTATAAGTCTCAAGTCGCAAGTTACCCGGAGAGTTTAACGGGAGTTTTAAGATGTCACGCAGTCTCCAAATCTTAAAGTCTTTCTTGCTCTTGTTGTCGCTGATTGTCCCGACGGCCCGGGCTCAGTCCTATCAAACGGGAACGGTAGTCCAGCTTCTCTTTATCCGATCAGCGAAAAAGCAACATTCCGAGTGGAGATACTTAATTCGCGTAAATGAAAAGACTGTTTACGAAATTACGCGTCATAGGGGCGGCGACATGGAAATACAAAACAAGGCCACAGTCCAATACCGTCTGGAGAACCACCACATGTATATTCTTGGACCCAATAAGAAGGAGACGCGCTTCGAAATCATCGACGACAAGTAGCCTAGCCAGCTGGGTGAACAGGGATTATGATATCCTGGAGGTCCAGCCGCAATTCCCTGAACCATTGCAATTCCATCAGCCCAATTCCAGCGGGAGGAAAAATGCGTAACTTGTTTACTCTGATCGCGCTCGCCCTGTTCGTCGCAGCTCCGGCGATGGCCCAGGGAACAACTCCGAAGACGGAGTTTTTTGCGGGGTATGAGTACCTGCACCTTAACCCGGGAGGCCGGGGCTGCCACGGCTTCGACCTGAACCTGGCTTATAACGTGAAAGACTGGGTCGGCGGCGTGGGCGACTTTGGCTATTGCAAAGAAACGGGGCTGCCGTCCGGCATAGGCGGCCATGATTTTACCTACTTGTTCGGTCCTCGAGTGACATACCGGAACAGCAGCAAGCTCGTCCCCTACGGCCAGGTGCTACTTGGCGGGCAGACCGAATCCATCGGCGGAGCATCCGCAAATAGCTTTGCGTTCACCATGGGAGGCGGAGTCAACTACGCCTACAACGACCGATTCTCGATTCGCATCCTCCAGGCGGAATACCTGTGGAACCATTTCGGGGGAACAGGCTGGAATAACGCGCGGATTACGGCGGGCCTAGTTTACACCTGGTAATCCGCAAGTCTTCGTACCGGAGAAAAGTAAGAAGGCCGGAGAAATTCTCCGGCCTTCTTAGTCAAAAATCGAAAATGGGGTTGTTTTTTCGATTTATCCATTAGCGACCTGGCTGGGAATCATGTTCCAGAACCAGACCGCTAGGATCCCGTAGTAAACCGCAACCACCGCCACGCTGATCGCGAATGTAGTGGCTGTCTTGCCGAGGCCAGCGTATTCGCGCTTCCAGTGGCGCGCGCAGAAAACGATCATCAACACAGAAAGCACAGCGGAAATGGCGGCGATAAAGCTGACGTCGTTGGAAACCGCGTCGCCGCGGGTGAGGCGTAGAACCTGACGAGCTGCTCCGCCCAACAAGCCGGTGGCGAAGACCATGCCCAACCAGGCAATCGGCGCAAGCATGCCGATCATGTAGGCCCAGCGATCCTCCATGTAAAAGAGCAGGATCAGGATCGCCACGTAAATGATGGTTTGATAGAGATGAAGCAGGAAGAATTGCGGTTCAAAATGGGTCAGGACGGAGAAACAGACAACTTGCAGGGCCGCGATGGTAGCGATATCTCGATAAGGTCTCATAGGCATCCCCTCAAGCGGAGTGAGCCGGAGCGCTGCCTGATGGCCAAGCCATGTCAAAGGGCGGAGGACGGTTCCCGGCACCCACGGCTCCTAGATGGGTAGGGGCAAGTGACGGGCCAGAAGGTTCGAGCGCTAAACGTATGATTCAAAAGGAAATGCTTTGTGAGGGAAGGGCGGCTTAGGGGGTGGCCTGAGCGAAAAGCCACGTTACAAGGGCTTTATCCCGCAGGGACAAGCGCAGCGCCCGGAGCGGAGACACGGCGGGAGAGGGTCGCGGATGAGCGCGGATTGCAGCGGAAGTTGCTCCTGACATAGACTCGGCGGATGGACGCGGAATGGTTGCGCAGGTTGTGCCTGTCGTTTCCGGGGACAACGGAACAGATACAGTGGGGCTACGACTTGGTGTTCAAGGTGGGCGGGAAAATGTTTGCGGTGACGCCGCTCGAGCCCGCGCCTGTGTGTGTTTCGTTCAAAGCTTCACCAGAGAAATTTGCAGAGCTGACGGAGAGGCAAAACATTATTCCGGCGCCGTACCTGGCACGGGCGAAGTGGGTGGCGCTGCAAACAAGAGAGGCGGTGGGACGGGAGGAATTGGCGGGACTGCTGCGGGAATCGTATGAAATGATTCTGGCGAAGCTGCCTAAGAAAATGCGAGAGGCAATCTCAGCCGGACCGAGCGCGGGGCTCGGCGCTCGCGCCGTGGCAGGAAAGAAAGGAAAGGCGGAGAAAATGGCAGCGCGAGCAAGGACGAAAAGCCGACGGTGAGCGGGAGAGGAAAAGAATTTGTAGCGAGGTGTCATTTGCGAACACGTAAGTTTCTATTTGTGATGGTATGCGGGATCGGGAGTTTGGCCGTGCTTAGGAACTTGAAGGCGGTACCGGCGAAGGGCGGGTTGCTGGTGATCGCAAATCAGAAAGAACACACCGTGCTGGTGGTGGATCCTGAGGAGCGGCGCGAGTTGGCGAAGGTCGTGGTCGGCGTGAACGGGCACGAAGTGATGGTCTCCAAAGACGGAAGATT
>DATDNK010000399.1:0-14734 GCA_036518275.1 Candidatus Acidiferrum sp.
TGGTCGGGATTTTGATGATCCTTTTTCTTACGTTCCTCAACACGCTTGGGGTGCGATTGGGCAAGCTAATTCAGAATATTTTCACGAGCGCGAAGACATTGTCCCTGATAGGGCTGATTTTTTTGGGGATTTTCGTTGGGAGGAATGCGGGAGCGATTAGCGAGAATTTCGGTCACCTATGGGCCTTTCGTAGCCCACAAACGCTTGAGCCCGGCGCCAATTTTCTGAAAAGCTTTGTCCCTACGATTACGGCAGCGAGCGGGGCGTTTGGATTGTTCGTGGCGTACGGGGTTGCGCAAGTGGGGTCGCTGTTTTCGGCCGATGCCTGGAACAATATCGGATTCACCGCGGCCGAAGTGAAAAATCCTAAGCGCGACGTGGCGCTGTCAATGGCTTTTGGCACAATCATCGTCATTAGCTTGTATTTCCTCGCGAATCTGGCGTACCTGTTCACGATGCCTTTGGTGCAGATTCAAACCGCTCCCGACGACCGGGTGGCTAGCGCTGCGCTGAACGCAATCTTCGGGCCTGTGGGCGCTGCCATCATGGCTATAGCGATTATCATTTCCACATTTGGCTGCAATAACGGGCTGATTCTGGCCGGTGCACGCGTTTCCTACGCCATGGCCAAGGATGGGCTTTTCTTTCGAGCGACAGGCAAACTTAACAATAGGGGAGTACCGGGCGTCGCGCTTATCGTTCAAGGAATCTGGATAGTTCTTCTCATTCTCATGCGGACGCGGCAGCCAGACGGCAGCTACGGCAACCTTTACAACGATTTGCTCAATTACGTTGTCTTTGCAGTTTTGCTTTTCTACGCGCTGACTATCGCGGGCATTTTTTCGTTACGAACGAGGCGTGGGGAATTAGAGCGTCCCTATCGGGCATTTGGTTATCCCCTAGTTCCGGCTCTTTATATCGCTGCTGCTATAGCGATCATGTTTGTCTTGTTGCTTTATCAGACGAAAACGTCGGGTGTGGGCCTGGTCATCGTTGTTATCGGGCTGCCCGTGTACTGGCTGCGCTCTTGGTGGCTGGCAAGAGCAGCGCGCTCTAGTTAGAAAATTTTCTTGTGGGGCACAATACATCGCTCCACTACAATGTCTTAGGACAAATTGGCGGTAAGGAACAACACGCAGAGAGATTCCTGAGAGGAGGAGTTGCATGGGCAACCCCTTGTTTGCCACAAAGCCGATTGAAACGCTAATGACGGAGGCCGGTGAATCGGGAGAGCATGGCTTGAAACGTGCCCTTGGCCCCGTCAACCTGGTCACGCTGGGAATAGGTGCCATCATCGGCGCGGGAATCTTTGTCATCACGGGGCAAGCCGCAGCACAGTTTGCCGGCCCAGCGATTATCGTTTCGTTCGTACTTGCCGGCATTGCATGCGCCTTCGCAGGACTCTGCTACGCGGAATTCGCGTCGCTGATCCCTATTGCCGGTAGCGCGTACACCTATTCGTACGCGACACTGGGCGAACTGATTGCGTGGATTATTGGTTGGGATCTAATTCTCGAATATGCGTTTGGTGCGGCGACCGTGGCCGTGGGCTGGAGCGGGCACTTTCGGGCCTTCATGCACGATCTTGGCTGGGAGATGCCTGCGATGCCGACCTCGGATTTCACCATCTTCGGCAAAGCGATGCACGTACAGTATGACTATGTCGGGTTTGTGATCATCATGCTAATTACGGCGATTTTGGTGATCGGCGTAAAGGAGTCCGCGAATTTCACGACGGCGGTGGTGATCTTGAAAGTTGCGGTGGTCTGCTTATTTATTGGCTTGGCGGGCGCGTTTCTGGCATCGCATAACTGGAAGCCGAACTACTGGCATCCCTTCATCCCGGCAAACACAGGCGTGCGCGGAGAATTTGGATGGTCTGGGATCCTGCGAGGAGCTGGCGTGGTGTTTTTTGCGTACATTGGGTTTGATGCCGTCTCCACCGCCGCGCAGGAGGCGAAGAACCCCAAAAAGGACATGCCACTCGGGATTCTCGGCTCGCTCGTGATTTGTACGATTCTGTACATTTTGGTGTCGGGGCTGTTAACGCATATCGTTCCATATACGCAGCTTGGCGTGCCCGACCCGGTCGTTGTAGGCATGCGCGCAACGGGCCATCAGTGGGCGACCTTCCTGGTCGAGTTAGGAGCAATCGCGGGGTTGGCATCGGTGATGCTGGTCATGCTGCTGGGCCAGTCACGCGTGTTCTATTCCATGTCGCACGATGGTCTGTTGTGGGAATGGGCCAGCAAGATTCACACACGCTTCCGCACGCCATACGTCAGCTCACTCGTGGTCGGGATTTTTGTTGCGATTCTGGCGACGCTGGTTCCGCTGAATGTGCTGAACGAGATGACGAGCGTAGGGACATTGCTGGCGTTCGTACTCGTCAGCGCCGGGGTTTGGATCATGAGGGTAAGGCATCCTGAGCTAAAACGGCCGTTCCGTACTCCTATGGTGCCCTTGGTGCCGATCCTTGCAATCATCTTTTCCGGCCTGCTGATCGTGAATCTCGCGTACCTGACCCAGTTGCGACTGCTAGGTTGGCTGCTGATTGGCATGGTGATTTACTTCACATACAGCGTGAAGCACAGCAAAGTGCGCAACGGCGTGAAGGAACCTGTAGTGGCCGGGCGTTAGTGCCCGGATCAAGTCTTAAAATATTCCGGCCGCAAGCGCGCTTCGTCTGCGCAGAGTTGCATCTTCAGGTAAAGTATTCCTTCCGGCTTTGAAGGCATGAAACCGTTTCTCAAGAGCCTAACAGAAGTGTGGCGCCGCTTGTCGCGGCTGGACCTCACTTGTACTGCAATCGTCACGGCAGCGGTGATTCTGGAACTCTCTGGCATTAACGGCGGGGTTTTTCGCTTTTTGAAATTCCTGGGAATCGTCGCAAGCGCTTACCTGCTGATTCGTTTAGTGGGCCGGTGGAGAAATAAACTGCTGTGGAGCCTGCGAAATCGGCTTGTAGTCGCGTACTTGTTTATTGCCGTTGTGCCGATCGTGTCGATCGTCATCCTTGTTGTGCTTGCCGCGCGAATTCTTTACTCGCAATTAGGCGCCTACCTCCTTTACGAAGATCTGCATCAGCGCATCGCGCTCATCGCAGATATCGCCGAACACATCAGCATCGCCCACGAGACGCTCCCGGCCAGTATCACCCTGAACGAATCCGAGCGTGTCCTCGCGGCGGAATCCCACGCAGTGCATGACAAAGAGCTTCCCAAATTGGACATTAAGTTCACGAATGACTTCTCGCTTCTGAGTAAGGTTGCGCAGGGTAAAAGCTCTTTTGCCGGACTGCTGCAGGAAGGGGATGCCGATTCCCTTTTTCTGATCAGCTTGAGGATGATTCAGGATCGCAGCGAACGACGATGCGTCGTTCTTCGCGTTCCTGTCACTCCTGAGTTTCTTGGCACCGTAGCGCCGGATTTGGGTGTCATCCAGCTAAACCTCATGGAAATGTATGAGGGTACCGCTCGGCCAGGCGTTCTTTACTCCTCTGGTGGGAGGCAATATCGCGTGGCGCGGCCCATTGTCGCCAGCAATCGCCGGCTTCAGCCCCCCGTGTTCTGGTTCGATTCGCCGGTAAACGTCGTATCCCGCCTCGATTCGGTTTTCGTGGCCAAGGATGGAACGATGGATCCAGCGCGCCCGTTGCTGGCGGTCTCCAATGCCCGTCCTTCGCAACTGAATGCAAGAATCTTTACGTCCCTGGGCGAGTTACGCAGCACCTACGTCATCCTCTTCGTCCTGGTGCTCATCATTTTTCTTCTCATTGAGGCTGTGGCGTGGACCACTGGAATTGTTCTGACGCGGCGCATCACGCGCGCGGTCGCTGATCTTTATCGAGCCACCCAGTTCGTACAAAGCGGTGATTTTTCTCACCGCATCCAGGTCGAGCGCATGGACCAACTAGGTGCCTTGGGTGAATCCTTCAACCAGATGACAAGCTCCATCGGCACGCTCATCGAAGAGCAAAACAAGCGCCAGCGCCTGGAGAATGAAATCTCCATCGCGCGCGAAGTGCAGAGCCAGCTCTTCCCGAGCACGCTGCCTTCTGTTCCGGGAGTGGAGATCGAAGCGATTTGCAAAGCGGCGCGCTCGGTAAGCGGCGACTACTATGATTTCATTCAGCTCAGTCCAACGCATGTGGCCATTGCCATCGCTGACATTTCGGGCAAAGGGATTTCCGCCGCGCTGCTGATGGCTAGTTTGCAGGCCGCTTTGCGCAGTCAGGCGCTCACCGAAGGCAGCGAATCCATCAGCACCGCGGACCTGGTAGCCCGGCTGAATAGGCACCTCGTCCGCAACACAGGGGACGACCGCTTCGCCACCTTCTTTATCGCCGTGTACGACAGTTCCACGCGGACTCTGCGTTACACGAACGCCGGGCATCTCCCTTCGTTTCTCATTTGCAATGGATCGTCTCATCTTTTGGACAAGGGCGGAATGGTTCTGGGTGTTCTTGAGGATTACGTCTATGAGCAGGGTGTGCTGCAGGTTGGGCCCGATTCACTGCTGGTCGGATACAGCGATGGTCTCGTCGAACCGGAAAATGTCTACGGAGAAGAGTTTGGTATCACGCGGTTGAAGGAAGCTGCCATTCGTGTGCAACATGCAAAGCCGTTGATGGTCGCGGAATCGTTGATGGCGGCAGCGGAAGAATGGGCGGGTACTCCCGAACAAGCCGACGACATGACGGTCATTGTCACACGGCTTAAGTAGTACGTCTGCTTCGCGTAAGCTATACTGAAAATCCTTCAAGGGGTTGGCTGGGGAAACGAATGTCGCTTCGAAATCGTGTGGCTCTGGTGACTGGCGGCAGCCGGGGCATTGGCCGGGGATTGGCGTTGCGGCTGGCGCAGGATGGCGCGCGCATCGCCATCGCTTATCGCTCCAACAAAGTCGCAGCGCAACAGACGCTACGCCAGTTGCAGGTAGGAGGTGCGGACTGCGTTGCGGTCGAGACGGACGTCACCGATGCAAATCGTTGCGACCAGCTGATTAAAACGGTTGCTGATCGTTACGGACGCGTAGACATTCTGGTGAACAACGTTGGCGATTTTCGCTGGGGCATGCTTGGGGAATCTTCTTTGCCGGAGTGGCAAAGCATTTTTGCCTCAAATCTATTTACGGTTCTCTATATGAGCCGCGCAGCGCTGCCGCATATGAGAAAGGTGCGTTGGGGGCGCATCATCAATATGGGTGCCGTAGGCGCGGAACGCGCGTTCGGGCAAGCGAAAATCTCGGCGTATGCCGCCGCCAAAGCGGCCGTGGTTGCGCTTTCGCGCTCCCTGGCGCTCGAGGAAGCCAAGCATGGCATCACCGTCAACGTTGTCAACCCCTCAAGCATCGACGAAAATGAATTGACGCTGGAAGAGGCTCGCCGCATCCGCGATGCGCGTTTCCCGATCGGCCGTCCGCCGACTGTCGAGGACGTAGCCGCGACCGTGGCCTTTTTTGCTTCCGAAGAGGCAGAATATGTCACTGGACAAGTCGTCAATGTCAGCGGCGGCTGGATGCTTTGATCGCTCTGTGAATCCTTCATGAAAGCTCTCACCGCAGCCGAAATGCGCGAGGTGGACCGCCTCACCACCGAGCGCTACGGCATTCCCAGCATCCAGCTCATGGAAAACGCGGGGACGCAGTTTTTCGAATTTCTTCGCACTTATTACGACGATATAGCTTTGAGTCGAGCCGCTATTCTTTGCGGCAAAGGGAATAACGGCGGCGATGGTTTCGTTGTTGCTCGACTCCTTCAAGAAAAAGGCCTGAAGCCCAAGGTGTGCATCTTTGCTGAATTGAACACTGTCCGCAGAGACGCCGCTGAGAATCTCGAGCGACTCAAAAAATCAGGTGCAAGGATTCAAGAGATCACCAGTGTCGGACAGTGGAGCACAGCAATAGGAGAAGTGGCTAAATCGCGGGTAATCATTGACGCCCTGTTTGGTACCGGTTTGAAAGGGAAAATCGAAGGCTTTCTAGCTTCCGTGATAGAAGACGTCAACAAAATTTCACGAGATGCCACCTCTCTGCGACCCGAAGCGGTGGTTGCTTTGGATACCCCCTCGGGTCTCCCTTCTGACGGAGAACCCACGGAGGGACCCGTGATTCGCGCTCACGCGACCGTCACTTTCACGGCCCCGAAGATTGGTCAGCTTATTTCACGGTATTCGGCATGCTGCGGGAAGCTTCATGTGCGGGAGATTGGCTCGCCGCGCGAGCTAATTGAAGAGCTTGGGAAGGAGAAAGTTTACTGGATCGAGCCCTACGAATTCCGAGAGCTTCCTTTGGTCCGTCAAGCGGATTCACACAAAGGCAAGTTCGGCCACGTCTTGGTGATTGCCGGGTCGCTGGGCAAATCCGGCGCAGCCGTTCTAGCCGGACGCGGGGCGCTTCGGGCGGGAGCCGGACTGGTGACAGTAGCGACTCCAGATGATGTGCTTCCCATCATCGCCGGAGCGCAAGCGGAGCTTATGACCGAACGGCTTGCTTCCACCAAGCTCGGCACGATCGCAGCAGCAAATTGGAAAGCCAACCGCCTCCGCGCCCTCATGCAGGGAAAGACTCTTCTGGCCATTGGCCCCGGCATTGGAGTTCATAAAGAAACACGGAAATTTGTCACCTCTCTTGTGCGCCAAACGGATTTGCCTGTGATTTTGGACGCTGACGGACTAAACGCCTTTGCCGGACGCGGACGCGACCTGGCCAAGCGAAAATCCGAGTTTCTCGCAGTTACGCCCCATCCAGGAGAAATGGCACGGCTTCTCGGCGTTTCGAATGCCAACGTGCAAGCGGACCGGCTTGGAATTGCGCGCAAAGCTGCGGCGGCCTGGAAAGCTTACGTGATTCTCAAGGGATTTCACACCATCCTAGCCACGCCGGACGGCCGAGCCTTTGTCAATACCACGGGAAACCCGGGTATGGCCAAGGGCGGGTCCGGCGACGTCTTGACGGGAATCGTTGCCGGAACGGTTTCCCAGCTCGGTTTGCAGCATTGGGAGCGGGCCTTAACACTGGGGGTTTACCTCCACGGACGTGCAGGAGACGAACGGATCCCTCAACATGAAGAAATTGGCCTCCTTGCAGGAGAAATTGCCGACACTCTGCCGTTCACTTACCATCGGCTGCTCACGGAGCTGCGCGGTCTTGGCTGAGGAAATCATTACGCATTCTGCCGAAGAGACCATCCAATGGGGCAGGGAATTCGCCAAGCGCCTACAACCGCCTGTCCTTGTGTTACTTACGGGCGACCTGGGTACGGGCAAGACCACGTTGACAAAAGGTTTGGTTTCCGGTCTCGGCGCCGCCAAGGAAGACGAAGTGACCAGCCCTACCTTCACGCTCGTCCACGTCTACGGCAAAGAAGCCAAGGTCTATCACGCAGATCTCTACCGGATCGAGAGCTTCCACGACTTCGAAACTCTCGGCCTGGAGGATATGTTTGCGGTGCCTGCGGTAGCTATCGTCGAATGGTCGGAAAAGTTTCCCCTTCCGTCACCCTGGCCACTGATTCGGGTGCGCCTTGAGCACCTGGGGGGTGACTCCCGCCGGATTTCGGTGGCGGATTCGGCCCTAACCGCTCCTCCGGCTGCTCTCCCCTAACTATCTGGTTACGCCTGTCCTTTGGGTTCCTTGCTCGGGCCCGTCTCGGCTGCTACCGTGAAAGAGCCCCTGTGGCCGAAGGACATGTCCAACGAACTCTCCATTTTCAACTCGTCCAAAGCGTCCGGAATCGGCCTGAAGAACTATAACGTTTCGATTCCTATGGGGACATTGGCCATTGGGGTCGATAATATCCACCACGACGTTTTTCTCAGCCCCAAGTTCGCGCAAGCGGCTCGCGATTACCTCTTCGACCTAATCCGCCAGAACACGACTTCGATGCAATTTCCAGGCATGGAACCGCGTGCCACGCGTGGGCCGGACTCCGTCGCGTTTCGCAGACTGCTTTCAGACCTTCTACAAAGCGCGCTGACCCAGGCTAAGTATCAAAAGAACATCGAAATCGATTACCTCTTCCGCCTAAGCCTTCTCAAGTTCCTCACCACGGAAATCGGTAATCAGTTTGCCAACATCATCTTGGAAGGAAAGGAATGGGTTCGCCAGCGGGGTGAACATTTCGAGCGGAGCCAGCAGGCTCATGTCATCAAGGCGCGCCTGTCCGAACTACAAACCTCGCGTCGGTCGGTGATTCGTCGTGTGGGCCAGCAGGTAGCCCAGATTGTGGCTGAAGTCGAAGAGAACACCATCGCTAAGACGCGCCGCGCCCTGTTCGGAGAGGATTTTGCTCCCTACTACGATCTTTGCAAAAACCGTCTGATTTTCCTCGACGGCGGCAAGGACGATGTTTTTTTCCTTGAACACTATGTGTTGTTAGGCAATTACGCGCGCGACCCCGATCGCTTCGAAGCAATGGACGGGCTCTTCCAGGAGTTCCTCCGCGAGGCAGGCATTTCCGTGTCTGACGATCCGGCCCACAAGGACGCGGTCGAAGCCCATACCGTTCTGCTCGAGAGTGTTCAAGCAGTCCGGAATGAAATCAGCAATCTGGAGGAGCAGCGCGAAGGCTTGCGAAGGCGCCTCGACCGCGGCGAGAGCTTTTTCAACAAATTCCTAAGCTCCGGAGACCCTGCTGACTTGAAGGCCTCTTTGCACGACATCGAGAGCCGCCTCCAGCATCAGGAATTGAAGCTTGAAGAGCTCGAGCCGCAGGTGGAAGAGGCTCGCCAGAAGCTCGATTTTTTTCGCAAGGGCAAGTCCTCCCGCCTGGGTGAATATCTGGACGATCCGGAAAATGCCCAGCGCCTGTTCGACCCAAAGGCTGGCCCGGAGGAATCCGCGCCTCTTCGCGCACAACTCTTAACCCGGCTTCTCGATCGGCTGGAGCAACACGAAATGCTCCTCCAGGTCTTGGCCAGCTACGAAGTTCGCCCCATTGCTGCGGAATACTGTCCGCCGTTGCATCTTCAGCAGCTTCGCCGCGCGCTGGTCTCCAAGGATGAGCTGAAACAGGTTGAACGTGTCATCAAGCAGGTTCCCGCGAAAAAGTTGTCCCTCAGAACCATTGAAGAACTCTCCCGAAAAATCCAGCGTTATTCACGAGATGAAATGAAGGAGTTCGTGCTGCGGTTTGCGGGAGACTTCTTTCGGCTCCATCGGGACCTTCGCGACGCTGAGCACCTGACCACCGCGATGGAGCGCATCAATCTGGTCACCACGGAAAAGGCGCGCGAACTCTCACGGATGAACAACCGCCTTTACGAATGCGTCCTGCAGGAAGAAGCGCGCCCGATGCAGGACACCGTTATTTCTCACGTCATCATTAAAGCCGACGTTCGCGGTTCCACCCGCATGACTCAAGACCTTCTCTCCCGGGGCTTGAACCCCGCTTCCCATTTCAGTTTGAACCTGCACGAACCTGTCAAAAAACTGCTGGACCGTTATGACGCGAAAAAAGTGTTCATCGAGGGTGATGCGATTATTCTGGCCATCTTCGAGACGGAGTCTTCCGCGGCCTATGCGCGTCCCGTTGCCAAGGCCTGCATCCTTTCACGGCAAATTCTGGCGGTCTGCAATTCCTACAACGAGCGCGCTTCCTCGAGTGACTTACCTGCTCTCGAACTTGGCCTGGGCGTGGCTTTTCAGGGCGACGCCCCTACCTATTGGGTCGACGGCGATTCGCGCATCATGATTTCGAAGGCGCTTAATCTTTCCGACCGTCTCTCCGGCTGCGCCAAGCTGGCCAGGCGCATGCTCGCCAGGCAGAAATCCCACTTCACCGTCTTCCATTTTTTGAACACCATGGAAGGCGCCTCCGCAGAGGAATTGGACGAGTTTCTCGTGCGTTACAACATGAACGGCATCGAGCTTAACGAGGAAGGTTTCAAGAAACTTGCCGAGGAAATCTCGCTCGACACCATCGAAACGAAACTCGATCTGCCCTGGGGCAAGCAGAACGTCACTCTCTTTTACGGCGAAGTTCCGCTTGGCGAATCCGTTGAATTGCTCGTGCTTCGCAAAGCTTTTGCGCGCCAATTGCTCCCCGATGGGAAGATCGGCCGCGCCACGGAACATTGTTACTACGAAGTTTGCACCAGCCCCGCGCTTTACGATCTCGTCGCCGCGCTCATTCGCACCAATCAGGCCGCGGCACTCGTTTCCCAGCGCATCTAAACTCCGCAGGTTCGCGGGGCCCGCCTTGAGCGCTCCTGGTGCCTCCTCTATACTGCTCGCGGAGGCGAAAGGGGCCCGGTGGTCCTCATGGTCTTCAAAACCATAGCCCGTGTCCTTCGCGGATTCGGGGGTGGGTTCGACTCCCACACGCTTCCGCCATAAGTTCTTTTCTCCGAAATACTTGCGTCCGCACGAGGGAACACAAGGGAACACACGAACCGAGGTTTACGTCCCGGTAGGCAAAAGAAGTCGAACGACCTTGCTGTTCGCCTCACGGAGACGCGCTGGTACCG
Source organism: Candidatus Acidiferrum sp. (assembly GCA_036518275.1). Lineage (GTDB taxonomy): Bacteria > Acidobacteriota > Terriglobia > Acidiferrales > UBA7541 > Acidiferrum. Next base: position 10,470 of record DATDNK010000399.1, read on the forward strand.
CTCTCGTGTAAATGTTCATCGTCGTGCGAATGTCCGCATGTCGAAGCAGTTCCTGCTGAACCTTTACGTCTGTGCCGTACTCGTTGAGCAAGGTCGAATAGGTGTGCCGGAATGCGTGCCATCCCAGCCTTCCTACTCCGACTTTTTCGCCCGCACGAAGCAGCCAGCGACGCTGCGCGCTCCAAGGGTGGGACGGCATCCCCGTGCGTTGGCTCGGGAAAACCCATTCGCTCTCTTGAAGAGTCGGAGGAAGCCTATGCCGATGGTCCCGCAAGAGTTTCTCAAGTGCGAGATCGAGTGGCATTGGCCTCTTTGAGTTTTCAGTTTTGGGCTCGCCAATGTGGGCATAGACCCAAGACCGCCGGATTTGCACTTGGTGCTTCTCCCAATCGAAGTCGCACCATTGCAGACCCAGAACCTCGCTGATCCGCAGCCCCAGACACCCTGCCACAACGCACATCGTGCGATAGGGCTCCGGGATATGCAGAAGAACTTCTTGAAACTGCTCAATGGTAAGTACGGCGGGCACACGCACTCGTTTCGAGGAATCCCTCACACGCACTAGGCCCATGGGATTGGCGTGATACGGAAGCAACTCCCATCGCATAGCGCAGTTGAAAAGAATCCTCATTTGGTTCTTCAAGTGGCCCTTGCTCTTTGGTGCGAGGTCGAGTCCCTTCAACCACTGCTCGACAGCAAGTGGTTTGATTTGATCGATAGGGTACTCGCACCACTTGGGCCTGATGTGGTTCTTCAGCCAGCATTGATAGCCTCTCGCAGTGGAATGCCTGTCGGGCAACTCTTCCAACAGATAGCGGTCTATCACTGCACCAAAGGTCGCCACACCAACTTTTGGGTTCTCCGCGTTAACTCTGAGCAGTAATGCTTGAGCAGCCCTTTTCGCGTTCGACTTTGTCGGGTACTGCTCGGCGGTTCCGACGATCATACTCTTGTGAACGGCGGTCCCGCCCGGAACCTGCTCGCGATAACGCAAGGCCCAAATGTCCGGCCCTTTCCTCCTTTTCTTCCTTTCAACACATCCGAACTGATACCGTTTCCGCTTGAACATTCACTTTGTCTCCTCGTTCGAGCGGCACGGATGGCAAGATGAATTTATCCGAGAACGCAGCCAAGAGTCTAGTTCGGACGCACGAAAATACCAGTGTCCTCCAATTTGGTAGCCTGGAATGTTTCCTGCCCGTGCGTAGCGTTGCAGAGTTTTGACGTGCATGTTCCCCAGGAGGCTTGCTGCTTGAGCACTGCCGATCAGCGGTTCGAACGCTTCCTTCTGTTCCTGCTGCAAATGCCGAAGCGTACTTGTAGTGCTGGTGCCGGCGTGGAGGTCGTTTCTTCCTCCAGTGGCCGCGAAATCTGCGGCATTCGAGGAGAGTGCTGGTCTCATATTCTTGGCTGCCAGACTAGATTGGGGGCAATTCGTTTCTTCCTTGTAGCGTGAGGACTCTCTGGTGTTCACTGCGAAGCGTGAGCCATGCCGTCGGTCAGACGCTGGGTTCTCACGCATACCGAACTGGAGGTCGCGGTGCATGGGTTTCTATTTGAGCTGCAGTTGGATGGATTCTCCTTTCGAGACGGCCTCTTTGCGTGTGGGGCGTTGGGTTTCAAGGTTGTTCGGGTGTTGGCCTAGCCAGCGCTTGAAGTCTTTGTCTTTCCTGAATAGGAATTTGAGTCCTTCGCTGACGACATAGGACGAGTTTGCATCAAGGAACTCAGCATACTTGTCCAAGTTGTGCCTGACGTGTTCCTCCAAGCGGACCTGAAGGGTTGTGGTTTTTGGTTGTCTTGATGGTGCTTTCAGAAGTGCCAAGAGTCTTTGCTCCTTTCTTCCTGTGGGATCATTACAGCCTGCATTACAAATTGTTTGCTCTGATGACTGCACGCGGGCAAAACACGGCCCCGAGCTGCTCGGGGCGGGCGGGAGCGACCCCCAGACCCTTTGGGCGGCTGAAAGCCGTCCAGAATGGGGTCGCTCCCGCCCTTCCTAGGGTTTTGCCCGCGTGCAATGTTGTTGCCTTCGTTTTGCGCATCCACTTATTTCTCTTCGACTTGTTGGGCCTTCGTGCCGAAAGGTGGTTTGAAAGCTGGGCCGAAAGTCGCTTGCATGCCCTGCGTCACCTTGGTGCCTACGGTTCGGGCGAGTCGGGGCACAACTCTGGCTTCGAAAAGTGCTGCCTGGCCGTCAACGAGTTCGGTGCTGAAAGAGACTTCCTGCTTGGGCACGAGGTCGCGAAATTCCGCTCGGACCGCGTCAGAAGTAACGCGCCCCAAAATCCATTGTTGATAGCGAATGTCGGTTGCTGCGTCGTTGAAGCGCTTCCTTGCGCCATCAAAAAACTTCATATCGTCGCGGGTCAGGCTGCCGAATTGTTTGGCTTCCCAGAGCTTGCGCAGGGAGAAATAGCGAAGTACTTCCTCTCCGGGATCGCCGTTAGGGATCCGATGCATCCTTGAGAGGAACAGTGTTTGGGCGCCTTTGCAGCGGGTTTCGCGGGTAGCGATGTAAACAAAACGAACGGTAGCCAACGTGGAAAACAGAGTAGTGTAGGCCAGGAGATGAGTATCGAAACTGGCGAGGCTGAGCAGGCCTGGATCAACGAAAGTGAAAGTAACCACAGGGGGAGAGGAAGATTCAGGAACGAAGAAGAGAGGAAACCTGTCGGCGAAATAATGGTCGGTGGTCTTGTGGCGGATGGCTCCCGCGTAGTGTTTGGCAGGTAGAAACGCCTTGCTGATGCCGAGCTTGCTGCAGAAATGGCCGATCTTCTCGGCTTCAGTTTCGAAATAGTGGTAGTCGAGGTGCGCCAGGACAAAATCCAGAATGGTCAATTTGGTGCGGATGTACTCGACGGAATGTTCGCGCCGATTGCGGAGTTCTTCTCGGTCGATGGCGCGATACACCAAGCGAGAGAAGAGGTGATAGACGCGGCCATTTCGGAAAAGCAGACGGGCGGTGGCATGCCCCTTCCCGAGGAGCTTTTGCGTGAATGACATGCTCTTTTCGCCGCTCTTGGCTCCGGTGAATTGGAGATACTGACGCGTGGAGAAATAGCCGGAATGCGTGGCTACCAGGTACAGGAAGCGGGCTTCGTCCTCGGTGTAGCCGAGGGCGAGGAGGTTCTCGATGCTGGTTTCAGAGAATTTCATAGCTCATAAACTCAGAATGGCAACCGTAATCTCCTTCTCATCGCGGACACGGCGAAGGCCTGCAGCGTCTTCGGATCGTGCGTACAATTGAAAGCCCGCCCTGGCCTTTTCTGCGAGATGACCAGCGTGGTAGTGCCGGGTGGCAAGTTCTAAGTCCATGCGCGCGATTTCCATTTCCTGGGTGGAATATTCGATACGCAAGTCGGGGAAACTGACCTTGCCGCGGACCACAGGCAGCTCCAGGTCGCGAGCGAAGGCTGCCTTAAGCCTCTGGGTTTCTCCACCGTCTCGCGCCTGGGCACGGCCCAGTCTTTTATAGAGCTTTTCCTTCAGCTCATAATCAAGTTGGACTTGGAGAACCTTTCCGCCTTGGCGTTCGATTTCATCCGCTGCCGTGTGGTACATGCGGTAGAGATCGGCATCGTGGTCCGCTTCTTTGGGCTTCACAAGACCGGAGTAGATAGCCTGGTCGTCGGGTGCGAAAGTGTATTTGCGAATTAGGCGTTGCCCCTGCTTCGTGAGAGTGAGGACTAGCCGCGATTCCTTCTTTAGGACGCTCGTGCTTCGCTCGACGATCAGCTTATGTTCCTTGAGATTTCGCAGATCGTTCTCCATGCGCGAGCGGTCGCCGACGTAAGCAAACTTAGCGAGATCCTTGACGTCAACGACACGGAACTTTCCCACTTCTGTGAGTGTGTGAATTTCCGATCTGCGCAGCGGATAGGTTTTTTCACGGTCTACGTATTGCTTCCGGTCCCGATCCTTAAGAAGCGCACTCTGGCGGTCATCTCTAGAGAGGGCTGGGCAGTTGGTCTGGGGATGTTCCCGACTCTCGGCAAAGACTTCGTCGGACCTGGATTCGGCTTCGCGGAACCTCTGCAATTTGACCTGGACACCAGCCCGAGTCTGCCAACCGTTGTCCCGTCCACGGTTCCAATCCCGACTGGAGCGCTCAGGTTCCTGGGTCCGGCCCGGACACATGGGTAACACAACGTACCTAAGACATGGGTAACACTTTTGGGCCGAATGGATTTTCGAGCGGCTCGAGCACTCGAGTCTCCAGATCGAAGTACCCCAAATCATAATCCATAAAGCTGACCAGC
>DATDNK010000400.1:0-26169 GCA_036518275.1 Candidatus Acidiferrum sp.
TGCGGAGTTCGTGGCGAGGAAGCTCCCGCGCCGAATATCCAGGTTCCCGAAATCACTCCCCGCGACCTCAAGTCCCGGCTCGACCGAGGCGACGACCTCTTCATCCTCGACGTGCGCGAGCCGCACGAATTCCAGATTTGCAATCTCAAAGGACATCTGATTCCGCTCGGCGAATTGCCACGGCGCGTGCACGAACTCGACTCTTCGCGCGAAATTGTCGCACATTGCCGCAGCGGCAAGCGCTCCGCCGAAGCGGTCGACTTTTTGCGCAAGGCGGGCTTCCGCAAAGTGCTCAACTTGAAGGGCGGCATCCTTGCGTGGTCCGACGAGGTCGATCCGTCCGTCCCCAAGTATTAGTTGGACCGCATTCTCCGGCGAAGCGCTCTTGTAGCAGCGGCTTTATGCCGCTGCTTTTGAGGTGCCGCACTCTCGCACTGCGGCGTAGGGCTTATCCCCGCCACCTTCCGCTTGTGAGAATTCCGCGTTGAAGGCATACTCTGTTCGTCGAGGAGAGAAAAATGGCGGCAACCAAGATCACGGTAAATAATAATGGATCCATTCGCGTCGAAGGCGACTTCGAAATCGTGGATCCGCAGGGCGCGCCTTTTGGCCTCGCGGGCCGCACGACCGTTTCGCTTTGCCGCTGCGGTCATTCCTCGAACAAGCCCTTCTGCGACGGTTCACATAAAACTTCCGGTTTTTCCGACACCGTAGTCGCTCGCGAACTTCCTCCGCCCAAACCCAAGCTGTAATTCGAACTGCAAAGCGGCTATGTGCGTTGCCCTTTTCATCCCTTGAGACTGTCTCAAGCTGAGACATCCCTGAAACTGTCTTTGATACTGTTCCTCAGCACGGTAACTCTAACGAAACACAGGCGGATAGCGTCCTGATTTGGAATTCTGCGGGTCCGTACCCCTGTCTCGCCTACCCGAACGCTCCTCCCGCATGTCCTGTGGGTTTTCGTAAGTCTTTTAATGTCAATAAAATACACGCGTGGCTTTTGCCGCTAAGAACGGACACAAACTTGCTTTCCTTGCCAGTTGCCAGTGTTTCTTCGGCATTTGGGGGATTTCGTGGGAAGTTGGGCCAGTATCAGCGGGTTTCTTGGAGGCGGCCGTCAAGCGCTTTCCACGCGGAGCTTTCGCTCGCGCTTGCTGCTTGCAGGTGGCTTGACTCTGATGACTCTCTTTTTGGCGGCGATCTTCTACTCGCGGCAAACCTTAGTCGCGGCCTCGCCACAAGCCTATCTGTATCTGGAAGTAGGGGGAACGCTACTTTGCTATTGCTATGCGGCGAATGCACTGGTGAGGTTCCGCGGCACGCACGACCGAACCTCATTGATCCTTTCTTTCGGGTTTGCCCTTTCCGGAATCATTGAAACCATTGGCTACTTTGGATTCAATGACGCGCTGAACGCCGGAACGCTGGTCTTCTCAAAAGTTCCGCTGGGGTGGATGGTCAGCCGAACGTTGCTCGCGGTTCTTTTGCTTGCCGCGCTTGCCGTGGAACGCTACATGCCGACGGCGCGCAAGCCGAGCAAGGAAACTGCCGCTGTTTTGCTCGTCGTGGCTTTGGCAGCGTACTTGACCAGCGCCGCGTTTCTCGCAGCTCCAGCGGCGCCGGTTGCCGATGCGAAAAACATTTTGTCCCGCCCCTGGGATCTGCTTCCTGCCGCGCTGTATTTGATTGCGGCGGCATGTTTCCGCCAGCGCATCAAGAATGAAAAGGACAAGAAGAGCAGTGCAAGCCTCTTCGACTATTCGCTGCTGATCGTAGCTTCACTGAATGCGATCTGCCACATCTCCGCAGCTTTTTCCAGGCAGCTCTTCGACGGGCCATTTTTCCTTGCCGAGTTGAGCAAGACGTTCAGCTACGTGGTGATGCTCTCCGGCGCTTTGCTGGACCAGGCGCGGCTGTTTGAGCAAGTCCGGACTATGGCGGTGAGTGATCCACTCACAGGGCTTGCCAACTATCGCCGTCTCATCAGCGTGCTGGAGGCGGAACTGGACCGTTCCCGCCGCACGCAGCGCCCGTTTAGTGTGGTGCTCCTCGATATGGATGGCTTGAAGAGTATCAACGATCAATTCGGACATTTGACGGGCAGCCGCGCATTGGTGCGCATCGGAAAAGTTCTTCGCAATCATTCACGCGCCATCGATACACCGGCCCGCTACGGCGGCGACGAATTCGCTCTAGTTCTGCCGGAAGCCAGCAAGGACATTGCCACGCGAGTTGTGACCCGCATTCGGGAGCGGCTGGCAGCCGAAACGGAAGCACCAACTTTGTCGGTTAGCGCCGGCGTTGCCGCGTTTCCTGAGGATGGCGACACGCCGGAAAAACTTCTCGGCTCCGCCGACCGCGCCCTCTACATCATGAAGTACGGGGGCCGAAGCAGCGTGCAAAATCTCGCGCGAATTGCCGCGTGCTTGTGAGGATGACCATCCGAAATGCCGCTCAAGATCAAATTCACGTTTCACCGGGCCGAAAAGCGCATTTTGATGGAAATTCCGGTGCTGATCGACGGCCATCGCGGTGCGCCCGGCTCGGAGGCGACATTTACGGAAAACGTGAGCATGCGTGGTGCGCGGGTGTTCAGCGCGCGCCGCTGGGAACAAGGCGAACCTTTGAAGTTCGCGTTGCGCACCGGAGAGTTTCGCTCCTCGGCACGAGTAGCCTACTGCCAATCCTTGCAAAGCGAAGGCTTTGCCATTGGCGTGGAGTTCCTCAATCCGAAAGGGCGATGGGTTGTTCAATCCCCTAAGTAGCTTGACGCATAGCGGCGAGCGGATCGGAGGGTAACGCCTGGAACAAAGAGAGAAGTCAGATTACTAGCGCAATAGTTGTGAGAAAGTTTGAAGCGCTTGGCGGTAGCATACAAACTGCCAAGCGCTTCCTCCTTTTTGCTGTCTCATTTCTCTTGGGCACGCGACACTTTTCTGGCGATAAGCATGAGGCACTCGCCAAAAAGAAGCGAAAAAGAATGCAGAGTCCGCCGAATTTCCTTGTTCCGTTCCTTTTGTGCAGGATCTTTTTCCTTTCGGAAGGCCAGCAGGGTGTACAGCCACATCCAGGGCGCGTAGAGGGAATAGAGGTAGCTGATAGGCTTGACATGTGTGTGGCGCACTTCGCTGAGCTGGAAGCCCGAAACATGCAGCTCGTAGCGCAGCTCAGAAAACGTCGCGAGCCCGATATGGTGCAGCGGATGCCGTGCGGTCTCGTTCAGCGGGCGCGCGTCGCGGCCGAAGAAGCCGCTGCCAAAAAAGCGCACACGCGACCGCAGCGCGGTGATGTTTGGCGTGGTCAGCAAGAAGATGCCACCAGGTCTCAGGATTCGATTGGCTTCCCGCAAAAACGCATAGTGGTTCTCGAGGTGCTCAATTCCTTCCGTAGAAATTACGGCATGAAAGCTTTGATCGGGCCAAGGAAGCGGTGCTTCCAGATCTACTTTCTGAAAGGCTGTCCCAAGATGCGCTGCAGCTTCAGGATCGATGTCAGCGCCAACGGCTTCGAATCCTTGCGCTCGAAGCGCGAGGGTAAGCGAGGCAAGGCCGCCGCAGGGGGCATCAAGGACGCGCGCGCCTGCGGCCAGCCGGAGGGTTGGCAGATGATTCAGCACCGCTTGCTGCACCACCGTGAGTTCCGTTCCATTCATGTCTTGTGCCGCTTCTTGAGCACGTCCTCGTAAACTTGGATCGTCCGGTCGACCATGCGTTCTGCTGAGAATCGCTCCTGGACTTCGCGACGGCCAAACTCGCTGAGCCTTTTTCGTAGCTCGGCGTCGGTGATCACACGCAACATGGCAGCCGCAAACTCTTTTCCGCTTGGCTCAACCACCAAGGCAGTTCGTTCGTGGTCCACAACTTCCGCCAAGGCCCCGCGGCTCGTGGAGATCGACGGCAACCCCGCGGCCATCGCTGCTTGCAGCGCCGTTCCCAAGCCTTCGAATTCAGAAGGGAAGGCAAAGGCGTCGAGCGCATCGTACACCTGGACGACATTGTCCACGAATCCTGGGAAACGCACAGCTTCCGATTGCCCCAGCCGCTTTGCGAGTGCTTCCAGCTCGCCACGGCATTCACCATCGCCGGCCAGCAAGAGGCGCGCCTCTGGGTGCGATTTTCTCACCGTGGCAAGCGCCTCGATCAAATGACGCTGGCCCTTTTCCGGAACAAAGACGCTGACACAGCCAAACAAGAACTCAGAATCCTGGACGCCCCAATGGTTTCGCGCGCAGCTTCGTCGCTCGCTTGAAGGAAATGGCGGAATTTCCACGCCTTCGTTTACGACAGAAATTCGTTCCGGCGCGATGCCGCAATCGATCAGGCTCTGCGCGACATTCCGGCTATTTGCCACAAACCGGTCGACCGCCGCGTAACGCGCCCGCGAAACCCAACTTTCTCTCAATGGGAAGCCGATTCTTCGCGACAGAAGAAGCGGCAGGCTTTTGTGTGCGCCGCCCAGCCAGGCGGCGGTCAACGCATGAGGTTCGTTGAGATGCACCAGCTCGAATTGATGGTGCCGCAGCAATCTGCGGATGGCAGCGGCAGCCCACGCTCGCAGGCCGAGCTGCGGCACATCATGTACCGCAATTCCCGCTTCGCGACTACGTACGGCCAGCGGGGAATTGCGCGAGGCCACGAACTCCACCTGTAGCGTGCGCTCGCGGAGGCCGCGCAGCGTCAGCAGCGCCTGGCTCTGGCCGCCGCGCCATTCGCGTTCCAGGTCCACATAAAGCACTTTCATGAGGTTTTCACGGCAGGTGTGCGCCGGCCCGCTTGAATAAGTTTTCCAAGTTTTTTGAATTTCAGCCACACGCCGCGTGCCGCCATCCGCGAGATGAGCCAGCCGCGATAACCGTCCAGAAAGCCGCCACGCAGGACAAAAACGTTAAAGCAAGTCCAAGGTGTTGCCAGCCACATCGCGCCGCGCCAGTTCCGTTTTCCCGAGTCGTACATCTGCCGGGCGGCCAGCGTGGTATACCGCTCGACTTTGTCCTCGTGTTCGGCGAACGAACCAATCGTGTAGTGAAACAAATCTCCGCGCAGCCGTCCGGGTTGGCCTTCGAAGCGCAGGACTTCATGGATGATTCCAGAGAATCGCGCCAAATCGCGCCGGTAGAGCCGCCGCTGATAATCCGGATACCACCCCGAGTGCTTGATCCAGGCGCCCAGATACCAGGCCCTTCTGGCCATTTCATAAACTGGGAACTTGGGTTCCTGCTGCTTCCATTCGAGAAGAGCCGCACGTAGTTCCGAACTCACTTCTTCGTCGGCCGCCAGAACAAAGATCCATTCGTTCGCCGCGCAAGAGGCGGCAAGATTCCACTGCTCCTCATAGTTGGTCCAGGCGCGCTCAAATACCGCTGCGCCCTGCTGTCGTGCGATCCATTGGGTTCGGTCCTTACTTCCGCAATCCACCACGACAATCTCGTCGGCGACGCCCCGAACCGAAGCGAGGGCGCGCGGTAAATTCTGCTCTTCGTTGAGGGTGATTATACAAACGGAGAAACGCGTCATCAGGCTCCGATGAACATGCAAATTTGGCGCTAGTATCTCACAAAGACGAGAAACGGAATCAGCGGGGACCCGGATGTAATGGAGCTGCCACGCTCAACGTAGTTCAAACCGTTTCATGCATCACTTAGGGACGTGCCTCGCTTCGTTGACAGAACGGAGGACGCGTGCCGGATTGCCCGCAACGATCATGTTCGCGGGGACATCTCTGGTCACCACGCTTCCTGCGCCAACGATAGAGTTCTCGTGGATGGTTACGTTACTCAGGATGGTAGCGCCCGACCCGATGGAAGCGCCCTTCTTCACGACTGTTTTTTCCACCTTCCAATCCGCCTCGGTCTGAAGTTCACCACTCGCGGTGGCGGCGCGCGGATAGGAATCATTGATGAAGGTCACGCCATGCCCGATGAAAACATTTTCCTCAATCTCTACACCCTCGCAAATAAATGTGTGGCTGGAGATTTTACAGCGCCGCCCCACACGCGCGTTCTTCTGAATCTCGACGAAGGCCCCAATCTTGGTCTCGTCGCCAATTTCGCAGCCATACAGGTTGATGAATTTCGAAAGTTTGACGCCTTTGCCGAGCTTGACGTCCGGTGCGATACTGTGGAATTCACTCATAGCGTCACCGCTTCTCCCCGGTTGCGTATGGATCTGTCGGCCGCTTCGAGAATACGCACGATTCGTAATCCATTCACGCCGTCGTTGAAAGGAGTCTTGTTCTCCAGGATACATTGCAGGAAGTAAGCCGTTTCTTCCGTCAGGGCCTCGGTCTGCTCGATCTGTGGCGACCACATGTCTCCTGAGCGATAACTCACTAACAGTTGGTGCAGTCCTTTGCCATCCGAGATGCTTACGCCTTTGTCGTAGACTTTTATTTTTTCGTTGGTGTCCAGGTCGTTCCACACCAGCATCTTTTTTTCGCCGCCAATCAGCGTCGTCCGCACCTTTACCGGAGAGAGCCAGTTCACGTTGACGTGGGCAATGATTCGTTTAGGGAAATAAATTGAAATGAACGCTATGTCCTCCACTTCATTCAAATGTTTTTCTGCGGCAGCGACGACGCCCTCCGGCTTTTCGCGAATGATGTAGTCCATGATCGAAAGGTCGTGGGGCGCAAGGTCCCAGAGCACGCTCACGTCGTGTTGAAAGAGCCCGAGGTTCACACGCAGCGAATCGTAATAAAAGAGCCTTCCCAGTGCGCCTTCATCCACCAATTGGCGGATTTTCTTCACCGCGCCGGCAAACAGAAACGTGTGATCCACCATGATCTTCAGATTTTTGCGCCCGGCAAGTTCAATCAACTCTTCGGCCTGTTCGGAGTTGCAGGTAAAGGGCTTCTCGACGAAAACGTGCTTGCCGTTCTGGAGAGCTCTTTTGGCCAGGGAGTAATGTGTGGCTACCGGAGTGATCACGCATACGGCGTCCACTTTTGCCGAGCTGAGAATTTCGTTCTCGTCGCTTGTGAAAGGAATGCCGGGGTAAGCTTTTCGAAGCCGTTCGCCCGCCTTCGCACTCTTGTCGCAGACTAGAACGACCTCGGACTGCTCGTGGGCGTGAAAATTCCTGACGATATTCGGTCCCCAGTAGCCGTATCCGAGCACACCGACACGAATCATAAATATCCTGCAGCTTCCGGTGTGATTTCCCTCAGCCACATCCCAAGGTACTGCATTAGTCGCACTTCCTCCGGCGCTTCATTCAACCGGCTGCTATTTGTGAAGCACGGATAGTATCTCTATTTTGCCTGGAAGCTAACGCGAATCAAACTATTGCCCGCCCGGAACTCCGAGCCGTCCTGGAGCATAGCCGCGCGCACGCGTTCATCTTCGAAGAACGTTCCGTTGGTGGAATCCATGTCTTTCAGATTGATGTAGGTGTCGCGCACTTCGAGCACGCAGTGATGCCGGGAGATTTCCGGGTCGTTCAAGGCAACGTCCGCACCTTTGCGCCCCAGGACCACGCGCGGCTTGCTAAGCGTGTGCGTCTGTCCCTTCGAAGGCCCGGAGAGAATGCTGAGCACGACTTTCTTGTTGGCGGGGAGCTTCAACCCGGGATCAGGCGGGGGCAGGTTCAAATTTGAGCTGGTGGCATCGGCGCGAGCGAAAGAAGGAAGCGGAGTCATGACCACCGTTTGGTCGACTTTGCGCTTAATCTCCACGATAGTCGTTTTCCCGCATTTCGAGCACTTGAACTGCACTTTGGAATGCTTGCCAAATTCCATGTCTTTGAGCAGATGCTCGGCGCCACAATGAATACAAGCTGTCTTCATGGGTCCAAACTAGCACTATTCCAACGGTTAGGGAGATTGCCTGAGGCTTTTCTACCGGAAAAGTAAATCTGTGCGCGGCAGAATCGGCAGCGGCTTGCCGGGTTGTGTTACGATGGCATGTTCAGAACCATTCAGGAGAGCATTCTGTGGCAGAGCATATTTCGCGAAAAGAGCTAAAGCAGGACAAGATCAAGGAAACCATCGAGCACGGCGCGGAAGCTGTTTTTTCCCATGGGCAGTTCGCGGGCATTCTGGTGGCTGTCGCGCTTGCCATCGGCATTGGATACGCCGGATGGCACTTCTACATCGAGCGCCAGACCGCGCAGGCTAGCGTGGTCATGGATGCTGCCATGAAAGCCTATCAGGGCCGTATCGGGGCTCCCAATCCCTCGGATCCCAGCACGCCCACCTATTCGGATGAGCGCGCGCGCGCTCAGGATGCGTTCGACAAGTTCAAGAAGGTGGCTGATGCCTATCCCTCTACGAATCCCGGCAAGCTGGCGCGCTATTACGCCGCGCTGTGTCTGGAAGACTTGGATCGCCAAAACCAGGCTCTCGAAGAACTGAAGAAGATCAGCAACAGCAGTGATAAGGAACTCGCGGCCATGGCGCAATATCAGATGGCCATCATTTACGCGCGCACTGGCAAGACGGACGATGCTGTCAAACTGCTTCGAGTTCTGGCGGACAGGCCAAGCGTGCTTGTGCCGCGTCCGCTTGTCCTCTTGGAGCTTGCCGGGGCTCTTCGTACTTCTAATCCAAAAGAGGCCACGAACATCTACCAGCAAATTAAGAAGGAATTTCCGGACACAACCATGGCCGATCAAGCGGACCGCGGGCTGGATTCGATTTCGCCAAAGTCCTGACGCTAGCGGCGCGTCGGCCCGCGCGCGGTTTCCGGAACGAGATGGAGCGGACCATCGCAACCCTTCCCCTTGCGGCCCCGTGGGCCATGCCCGTGGAAGATACCCGCGGGCGCCGCTTTCCAGAGTCGGCGCATCCTTACCGCAGCGACTATGCGCGGGACCGCGACCGCATCATTCATTGTCGCGCCTTTCGGCGGCTCGAAGCCAAGACGCAGGTTTTCACTACCCGCTATTCTGACCATTTCCGAAATCGCCTGACCCATACTCTGGAAGTGGCGCAGATTGCCCGCACCGTGGCTGCGGCGTTGGGATTAAACACGGAACTAGCGGAAGCGCTCGCTCTGGTTCACGACATTGGCCATCCGCCGTTCGGGCACGCTGGGGAGCGCAAGCTGGACGAATTGATGCGCGCGCATGGCGGACACTTCAATCACAATTTGCATGCACTGCGCATCGTCGAGCAGTTCGAGCAGCGCTACCTCGATTTTCCCGGTCTCAATCTCACGTTCGAAGTTCGCGAGGGCATCATCAAACACTCGCGAGATTACTCCGAGAAGGAATTTCCGCAGCTTCGCGAATATCTTCTGGATTTGCGTCCACCGCTCGAAGCGCAACTCATCGACTGGGTCGACGAAATTGCGTATAACACGGCCGACATTGACGATGCGCTGGAAGCGGGACTGCTCGATCTACAGGTTTTGTGCAGGGAAGTTCCATTTTTTGGCGAGGCTTATGTACCCGTGGACGCCGCACACCCAGACGCACGCGAGAAACTGAAATTCAACGAGGCGCTCAAGCGCGTACTGGATTTGCTTGCTACAGATCTCATCGAGTCCACCCAGCAGCGCGTACTAGCGTCTCATGCTTCTTCGACTGAGGATATTCGCCGGGCTCCCAAGCGGCTCGCGGGATTTAGCGAAGAGGCTGCCGCTCACAACGCGGCGCTGAAGCGATTCCTCTTTGCCCACATCTACAACCATCCGGCGATCACCGAAGACCGCGACCGATCCGTGAAATGTTTGGAAGAGCTTTTCGCGTACTACCTGACAAAGCCGGGCTCCATGCCCGCTTCGTACGAGGAGTTTGCGCACACGGAACCCCGCCACGTCATTGTCTGCGACTACATTGCCGGAATGACCGATCAATTCTTGCTGCGGCAGCACCGCGAGCATTTCGGCGGGTAGGGCAGCGTCGCGACCCTACTCTAATCAGAACACTCTAATTAGAATAGTCAGGCCTGACTAGTCCATTTAGACTAGTGCCATTTGACCGGCAACTAAAGTTGCAAGTAGGATGACCGCACAGGATGTGCGGTTCCCGGGGATACCGCTGACAGCAAGGAGAACTCGTGTACTGTTCCAAGTGTGGCGTCCAGATGGCCGATGGCGCAGTATTCTGCTCGGCTTGCGGACAAGCATTCCCAACCGCTGCGTCCGCGCGGCCCGCGTATTCGCAAACGGTTGCCGCTGCGCCGCGCGTGGAATATGGCGGCTTCTGGCTCCGCTTTCTTGCCTATCTCATTGACAGTGCGGTGATGACGCTGGGCGTCGTCTTGATCTTCATTCCTCTGTTCTTTCTTACGGGTCTCGGCGCACTCTTGAGCCAGATCCATCCGGAAGAGGAATTAAACGACGCCGGAGTCCTTTTGATCATCGGAGTCTTCTTCTTGTTTGCCACTGTGGCTTTGGCCGTCACTTGGCTTTATCACGCCTTGATGGAGAGCTCCGAATGGCAGGCCACGGTAGGCAAGAAGGCGCTGGGCCTCGTGGTGACAGACTTGGCGGGACGGCGCGTGAGTTTTGGTCGCGCGACAGGAAGGCATTTTGCCAAGATTGTCACCAACCTGATTCCAGCTTTTATCGGCTACATCATGGCGGGGTTCACGGCGCAAAAGCAGGCGTTGCACGACATGATTGCAGGCTGCCTAATCTTGCGTCGAAATACCTGACCCAAGCCGCTGCGTGTCAGGGTCACGGACGGAAACCCAGCTTCGCCGATGTTTGGCCCCTCGCGGACCACTCCCATCGTGTCATCCGAGTGGAGCAGGCCGATTTTTTCTTCCCGCTAGGCTCCTGCCAAGCGGTCGGCCTGCGAAGTCGAGGAATCTGCTTCTTCTTCAGAATTTGTAGCGGCGGCTTTACCCCGCCGCCTGCAACATCCCGCAATTGCGATCTCCCGTTCCTCCTTAGAAGCGCAGGAACGGTCCGAAGGCCAAACGCGCATTGTGGTGAGGGCTGCCCGTCCAATAGATCTCATCACCTGCTTCCAGGCGAAGACCGATGGGGCCGAGATGGCCTTCCACGCCCACGCCGGGGTAAAACGCTCCGCTCACGTTATTCGCACGAAGATTTTGTACGGAAGTCGCAAACGAGCCGAAAGTGGCCGGCTTGGGATTCAATTGGAAATTAATGAAGCCGCCCTTCAGGGTCAGGAATGGGCGAATCGCGTGCCGGCCACCGATAAACTTGAAGCCTCCGAGTCCATGGAGCACTTTAAGATTACTGTTGGCCACGGTTCCGGTGCAGCTGCCGCTCGTACAACGCTCAAGGAAGGCCTGGTCGAAGTCGTAACTCATCTCTCCTTCGAACATCACGCCTGACATGAGCTTGAAACCGGCGCGCCCGCCCAGCCCCGCCATGTTCGTATTTGTCTGGGACAAGCGGAAATAGTCGCCGTACGCGCCCACTTGAAAGTGATCCTGCGCCTTAGCCAGCGGAGCAAGCCAACCTGCCCCTGCCAGGAATGCCAAGAACAAGAGTAGAGCTGTACGCTTCATACATGATCTCCTTGGACAAACAAGTTCGACTTGCAAAAAGCAGCGGCTGGCTGGGCGTAAGGGGAGGCTTCTGCTTTCAGGATTAGATGAGCATGTACTGTGGAGAGTTGCCCTCAGGTGACCCGAGCCGTACCCTGCTCTTCACACACATGCCACTCTCCACAACAACCCATGCGCAAATCATGTCGACCGTAGACAATACATAGGACCATAATAAAAAAAGTACTATTGATCGCTTTTGAGAATTGCTGTACAAGCTCTGCGCGGGACAACCATGAGCAGACTGCCTCGCCGTTCAACCTTTTCCATGACGCGCCCATGCTGCCCAAGGAGGGTGTTTCCATGACTGACAATCGCTTGTGGATCGCTCGCTGCCTCTGCGTCTGCTTTGCGCTGGCGTGCCTCTCAGGAATAGTTGCGGCCCAACCCCGGATGGGCCTGGTCGGTCCTGGTGTGGGCTGGGCCGTGCTAAACCAAGGTACGATGGTCAACTGGAACGACCATCTCTTTTGGACCGGCGACGACGGCTCTAACTGGAAGGACATCACGCCGAACGATCCCGCCTCGCGCCAGATTGCCGGAGTGTTTTTTCTCGACTCCTCGCGCGGCTGGGTGCTGCTCGCGCTCAAGCGCGAACCTCCAAAAAATAATCAAGACTCAGATAATTTCATAACTGAGACACGTGGCTTCGATGTAGCCTCGACGGCTGACGGAGGCGCGACCTGGACCATCAAGCACCTCGATGCCTTGCCCGAAGGCGTCGGGTGGATGGCGGCAAGCGAGATTTTCTTCCTCGATGCCGCGCATGGCTGGATGAACATCGAGTCGCCCGTCCCACACTGGGGCGGCGAAGGGGCTCTCCTGGCGACCATTGACGGGGGCAACACTTGGAAATCAATCGTTGAAGTCAACGGCGCCGGGGGTTACGGCCCCATTCGCTTTACGGACCCCCAGAATGGCTGGATCGCGGGCGGCCCGGGTGACAACTATTTGTATGCCACGAATGACAGCGGGCGCCATTGGAGAGAGGTTTCAGTTCCACCGCCTCCTTCAATTCCTGGACGAGTAGCTGCTCAGTACTCCTTACCAAGATTTGCCGACGCTACGCATGGTTTCCTGGCCGTAAAGTACTCCGGACCGGGCAAGTCTGAGGAGGGAATCGATATCCTAGCGCTCCTTTCCACCAAAGACGGTGGCCATACTTGGCGTTCAGAGAGCCTGGCAGAGCTGGAACAGGAGTCGAACTTTCCCATTGTCGCGGTCGTTGACTCTACAGCCTTGGCTCCGAGGCGCCGCAGTCAGAAGGCCTTTACGCTTCTCAAACTAGCACCGGGTGGCAAGGTGACAGAGACTTCGGCCAACGAATTAGCGCAAGTGGCGGCTGGCGCGGCTATCGTGAGTCTCAACTTTAGTGACGCCGCCCACGGCTGGGCATCCTCGAGCGACGGCCACTTTCTATCGACTGCCGATGGTGGGGCGACTTGGAAGGACATAAGCCCAGACCACGGAAAAATGAGCATGCAAGCGCCACCGAGCTCCGCCCTCCGCGCTAACTCAAGCAGCACGACTTTGCCAAGCAGCCTGGTGCCTTCAGCTGTTCCCGGCCCAATCGCCGCCGCCTCAACTATTTCAACTTACAAGAGTCGGCATCTGGGGTTTGACGCCTGCGCTGCTCCACCACAGAATTCGAAGTCTCCGCAAATGGCAACTTGGTGGGCCAGCAGCCCCTACTTTGACGTGGGCATCTACGTCGGTGGTAGCACCAGGAGCTGCCCCCAACCTAACCTAAACTCGTCTTGGGTCAGTGCCGTCACGAGCGAAGGCTGGGGCCTCATTCCCCTCTGGCCGGGCCCTCAGGCACCTTGCACTTGCGTGTTCGTACAGGGCGGAAATAATACATGGCCAAACTGCACTAAATTTTTTGGGACCTACATCAACAATACCAGCGGCGCCTACGCGCAGGGCCAGGCGGAGGCCGACGCAGCCACCAAGGGGTCCAGAAGCGCAATGAAAACACTGGGGCTTGGCACGGGCTCGGTCATCTACTACGACATAGAGAATTACACTCCCTCGGCGAGCTGTCCGGGAGATCCCAATCCCATCGGCAGTTACGTGAATTCTTTTCTCTCGGGATGGGTTAGCGAAATACAGAGCAACGGATATATTGCGGCAGTGTATGGGAATCCCGCTCCTGCCTCGACTTGGTACGCCGGTGGTACCGGATACGCTGCGGTTTCTCCATCCCCTAGTGACGTCTTCATCGCCAAACAGGACAATCGTGTCACGATTTGGGGGCTGACAACTCTCACCGATACAGCCTGGCCTCAAGACCGACGGATTCACCAGTACGGCGGGCCCCATTCTGAGACTTGGGGTGCCCTTAACTTTCCCAGCATCGACACAGACATCGAAGACGCCGATGTCACCGGCGGCAACGGCGCTAAGTCTTACAGCTTCACCTACACAACAATAGATTACCCTGGTGCGAACGGCACCTCCCTAAATGGGATTAACAACTTAGGTCAAATCGTCGGCTCGTATGGTGACCCCGCAACCGGGCTTTATCACGGTTTCCTGTATACTGTCGGAAGCTTCACAAACATCGATTTTCCAAACGCTTCCCAGACGGAAGCCTGGGGCATCAACAATGCCGGCAGCATCGTGGGATTCTATATTAACCAAACTGGAACACACGGCTTTTTGTACCAAGGCGGTAATTACACCGGTCTAGATTATCCCGGCGCAATTTATACAGAGGGCTTCGGGATTAACGACGACAACCAGATTTCGGGGTACTACGCCGATTCTCTGTCCGTCCAACATGGTTTTCTGTATCAGGGCGGGACCTTCACCCCCCTTGACTACCCTGGTTCCACTGGAACTAACGCATACTGGATCAATGGTGACGCGCAAATTGCCGGCACCGCTCAAAATGGGGGGCCGGGTTGCGCTATTGCCTTTCTGTATGCTCAGGGAAATTTCACCAACCCGCCTGTCGAGTGCGGCTGGGGGATAAATAACAACGATCAGATTACCGGGGCTATAGGTGCGAACTACGTTTTTGAACACGAGGGCAGCACCATCAATATTGCGGTACCAGGCGCATCCAACATGGTTCTATGGTCACTGAACGATTTCACCTTGAATTCTCAGGGCACGGCCAAGGTCGCCCTTGTAGGTAATTACGTTCTCTCGACCGGATATGGCCATGGCTTTCTTGCGACCTCCCAATAGCAGCGCCGCCTAAGCTGTGCTTGGTGCGTGGACCTTAGGCCGACCTCAGGCAAAGACCTGGGCGTCGCATGGCAGAGACGTAAGCCTGATTTGAGTGCCCGCATAAGTCGGTTTTGCGTGTGCGGACTTTGACTTTTCTCTGCCTTTCCTACCACAAACAATACAAACGACTTAGAACTTCGGACAGACGGACGATCCAACGGAAAATTTCTTGCTGTCTAACCTTCAGTATCCAAACGATTTATTAACGGCTTGACAAATCTTATCCTTGTGGTATAATATGGTTTTGCGTTAGCACATGAATTCGTCCTGTGCCTGCCCCTTATGCTCGCCCGCCACCCCGTTTACCCTGAGCCTCCAAGGGCCTCGTCGCCAGAAACTTACCCAGTTCATGCCGACGTGCCTTGCACTCTCCCTTCTCTTTCTTTTCAACAAGTTACAACAGTCAATTTTTGTAACCCCTGTGTTTCGAGAACGATACAAAATGCCGGGGGTGGGTGGGGTGCCCATTTTCCATTTTCACTTTTCCATTTTCCGTCCTCCAGTTTTCCGTACATTCTTCCAAGTTCCGTATCCCCTAACCCTTGTGTTTTCACACTCTTCAAAAAACTGCCGGGGTGGGGGGCTATTCTTCCCATTTTGGTCCATTTCGAGCGAAGTAAGCCGTCTCTGTGTCTCCTCCGTGTTGCCAGTCTCTTCTCTCGCCGGTCAGGCGCGGGCGAGCATGAGGAACAAGGCCAAATAGCGTTTCAACTTTTGGGTGATCAGAAAATTCTCTTTGACGTGCTGGTGACCGTTTTCTCCGAGTTTGGCAGCGATCTCTGGATGGGAAAGCAAAAAGCGAATCTGATAGGCAGTGCCCTCCACGGAATGCGCCAGAAGGCCTGTGTGCTTATGAATGATTTGCGTGGGAATACCGCCGACAGCGGAAGCCACGACAGGTTTTTTCTTCCAGAGCGCCTCGGAAACCGTCAGGCCAAAGCCTTCCCGCAAACTTTTTTGCACCACAATGGTCGAAGCGCGCTGGAGCGCATTCACTTCCAGGGGCGCCCACGCAGGGAGTTCAAGGATTTTGATATCAGGATCATGTTCCGCCGCGCGCAGGACATCTTTGAGAACCAGGGCGCCTTCCGGATCGTCCGAGGCGCTGCCTCCCGCGAGAACCAACTGGCAGTCGAAATATCGCTTTACGATTCTGTAGGCGCGAATGACACCCACCGGATCCTTCAAGCGGTCGAAACGGGAAATTTGCGTCAATATCGGGCGCTGGGGGTCAATTTGATAGCGGTGGAGAACTTGCTCGATGAATTCCGAATCGAGGGGACAATTCTTTTCGGAAAGAGGATCAATGGCCGGGTAGAAAAGATATTGCGGGACGGGAAGCTGGCGTGAGAATTCGGCCGATGAAAACATGACGCCGTCATAGCGCGACACAAATTTCTCCAGAAAGTCCCAAACGGCGCGGTTCGGATGCGATAAATCAATGTGGCAGCGCCAGACCCAATGATTCGACCCTGGCTGCCGCGCATCAATGAGGGCCGCGGGCTGTGGGTCGTGAATGACTACGAATTCAGCATCGAGGGTCAGAGCCGTGCGATTCCGTTCATTGTAAGAAAGAAATATCTCAAAATCCTTGGGCTTCGGGTGGTAAGGCTCACCATGCAAGGCGTTGTGAAACGATTTCGTGACATCGAAGAATTCTTCGGCGCCTTTCATTACTTCCCAGCGCATGCCGAGTTCCAGCTCCTCCGCGAGCGGCACCAGGCGGTTAAGGATTTCCGCAACTCCACCGCCCACAGCCGTGGAGTTGATCATCTCGATGCTGCGGCCGCGCAGCGGTTTGGCCAGGGCGCGCAACTCCTCGATCTCGCCTGCGCCAACCACTTCCGCATAGCTTTCGAGAGGGATGCGGTTCGCCGCCAGAACTTCGGTCATGCCTTCCTCCGTTCGCGGTCGATTAGGCGGAGCATCTTAGCCCGGGCGCCGTCCAGCGTGTTGGTATAGATATCGATGCGATTGACGCTGTCGGCGAGCGTTCGGAGCCCCAGGTCGGAGAGCCATCTCGAGAAGTCGTTGGTTTGGAGCTGGAGCCGCAATCGCGAGGAGATGAAGTGATAGTAGAAGCCGGCGTGGCTGAGGTGCTCGAGGCCCTCGCGGAACTCATCCAAGTTCCGTGCACTGCGGCCGAAGGGCACTGTCACTTCCAAGCTCTCGCAGAAGTAAAAGCGTTCGAGGCCGGTTTGTGCCGCCAGTTGAGGCTGAGCGGTGCAGAAATCCCGGACCATGCGGCAAAGATCGCTGCGCAGCGCGGCAATCGACGTGTAATCGCGGACGTCGAGGGCCGCGAGCTGCTCGGCAAGATCATTCCGGTTTGCGGAAGAGAGCACCCACTCCGCGAAATCGTTGGAGAAGCCTTCCGTGAGGAAGTGATGCGTCCCTAGAGTCTGAAAAGTGTGATGAAATATGGAGGCGTCGCTGCAATTTTCAAGTCCGGTCAACAATTCCGCGAGCGTTCCGGCCGATTGATTCCCAATGCGAGTGAGATAGGAAGCGGTAACGAAGTCGAACGGTGTTTCGGCAACGTTCAAGTCAGCAACCCTCTCGATACTTAGATGCCCATGCCAACGCCCCGTTGCAAGGCGGAGCGCCTTCGCATTCAAAAAGTAGCGGCCCTCTTATGCTTCCGCGCGCTCCGCCTGTTCGACGCGAATCTCGGTCAGGTCGGACAGAAGATGAGCCGCCCATCGATAGACATTATGTTGCCGCACGGTGTGGCGCATGCGCTGCATTCGTTCGGCCTGTTCCTGCTCGGGCATCTCGAGTGCGCGATGAATAGCGCGCGCGAGCTGCGCAATGTCGTACGGATTCACCAGGAGGGCATCGGTCAGTTCGTGCGCTGCTCCGGCAAACGTGCTCAAGATGAGTGCCCCGCGTTCGTCTTCGCGGGAAGCCACAAATTCCTTAGCCACCAAGTTCATTCCGTCGTGTAGGGAAGTGACCATGCAGAAGGAGGCGGCCTGGTAGAACCGGGAAATCTCCTCATGGGAATGGTGTTTCCTGCGGAACACGATCGGTTTCCACCGGGGTGTCTGGAAGCGGGCATTGATGCGATCCGCCTCGGAGCTGACTTCGTCGAGGAAACTCCTGTAGCGTTCGATGTCGGTCCGGCTGGGCGCGCCGATTTGCACGAACGAGAATCGCTGCTGGTAGGTTGGATTGAGTTCGAAGAAGCGCTCCAACGCCCGGAACCGCTCGAGAATTCCCTTGGTATAGTCAACGCGATCCACGCCGACTCCGAGGAGCGACGCCTCGATGCCCATTTCTTCACACAAGGCAGCACGCAATGCGCCTGCGCTGGTTCGACTGCCGGGGATACGGAGATTCTCCGAAAAAGCCACGCTAATGGGATAAGGCCGCACGCGCGTAACGTGGCCCTGCCGATTCACCGCGAATCGATCCCATTCTGTAAGTGCCTCCAACGCCCGGTCCACGGTCTCCAGAAAATTGTTGCAATGCGATTGAATGTGGAAGCCAATCAAATCCGCGCCCAGCAATCCCTCAATCAGTTCACGTTGCCAGGGGCAAATTCCAAAGACTTCCGCATTAGGCCAAGGTATATGCCAGAAAATAGCAACGCGCGCATCTGGACGGGCGTCCTTGACCATACGTGGAACCAACGCGAGGTGATAGTCTTGCGCCAGGAGAATCGGCGATTCCACGTCCGCCATCTCTTGCAAGACGGCATCGGCGAAGCGCTGGTTAATCCGCTGATATTGCAGCCAGTCTTCGGGGCGAAAAATCGGGCGCGTGTGCGCGACGTGGCAAAGCGGCCAAAGGCCTTCGTTGGAAAAGCCCTCGTAGTAGCCTTTGTCTTCTTCGTCGGTGAGCCAGACGCGCCGAAGGGTGTAGCTCGGCCGGTCCGGGGGAACCCGAAGATGGTCGCGGGAATCGACGACTTCGCGGTCAGCGTTACCCGAACCATTTGCGATCCATGTGCCGTTGCATGCCAGCAAGACTGGTTCGAGGGCTGTGACTACGCCGCTGGCGGGCACAATCATTTTGACGGTTTTCTCTTTTCCATCGAACACGTGCATATACGGTTCGCGATTCGACACGACAAAGAGAGGCTTTTCTTGAAGCCGGTTGCGAAGGCTAACCCTGAGCCGTTCGGCCGTCCACAGAGAAGCGTTCGAATCTCGCAGACGGGCTTCCGATTCCGCAGCCGCCCTTGCCGAATGTAAATCTTTTGCCAGGTGGGTCACCTCATGGTGCAACTGATCCATGATTTCGCCCTGCGGGAGGGCCGCAGGCGAAGTTGCCTGGCCGGTCCGCAGCGAGCGCACCCAATTTGCCGTTCTGGTCAGTGGGCCCGTGAACGTCCAACGCACAAGAATCAGTGCGAGGCCGCTAATTAGCAGAGTCTGGACAAGAGCATTCAGAAGGGAATCACGCAGGGTGTGCGCTACTTGGTTGTCGATGTAACTGGTATCGTGAACCAGCACAAGAGCACCTGCGATTTCTTCTCCGCGGTGAAGCGGCAGAGCATACAGGTGCTCGGGGACGGCATCACTTTCCTGAAGCGCAGAGGTCTGGTCGGCGCTCAGGAATTCGCCCACCCCTTTGTTTTCTCGAGTGGCCCGCGCGGCAACCAAGGGGCGCAATGGCAAAATACGCAGGAGTCCGGGGGTAATGGCCAGGTTGCGGCCCGTGGAGTCGTAAATCGCGATTCCTTTCAGGTGTTCGCGTTGTCCATAACGCTCGACCAGTCGCTGTAGGTTCTTTTCCTGGGGCCGGTCCAACACGCGCTCGACACTTTCTTGCAGACTTTCTGCCAGGATTTCCGCGCGGCGCGAAAGGTCATTGCGCAAGATGCGCCGCTGGCTTCTAACCTGGTAACCGGCGAAGAGAAGCGACACGCTGGCGACGCTCACGATCAGAGGCAGGACGATTTTCAGGGTCGTGCGCATCTGGACTCCTCAATCCCAAGATGAAAGTGTACCGCGACGGGCCGGGTGGGGGGCGGTCGCTTTGTAGTGTTGGAACTAAGGATTACGTGTTGCTGGCAGATGAAATGGCACGCCATACGCCAAAAAAGACAGGAATTTGGGAGCCCGATTAAGGTTTTTAGAATCAATAGAATACGCGAATGTCGAGCATGGCTTGGGAGGCTTTATGGGTACTAGACCTGTGAAGAATTTGCGCGCTCCTTGTTTTTCTCGCAGGGTCTTATTTCCGCGGAAGAGGCAGGGGACTGCATGGGAATCCCCCTGTTTGGGGGATTCCCATCTCCGTTTGCTAGCCGAAGTGGACAGTTCGACTTATCAGTGCCAACTTCAACTAGAAGACAAATTTCAACGCCATTTGCAGGATCCTCGGCGTGGAGACAGTGCTGGTGCTCTGTCCAAAGTTAACGAGGGCGCCCGTGCTGGTAAAACCGTTGATGTACTGGTCGCCGACAAGGAACACTGGGTGATTCAGGACATTGAATGCTTCTGCGCGGAACTCAAATCGCTTCGATTCCGTGACCTTAAACGATTTGCTTGCCGCAAAGTCCATGCCGAAAAAGCTCGGGCCGCTGAAGAAGTTGATCGGAATATTGCCCTGCTGTCCGGGTTGCGGGTTGCAGAATCCGCCAGGGACGCTTGGAGTGCAGGTCAATGCGTCGGGCCCTGCTCCGGTGCCGTCTGGGTTAACGAGATTTGGGTTAATGGAGAAAACGGTCCCACCCGGCTGAATAAAGATGCCAGTTTGATTCTTGAGCTGAGCGAGCGTCAAGGTTGTCACAGCTGTTTCACGGCTTGACCTTGCCTCGCGGTTGAGTAAACCTTCATCCGAGAAGATGGAATAAGGTGACCCGGTCTGCCAGGTAAACACGGAACTAAAGTCCCAGCCGCCGATCAGGCGACCCATCATGCGATTTGAGGGAGACAGCCTGTGCCCTTCTCCAATTGGGAGTTCGTAGGTAAAGTTCGCTTTAAACGCATGGGTAATATCGAAGTTAGCCCGGCTGCGTTCAAACTCCGGGTGTGCGTTGTCGAGCAAGGGCAGGAACCGCGTTTGGTCTCCGTTCGTGTCTCCCGAATAGTCCGTCAGAGCCTTGCTGAAGACATAATTAGCCTGGAAGTATAATCCTCGGTTAAAGCGACGCCGAATTTCGACGATGCCGGCGTTCCACGTTGAGCTCGAACCGTTCTTCAAGATGTCGCCGCCGCGAAGGAGTGGGTTCAGCGCAAAGGGATCCGTTCCATCGTTGTTGATGATTCTGTTTGTGCGATAGAGATCGGCCAAATCTCCGACAATGCCCGCGCTGATAAAGGAAACTACGGTTGGGTTATTGAGGAGGCCCCCTCCGACTAGATTAGGGAAAAAGGTGAGTGTCTGACACCCGGTTGTAGTGCAGGCCGGATTCCCGGTCAGGAAGAAATTTGCGCGAGCCCGGTTAAAATCGTCCAGAAATCCGTTCTCACGAATAATGACCTGATTGACATCAATCCCTCGAAACAATCCCACACCGTGGTTGCCGACGTAGCTAACCTGCACAGAAGTGTTCCAGCCTATTTCCCGCTGTACGCTCACGTTCCATTGCTGGACATACGGGGTACGTGTATTGGGATCAATAGCAAATCCTGCGTTGGAAGCCAGGCCCACAGCGGCCTCGTTGGCAGAAAACGTCGTGGGAACTGTAAAAGGCGGCGTGGGAATCGCCGCCGGAGCGCTTACGGTTGGACCGTTGAGATTGGTGATGCTCTTTGCCGAAGAGAGGCCCGCATTGCCATTCGCCGCATTGGCCGCAGCGGTGAAAAAGCTGTCGTTCACATAATTCACGCTATAGCCCGCCCGGACTGCCATCTTGCCATTGCCCCACGGATCCCACGCAATCCCGACGTTAGGACCAAAATTATTACGGTCGGGGTTGTACAAGCCTCGCTTGCTGGGGCCGCCAGCGAAGTCCACTGTAGCATCGGATAGAATGGTCTGCAGGACAGTTTGCCCAGCGGGTATAACTGGTAAGAGGATGAGGCCGTTTCTCTCATTAACCGGATTGAAATACTCCCAGCGCAATCCATAATTGAAAGTCAGTTTGCGGTTAACGCGCCATGAGTCCCCACCGTAGAACGCCAGGTCGTTCTGACGATAGTTTCTATTGTTTGCCTCGCCAGCGACAAAACCGGACGTTTGTGACTTGGCATTGAATGTTAGTGACTCACTGGTCAGAAAACCGGTAAGCTCCGCGAGCAAGTTGCGCGCACGGTTACGATCGGAGGTGGAGATAGGCTGCGTAAAATCCGGCGTGAATCCTGGTGGTGCTGTGGATTCGAGAATAAACGGATTTGCCTGAGCGAACCCCAGAGTCAGGGTCGGTAGGGTGCCCGCCTGATTCGTTGCGTAAATTGTGGTCCGTTGCAGCTGCCCGCCGAACAAGACGGTGTGCCTGCCGTGCACCCAACTGGCATTGTCCTGCCAAGACCAAGTATGGGTATCGCGACCCTGAGCACGGAAATTCGGATCCGGGTTGGTAGACAGGGTTCCGGCGGTGAGAAAGCCGGAGCTGAAGTTTCTGCTCGTCAAGAAGTAAGCAGGGGCGAGATCAAATCCGAAGCGCACTTGGTTCGTGAACAAGCTAGTGGGGTTCCAACGCCAGGCCGTAGAAAGGAATTTGATTGAATCGTTGTTCTGCACAAGAGGAACGACGTCGAACGAGGTATCGATGTCGGGGCGATCCACAATGTCACGGTTCCAAGACCACGTGGTGGTAAGGGAGTTGCGGTCATTCAAGTTGTAGTCCACGCGAGCCCCGTAATTGTCCCGAGTCCTATTACTCCTCTGAACGTAGTCGAATCCCAGGGTGTTCACGCCGTCCCCGGCTCCCGAGCTGTTTGCTGTGTTTGGCGTCCTGCTTAGAATATTGGCCATAATCGGGTCGATTGTAAAAACGGGGGCCGGATGATCACGATTCGGGTTCTGATTCTCAAGGGTCAAAAGGTTAACTGTCACTGGGGAGCACGGAGGAGTGGCGCATGACGTAGGTGTGTACGTAAACAGGCCTTGCTTCGCGTTTGCGCTCAAAATTGTTGCCGGAACTCCCGCGTTTTGGCTCCGGGTGCTGGATTGGCGTAGCCGCAACAATTCGTAATAGCCGTACACAAAAAGCTTGTTCTTAACGACTGGACCGCCGATGTATCCGCCCCCTTGGTTTTGCAAAAGCGGAGGCTTTGCCCCCCCTGCGGCAGCGTTGAACCAATCATTCGCCGCCCAGGCAGCCGTGCGGTAGTACCAAAATCCCTGGCCATGCCAACTGTTCGTGCCGCTCGGGGTTACGATACTGACTTGCGCTGAGGCACCACCATCTTGCGGGCCGGAATTCGAGGTAGTGATGGTAAATTCGGCTGCTTGGCTGCTAAAAGGGAGATTCGGCAGGAAATCCAGTGTATTGGTCCGGATGAAGTTGTCCTGAACGTTTATGCCGTCAATCGTGACATTGGCAAACGATTCGCGCTGTCCGTTGATGACCGTCACAGTCCGCCCGTTTTGATTAACACCAGCTTCCAAGCTCACCAGGTTAAGCGGGTTCCTGTCCAAGATCGGCAAGGCTTCGATCTGTTTCATCTCCACGGTCTGAGTCATTTCAGCACTGGTGGTTTGTACCAACTCGGCGCCGGCGTTAACGACAATGGATTCTGTCGTAGCACCGAGTTCGAGCGTAATAGGTGTTACGGAGTATTGGGTCGAAGCATCGAGCTTGATATTCTGAACGACTCCGTTCTTAAAGCCAGCCTTGGCCACAGTTACTTTGTATATTCCAAAATCGATGTGCTCGAATTGGTAGCCGCCGGTTGGGCCGGTGATGGAACTGTAGGCATAGTTCGTGCCTTGGTTCGTTAGCGTGACGCTCGCTCCATCAACGGGCAACCCTTGAGCATCCTTGACTGTTCCGACAATGGAACCCGTAGGGACCTGAGACGCAACATTCGTCGCGAATACGAAGAGGAGAGCAAAGGTTGCGAGGAATCGTAAATCAATGACCCACGCCAAGCTCTTGAAGAAGTTTCCGGCTCTTGTGCTGCTTATCCAGGGTTGTTTCCCCCTGCTCACCAGTCTGCCAAACACACCCGCCGTTTCCATATAAGTCCTCCGAATTGCTACTAATCCCAGAGCAGAATGAGATCGCAGATCGCACCAAGAAAAGCATCTGCGGCAAACAAGCCACCCCTCCTAACGCGGGGCACGTCATGGTCCAAGAATCATCAATTTATCGACACTACTTCAACTGGGCTAGTAACCTTATGTCGCTCAACGAATTATGGTGTTTCCCAAAGCTTAAATTAACTGTGTTAAAGGACGATTTAGTTACAGTTTTCTTGAGATTCTTAACTGCTCGTTACGCTTTTCTGTATTCTTTGTAATTGGGGCAGGTCTCACAATCTAGCGTCGTAATAGGAAAGTATTACAACCTTTATCGGAGGTCTTGGGTGGTGGGGACAGTGGAGTGCAACCTCGGGTAGGCTTCGCTTACTTTGGTTTCACAGAAGTTATCTGGTCAAACAAAAAAAGATGCCGATATCGGCCTCCCTCTGGTCTTCTGCTCGAAGTGTTTTCTTTGGTGCCAGAATAGCTTGCGAAGTGTACGTGAGTTTTGATTTGTCCCGGTCCACGCAAGAAAAATCTGTCAAGCTTGGTGGTTCCCCGTGCTCTAAGTCACTCTGGTTTAATTGCTCGAATCGGCATGTGGATCGAAGACGACGGAGATTTCCAAAGCGGTTTCGGAACTAGCCTGCGAGAACTTCCACTGCATAACCGCTTTTTGTGCACTTTCCGCCAAGATTGGGTTACCGCCCATCACTTCGGTGTCCCTCACGGAGCCATCGGCTTTGATGAACACCTTTAACCGGACTATTCCTCCAATGCCCTTACTTTTCAAGATGTTCGGATACGGGACGGGAGCCTTCTTCAGCACTTTACGCGCGCCATCCTGCGCCTGGCCGATGGCCACGCAAAACAGAAGGGCGCCCAAGAAAAAGCCCCCGAGGAGGCGCTTGCGGGAACGAAAACCTGACATGGGTAGAGTCCCCCAGAATTGAATGGTGCGTGACAATCGTGGGACACTTGGAGTGCAAGCGCCCCACTGGCCGCACTGATAGATGCGCAAAACGTTGCAGGTCGCTTGCCCTTCGGCGTGGGGCCTGGGGGACATATTCCATAAAGTTACCATTCCTGGCTGATTCCGCAACCCATTGAATGCACAAGATGTCTTAGCTCCATAATTCTGTCACCCCTTAACGGCAACGTGAAAATGTCACCCATGAGACAGGAGACATTCGCGTTGAGTCAGAAGGAGTTGCAACGAGTGGCGGTCATTTCCAGATGCGTGAAGGGAGAGATGGCGTGTGCCAGCGCCGCCGAACTGCTCTCCCTGAGCGTGCGACACATTAAGCGCTTGAAGAAGCGCTGGCGCGAAGGCGGGGAGGCGGCGCTGGCTCACGCCAACCGGGGCCGCCCCAGCCACCGACGCTTGCCCGACGAAAAACGCAAAAACATTCTGCGTTTGGCACGCACCACATACACCGGCTTTAACGATCATCATCTGGCCGAAAAGCTCAATGAAGTCGAGGACGTGTGCCTCAGTCGCGAAGCGTTGCGTCGTTTGCTGCGCCAGGCCGGCATCGGCTCGCCGCGCAAGCGCCGCGCTCCCGCTCATCGCCAGCGCCGCCTGCGCGTCGCTCGCGAAGGAGAGCTGGTCCAGCTCGACGGCTCTCCGCACGACTGGCTGGAAGGCCGCGGCCCGCGCCTCACCGTTCTCGGCATGCAAGACGACGCCACCGGCAAAATCCTGGCGGCAAAGTTCTTCCTCGCCGAAACCACCGAAGGCTATTTCCACCTGCTCCAGAGCCTCTTGCAACGCTTCGGCGTGCCGCCGGCCTTCTACGGGGATCGCAGCGGCATCTTCGTGCGCCATGATGACCATTGGACTCTGGAAGAAGAAGTGGCCGGCAAACGCGAGCCGACCCAGTTCGGTCGCGCTTTAGAGCAACTCGGCATCACCTTCATCGCCGCACAATCCCCGCAGGCCAAGGGCCGCGTCGAACGCCTCTGGGGCGTACTGCAGGATCGCTTGTGCAGCGAACTCCGCCTTGCTGGCGCCTGCGACCTGGATTCGGCCAATCGCGTCTTGCGCCGCTTCCTCGCCGACTACAACCGCCGCTTCGCGCGCACCCCGCGCGAGGCGGCTAAAGCTTGGCGCTCCGCTCCCGAGGATCTCGCGCGCGTCTGTGCCTTCCGGCATGAACGCATCGTCAGCAACGATAACGTCGTCCAGTGGCAGGGACACCGCTTGCAGATCCCACCGCAAAGCCGCCGCTTCAGCTTCGCTGGCGCAAAAGTGCAAATTTACCAAGCTCTGGACGGCCGGGTGTCGCTGTACTACGGCGACACCCGCCTGGATCATACTGCCGTGCCCCCAGGGTGACATTTTTATGTTGCCGTTAGGGTGACAAATTCACGTTGCTACAACAC
>DATDNK010000401.1:0-3665 GCA_036518275.1 Candidatus Acidiferrum sp.
CGCGAAGTAATCGTGCAATCGAAGTTTGCGTGCCAGCGTGGCCATTTAGAGCACGCAGAGCAGTTCGAAGAGGAGATTTGCCGCCAGCAACGAAGTGATTTCGCCCGTATCGTAAGGTGGAGAGACTTCTACGAGATCGCAGCCGATGATCTGTAATCCACGGAGCGCGCGAACCAGTTCGAGAATCTGGATGCTCGTCAACCCGCCCACTTGTGGCGTTCCTGTTCCTGGGGCATATGCCGGATCAACGACATCGATGTCCAGCGTGATGTACACGGGCTTGCCGCGAAAGGTGCGCAAGAGTTTCTGCACCGGCGCGATTCCTTGGCTATGAAATTCCTCCGACGTCACCATCTTCACCTTGTGTCTGCGCGCGAAATCGAAGTCGTCTTCACCATAAACCTGCCCGCGCAGGCCCACCTGCAAAACATTTCCATCTTTGAGCAGTCCCTCCTCAAACGCCCGGCGGAAGGGCGTTCCATGAGAATACTTGCTGCCGAAGTATTCGTCCCAGAGGTCGTTGTGCGCATCGAACTGAATCAGCGAAACCGGCCCGTGCTTCTTTGCCACGGCGCGCAACAGCGGCAGGCTGATGGAGTGATCGCCGCCTACGCACACACAACGCGCCCCAGCAGCAAGCAACGGTGCGATGCCCGTCTCGATGCGACGAAAGGTGTCCTCGATCGAAAGCGGATTGACGCTCAAGTCGCCGTAATCCGCCGTGCGGCGCTTGGTAAACGGATTCACCTTCAATACTGGATTCCAGGGCCGAATAATGGCCGATTGTTCCCGAATGTGCCGAGGGCCAAAACGGGGCCCCGGCCGATATGTTGTCCCACCATCGAACGGGACGCCCACCAGCGCCACTTCCAGCTCTTCCGGGTCCGTGATATGTGGCAACCGCATAAAGGTCGGCACGCCCGTGAACCGCGCGTAAGTCAATGCGTCCGTGGGCTCGGGATGAGGCAAAAGGAATTTCTTCGGGGGCATGGCTTGCGCATCTTAGTGTCCCGTCGCGCTGAAAGTCAAAGCAGACAACCCGGGGGAGCTTGCGGTCATCTGTTCCTTCGTTCTCCTCGGTGCAAGGAGATACGCTCGTGGGTTGGCTGAAAGTTTCCATCGGGCTGCTGTCCGTGTCTGCGACGGCCGTTCCTCTTCTCGGTCAAATTGCGGCTCGCTTGCCTGAAGCGTCTGTCGAAACGCTCAAGACGAAAGAAATTGCTATCGTTGATTCCATCGGGTTCACTGGCCTGCGATATATTTCTCCGGGAGCTGTTGCGGCGCAACTTTCTGTGCATCCGAGTGATCGGTTTGACGCGGCGAAGCTTCGCAACGATCTTCGCACTCTCGACAGGCTTGGCTGGTTTGCCGCGATTCGAGTAGAGGAACTGCCTCGAAGCACACTCAATTTTCAGAACTCTCCTCCGCAGAGACGCATCGCTCTGATTTTGCATTTCGAGGAAGAGCCGATTCTCTCCCACGTCGAGTATTCCGGCTCGCGACTGCTCTCGCCCAATCAGATTGAAAAACTGCTGAAAGAAAAGCAGCTTACCCCTGGCCTTGGCAAACCGGCCGATCCAGCGGCGCTGGAACACATTGCGTTAGCGATTCGTTGCGCTCTAAACGAGTTGGGACATCCTGAAGCCTCAGTCCAAATGCATCGCCAGCGACAAAAGAACGCCACAGTCAGTGTCCGCTTCGACATAGCCGATGGTCCGCATCTTCCCGTCCGCCAGGTTCGCTTTGAAGGCAACCCGGGCGTTTCGGAAGAACTTTTGCGTGGGCAAATGCAAAGCATCGCGCCGTGGAAGCCACTCGCCTCGCTTCGTAGCAAAGACGCGTACACGCGAGAGGCATTTGAAGAAGATCGCCAGCGCATCCTGACCTACTACCATGACCATGGTTACCCGGAAGCTAGCGTCGGCAATGCGCAAGTAGAAAGAATCACGGCGCGATCCCGCAGATGGCTTCCCTTTCCCCACCACGCAGCGCAGCCCGGACTCTTAGTTACCATCCCCGTGCAAGCTGGCCCTTTCTATCGGCTCGAGTCCATTGACATAGGCCAAAGCCTTCAACAAGCTATCGAAACCCAAAGTGGCAAGCCTCTTGTCCTTCCCGTCATTGAGCCAAGGCGCGCTTTCTCTCAACAAGAAATCGATAGAATGCGCCGCTTTTATTCCCAGCGATTGCGTCCGCGACATTCTCAATCGAGTCCTAACTCCTTCCAGGTTGTCGAGGCGAATCCCAGTTTTGACTCCGAAACACATGCTGCTCGGTTGAAGCTCACGCTCAGCGATTCGCCCCCCTATCTCGTCCATCGCCTCGAATTCCAGGGCTTGCACAAATTCAACGACCGCTTCGTGCGGAGACGAATTCCGCTGCGGGAAGGTCAGCCATTTGATGACCGAGCATTGGAAACAGGCCTCACAAAACTCGCGCGCACCGGCTACTTCAAGCCCATTCGCAGAGAGAACATCCGAATCCAACTCGACGAGGTCCGCCACACTGCGGATATTTCAATTCACCTTGAAGAAATCGGCCAGCAGCGCGTTACGTTCGACGGCGGTCGCGCTCAGTTTGGCAGCACGCTTGGCCTCGCTTATACGGTCTTCGATCTGTTTAACCGCGAAGAGTTCCTTTCCGCGAAGCTCGAAGGCGGCTCGGAGACTTTGCAACTCCTTCTGGGCATTGTCAAGGATGGAATCTTTGGCACGCGGAGCTCGCTCGCCTTCTCCATTTTTGACAATGTGATCCGCCCGCGCTTCACACACGGCGTCCAGGGACCCTTCCTTAAGACTCAAAGCGTGGGGATCAACGTGCCTTGGACCTACGCGTTGACCAACGCCGATTCCTTCGGCGTCAACTACACTCTTTCGCGCACCACTTCCGACCAAACATTCGGCAATACATCCAGCACGATTGGCGCTCCGCCCATCGATCTTCGCGCACACATTTCCAGCCGCTCGCTGGGAACGGCCTGGCTGCACGACACCGGCAACGAACGGATTTCCTTCTCGGACTCCGCCTCGGGTGGCTTCCTCGGCGGCGACGAAAACATGGTACGCGTTTCTGGCGAAGCGGCACGCATTTTCCGCGATCCGATTTTTGCGTCAGGGAACGCGTGGGCTTTTCGCAGCACATTCAGAGCGGCGGGAAGTTATCGTGGAAACATGCCTTTCTACTCTCGCTTTTTCTCTGGCGATGAATTCGTCCGCGGCCTTCGCGACGGCGAACTCGGCCCTCTCGCCCTCACGCCAACGACTACCGCCTCGGGCGCTACAAGGTATGCACCCTCGTACGCAGGCGCGAACCTCCTCACCGCCACGAACGCCGAATATCGCATTCCGCTTCGCAGCGGCGTCCGGGCCGCAGGCTTCTTCGATCTCGGTTCCGGCTGGCTGCTTCCCAACTGGCTTGGCCCAGCCAAGCCCACCCTTCTCAGCACTACCAATGGCATCCTGCACGGTTCGACGGGCGTTCAACTCGAATGGACCATCCCTAGCGTCCAGGTGCCGTTTCGTTCCTACTACGCGCTCAACGTGCTTCGCCTCGACCGCGTGATTCCTCTCTCCAGCAAATCACTCTTGCACGCGCACAATCGCTTTGGAGTCTTTGGTTGGGGACTCGGCTCACTCTTCTGAGTTACTCTTCGCCGCGTGCTCTGG
>DATDNK010000402.1:0-3696 GCA_036518275.1 Candidatus Acidiferrum sp.
CGGACACGCACTTTTGCATCGTGATATTCGATCATTCGAAATCTCACCGCCTATTCGGGTTTGCCTTGCCAGACGGGTTTTCGTTTTTCCAGGAAGGAGGCAAGGCCTTCCTTGAAGTCGGGTGTGCAGCGAATGCGCGCATTTTCGAGGATTGCGCGCTCGAGGTCGTGGTCGACGGTCGCTGCCGCCGCGGAGGTCATCAATCGTTTTGCGCGCGACAGGCTTGCGGGACTCGCGGCAATCAGAAGTTCGGCTAGCTCCCTCGAACGTGCGAGAAGGTTTTCCGCCGGGACAATTTCGCTGATCAGGCCCAGCGCTTTAGCTTCCTCGGCCTCAATAATCCGTCCGGTGAGCAGAAGATCTCTAGTTCGTTTTTCTCCGATTTGGCGAATCAAAAAGACGGAAACAAGGGCCGGCAGGAATCCGATTTTAACTTCGGTATAACCAAACCTCGCCTCAGGAACCGCGAGCGTGAAGTCGCACAATGTGGCAATGCCGCAGCCACCCGCGAGAGCAGCTCCGTTGACCGCAGCGATCATGGGCCGCGGAAAACTCCAAATGCGCCGAAACATCTTTGCCATTCGGCGAGAATCTTCCTGGTTTTCGGCAGCGGATTGCTGGGCGATAGCCGCGAGCATTTCCAAATCCATTCCTGAACAAAAGGCTTTGCCCGCTCCGGTGACAATAACTACGCGCGCATGACTTTTTTCAATTTCATCGAGCGCGGTTTGCAGCTCGGCAATCATGGTGGCCGAAATGGCATTACGCTTGTCCGGGCGGTTCAGCGTAATGGTGGCGATTGGTCCGGAGTTATCAAGGAGAAGTGTGGAATACATGGGTTGAGTCTCCTCTCAATGCACGAGCGGAGCATGGGCGTATTTTGCGCGAATTTCGCTGGTCATTTCGAGTGCTTTCGAAAGCCGCGTCGCCTCGATGCCGGGTTCAGCTCCTGCCTTACGCAACGCGGCCATCACATCCTCGGTAGCAATGTTGCCGACCAGATTGTCTCCCGCAAACGGGCACCCGCCAAGGCCGGTGAGCGCGCTGTCAAAGCGACGGCATCCCGCTTCGTACGCTGCCAGGATTTTTTCTTCCGCATTCTCAGGTCGGCTGTGAAGATGAACGCCGAGTTCAATGCCTGCGACGTGATCCTTTACCTGACGGTACAACTTCCCGACGAGTTCCGGTGTCCCCGTGCCAACGGTATCAGCCAATGAGACCATGCGCACGCGTATATCTTTAAGCCACTCAAGTGTATCGGCAACGATTTCGGGGCCCCAGGGCTCCTCATAGGGGTTTCCAAAGGCCATGGAAACGTAAACTAACAGGCCGCGGTTCGCGGCAAGCGTCTCTTTCTTTAGTTTTTCAACCAGCTTGCGTGATTCTTCCCGCGACATGTTGGCATTGGCACGCCGGAAATAGGCGGAGATGGAATATGGGTAGCCAATAGTCCTGACGCCGGGTGTAGCCAGCGCGCGCTCCAATCCCTTCTCATTGACGACAATTCCGATGATTTCCGGCGGCTCGCTATTTGTTGGAAGGGAAGCGTTGAGTTTCGCCATCACCTCTTCGCTGTCCGCCATTTGCTTGACGTGCTTTGGCGAAACGAAGCTGACCGCGTCAATATGGCGGAATCCGGCGAGCACGAGTTCTTTCAAATACTCCGCTTTGTATTCGGTAGGAATGAAATCTGCAAGACCCTGCCAGGCATCCCTCGGGCACTCGATCAATTTAACGACTTCGCTCATGTGCCCCTTTGGAGTGCCAGAAGTCCCATACTAGTGAAAACAGGAATAACGGCATGAAAAGCGCACAGAGAAAGACAAAATACATCACAAACAGTGAATAAGGTTCGAGTGGTTGAAAAAAATCAGAGGCCGGATTGCGAAAATGGATGATGCGTTGAAGAATCAAGTCCACTACAAACCAGAACGGGAAAATCGCCGCCGGGAGAGCTAATAATTTGGTGCGTTTGCTAATCACGTCTGCAGTACCCCTGTTTTGAACTCGGGAATGTTGGGATTTAGCGATGCGGCTTCCAACGCCCAGATCAGCGCTTCGCGTGTGTGAGCCGGATCGATGATGGCGTCCACCCACAGCCGTGCCGCAGCGTAGCGCGGATCGGTCTGATGCTCGTAGGTGGCGCGGACGGAGTCGTACAGTTCCTTCTTTTGCTTTTCGTCGACTTTCTTGCCTTCGCGTTCGAGCTGTTTCAGCTTGATTTCGACAAGCGTGCCTGCGGCCGAATCGCCGCTCATCACCGCGTAGCGCGCTGTGGGCCAGGCAAAAATGAATCGCGGATCGTAGGCTTTGCCGCACATGGCGTAATGACCGGCGCCAAAGCTTCCGCCGCAAATCACGGTGATTTTCGGGACCACGCTATTGGACACGGCGTTCACCATTTTGGCGCCCGCACGGATGATGCCGCTCCACTCGGCATCCTTGCCAACCATAAAGCCATTTACGTCGTGCAGGAAGATCAGCGGGACGCGGTTCTGGTTGCAGTCCAGAATAAACCGCGCAGCTTTTTCTGCTGATTCGGTGTAAATCACGCCGCCGAATTCGATGCGTTTCTGATCCGAACCGCGCGCCAGCGTCTGCACGTGCTTTTTCTGGTTGGCGACGATGCCGACCGCCCATCCACCAATGCGCGAGTAGCCGCAGAGCAGCGTCTCGCCGTATTCAGCGCGGTACTCTTCAAATTCACCGGCGTCCACGATGCGGGCAAGGAGCTCTCGCATGTCATATTGTTTTGCCGGATCGCTCGAAAAGATGCCGTAGATTTCCTCCGCTGAGAAGAGAGGATCGCGCGGTTTCACGTGGCTGAATGGCGACGGGCTCGCGGCACCCATCTTGTCAACCAACGCCCGAATACGTCTTAGGCACGCTTCGTCATCGGGCTCCCGAAAATCCACCGTCCCGCTGATTTGCGAATGCATTCTTGCGCCGCCCAGCTCTTCGGCGGAAGATTTCTGGCCGATAGCCGCTTGCACGAGTGCGGGACCGGCAAGGAACAATCCCGAGCCCTCGGTCATGAGGATGTGATCGCACATGACCGGAAGATATGCGCCCCCCGCCACGCACATGCCCATAATGGCGGTAATCTGCGGGATGCCCATAGCGCTCATGACCGCGTTATTGCGAAAGACTCGGCCAAAGTCGTCCGTATCGGGAAACACGTCTTCCTGCAAAGGCAGAAAAACTCCGGCCGAATCAACGAGGTAAATAGTCGGAATGTGATTCTCGATGGCGATATTCTGCGCGCGAATAACCTTCTTGGTGGTTATCGGGAAAAAGGCGCCGGCTTTCACCGTGGCGTCGTTGGCGATGATCATGAACGTGCGGCCACAGACTTTGGCGAGGCCCGTGATGGTCCCCGCGCATGGTGCGCCGCCCCACTCTTCGTACATTTCGAATGCCGCGTAAATGCCCAGCTCGAAAAAGTGCGAGCCGGGATCAATTAGCTTGGCAATGCGCTCGCGCGCGGTCAGCCGTCCTTTCTTATGCTGCGACTCAATCGCTTTAGGACCACCGCCCTGACGAATCTGCTCTTCCTCATTCTTGATCTCCGTGAGGAGATCAATGATGCGGCGCGTGTTCTTTTCGAATTCGGGGGATTTGCGATTTGCGGCAGTTTTCAGGACGGAAGCGGACACGCTATGCCCTCACGTATTCTTCGCGATTAGTAATGGTTAT